>JANPIW010000076.1:0-8998 GCA_031425215.1 Verrucomicrobiaceae bacterium
CCACTTCCCAGTCCATGATCTTCACGCCGGTGTTTTTCACGTCGAGGAAGGTCGCGGTGAGGCGATGCGGGCCGGGTTCGCCGGGCGTCGTCTTGCCGAAGAAGTTGTCCTCCTCGATGGACACGAGGCCGGTGTGCGCGTCGGTGCTGCCGACCATGCCGAACTTGTAGGGGTTTGTGCCGAGCTTCGCTTCGAGCTTGAGGCCACTCTTGAGCGCCGAGCGGGCGTATTCGCCTTCGAGCATTTCGTTTTTCTTCGCGACGCTGCCGTCGAGGTTGCCTTTGTCCCAGGTCTCGTAATCGGCGAACTCGTCGTTCGGCGAAAGGAAGGGATGGGCCTCGCCGTCGCCCTTGGTTTGCGTCACCTCATAAAGCCGCTCCCACTTGGCGCGCTGCTCGGCATACTCGCGGTCGATCGCTTTGCCGAAGGCCTCGACGACGGGAAACATGGTGCCGTTGCTCAGGTTGCCGTTGTGCGCGATGGCCAGCACGCTGCCGCCGGTTTTCTTTTCATACATGTCCATCCATTTCCATAACTCGACGGGGTTGTTGCTGCCGAGCGGCGGCACGCAGGTGTAAGGCTCGACTTGGCTGGCCTTGTCGCCGTTGTCGCGGAAGATGACGTTGCGATGGAGGTTGTTGCCCTTGTCGAGAGAGGTCCACTCGTAGCCGATGAAGGCGGTGAAGCGGCCCGGCTCGTTGTAGGCTTCCGCCGCTGCGATGGTCTCCTGCCACGCGCCTTTAAAGGCGCGCGTGCCGGGTGCATAGACGAGTGCTTTGGGAAACGTGCCCTGGGCAAAGCTGCCGATGATTTCCATCGCCGCAGCGCCGCCCTGGCCGGACTGGACCATGTCATACCACTTGCGGCCCGTCGGGTGGGCAAGGATCTCGGGCTTGCCGGCAAAAAGGTCGGGGAAGAAACCCATTTGATCCGAGTGGTCGGCGACGACGAGGAAATCCAGCGGACGTGAGAGCTTCGCGGGCTGGCCGCTCGATGCCGTGATCTGCTCACCCCGCGCGAAACGATACGCATCGCGCGGATTGAGCCGGCAGCCAAACGCGCCCGCGTCCGCCGAGAAGCCCGTGTGCAGATGCGTGTCGCCAAAGAATGGTCGCGTCGGAAACTTGCGGTCCGCATAGGGCGAGTAAGGCTGCTTCTTGTGCGCCGCGTCGGCTGATTCTTTGCTAAGCGTGCCAGCGTCGCCGGTGGGTGCGGCTTCTTGGGCGGTGAGACTTGCGAGCGACAGGCCGAGGAGGGCCAGCGCTGCGGCGGTGAGGCGGTTTTGTGTTTTCATGATTTGGATTGGGATGAGTAGAGACGGTAGAGATTCAAACAATGCCGATGCGCTGGATGACCCAGAACATTGCGACGCTGCCGATCGCATAAGGCGGCAGGAGCGGCACCCATTCCGGCGCGGGCAACCGGATTTTGCGCACGAGCGCGATGATCGCAAGCGCGACGGCGACAAATGCAAGTTGTCCGGCCTCGACGCCGACGTTGAACAGCAGCAGTGCCATCGGGATGTCGTTCTGCGGCAGGCCGACTTCGCTCAGCGCGCCCGCGAAGCCGAAGCCGTGCAGCAAACCAAACGTGAAGGCCACGATCCATGGCGCGCGTTCGGTCAATCCTGACTGACCCCTGCGCGACCGCACGATCTCCGCCGCGACGAACACGATGCTGAGCGCGATTATGGCCTCGACCGGGGCCGAGGGCATGTTCACATAGCCGAGCGTAGCCAGCGCGAGCGTGATGCTGTGCGCGATGGTGAAAGCCGTGATCGTCTTCACCAGCAGCCCGACTCCACGCACGATGAGCACCAGCGCGAGCACAAAGAGCAGGTGATCGATGCCGAAAAGGATGTGCTCGACACCGAGCACGAAGTATTCACTGACCGCCGGCCCATTGTCCTCCGCGCCAAACACAAATGAAGGCGCATCGGGCCGCAGCAGGCGCGAGACGACGCGACCATCAGCGAGCGCGATGCGCACGAGCACATCCACCATCGTCGCCGACAGGCCATGCACCGTGACCTCCCAGCCTTCGAGACCCTGCGGGCCGGTGCGGATCGTCCAGCGCTTGATCTCCGCGCCAAACAACCGTTCCACTCGAGGGAATGAAATGGTTTCCGCGTTCTTCGGCATGGACGGATGGATCGGCAGCACACCCCGCGAGAGTTGCGCCGCAGTCGGCGCGGGACAGCCGCATGGCATCGCTTTCGTGGCGGTCGGAACGGTGGGTGCGGCCAAGGGCAATTCATGTGGAATCTCCTCGCCCGCGAGCGGTGTGCCGCCCATGGCAGGCACTTTCCACAGCACATCAAACTCATTCTTCGAGCGCTCCGTCAGTTCCAGATATGCCGGGCGCACCTCATGCGCCCATGCGGCAGCGCCTGTCAGCATCACGCTGGCCGCTGCGAGGAGGAACTGGAATCCACGCTTCATGGGCCGGTGTTCGCGGTTTTCGTGAGATCGGCCGCCGCTGCTTTCAGCGCGGCCTCGTCGATGACGATGTCGTAATCCTGCCTCATGCGCGCGAGCACTTCGTCGTTCGCCGCGCGGCGGCGTTCGTCGAGAAAGTCGCGCATCACCGCGTCGCGCACCGCAGCCAGTTCCACCGGTTGCGACTCGCCGCGCTTGGTCACGCGCACCAAATGCACGCCGTAGCTTGATGAAATCGGGCCGCTCCACGCATCAGCAGGCGCTTTCATCGCCGACGCCGCAAACTCACCGCCGAAGATGCTGGTCAAATCCTGCCCGTCTTGATCGCTGAACTCGAAGCCGTGAAGAAACGAATCACCAAACGTCTCATCGGAAACGCCGGGCTTTGCCAGCGCCGTCTGCGCCTCCTTCACATCCGCGTCCAGCTTCGCGCCGCGTTTCTCCCGGCTGAAAAAAACGTGCCGGAAGCTCACCTGCGCGGGCTTTGCGTAGCGCGCCGCATTCTCCGTGAAGAACGCCGCCAGCGACGCCTCCTCCGGTGCGGCGGCGGTCGCGATGTCCTGAGTCAGGAACTCCATCTTCTGCGCCATGCGACGGCGCACGATGGTGTCGTCGCGGTCCAGTCCCAACGCCAGCGCCTCGCGGCAGAGCACCTCCTCTTTGATGTGCGCCTCCAACATGCCGCGCAGATCGTCAGCATCCGGTGTGCGCTGGAACTGGCGTGCCCAGCCCTCCTTCAGACGCGTGATGGTGGCAGCATTCACGTTAATGCGCTTGCCGTTGTCCGCGTCTCCATCGGCAACGCCGCCCTGCCGCCATGCGTGGACGGCGAAGATTGCCGCGCCAAGGAGGAGAAAGTGGAGCAAGGGTTCCTTCAAGATTTTCATGCCGGGAGACTGCGTGAATTGGGAATCATTATTTTAGCAGGGCATCCGTGAGGTGGAACTGAAACTTCCACCGGTGAACCAAATTCTTGTGACGAGATTGTTTCGATAATCTGAAATGGTCCTCCATCCGCCATGGCAGATGCGGTTCCACAGTGGTGCCCACAGGTCAGCGGGCCGGAGCCTTGGCCATCCTTCTCTTCTCTCATTTTGAGCTGGTCTGCACCGCAGCCGGCGCTTGTTTCGCAGTCGGAAACAGCAGCGTGAACACCGCGCGCAGACGCTCGATCACCGCCGCCGTCACCTCGATCTTCGCAGAGCCTTCCTCCATGGGACGCCCGTCTTCACGCCTGGCGTTGATCGCGAAGATGAGCGCGCCGAGCAGAACGAAATGCAACAGAGGTTCGCGAAGGAGCTGGTTCATGTTTCGGAATCATGATTGATGGTGGCAACGTTGTCACTTATCACTTTCGCAACCTCGCACGCCACTGGCTCGATGTCCGCCTCCGCGCGGGTGCCATCGTGATTGAGGCGAGTCATGCGTCAGGAGGAGTGATAGTTGCCTTGACTGTGCCGGTCATTTCCCGCCGCCAGTTTTTGTCGGAGCCTTGTCGTTGTCGCCAAAGCCCTCGTCGGTGATCGAGTGACCGTGATCTTCGGTCTTGGCCGGGGGCTTGCCGCCTTCGGAGGCCATGTTTGGCTTGCCGTGCGCGAGGCCCACGCTGGCGACGTACATCAGCGCGAGCGGCTTGGCGGATTCCTTGCCCAGCGCGTTGAGGCGCTCTTGCATCGCGGCGACTTTATCTGGATGCGCGGCAGCGAGGTTGTTCTTCTCGTAGGGGTCATCGGCGAGATTGTAGAGATCAAAGCTCGTCGGAATCAGGGTGCGCCAGATAAACTTCCAATCGCCCTGACGCACCGCGCCGCGGAATGGCTCGACGTTGTAGATGACCTCGGTGCGCGGTGAAGGTTTTCCTTCGGCGATGGTGTCCCAGACGTTTACGCCATCGAGCGGTTTGCATTTGTCCGTCGCGGCTCCAGCGAGCTTTGCCAGTGTGGGATAGAGATCGACGGCGTGGATGATGCCTTCCACGGTTTGGGCTTTGATTTGTCCGGGCCAGTTCGCGCAGGCGGCGACGCGGCAGCCGCCTTCGAAGAGCGCGCCTTTGCCATCGCGGTAGGGGCCGTTGTCGCAAGGCAGCTTCGTCTTGGAAAGGTCCGCCATCTGGCCGGCGAACATCGGGTTCGTCGTGCCGCCGTTGTCGCTGTGGAAGAGGATGAGCGTGTTGTCGCGCAGACCTTTCTTATCGAGCGCGGCGACGACCTTGCCGATTTCGTCATCAAGACAGGTGACCATGCCCGCGTAGATACGGCGCGTGGGTTCCTGGATGTCCTTGTAGCGGTCGATGTAGTCCTGCGGCGCCTGATACGGCGTGTGCGGCGCATTGAAGGTGAGGTAGAGGTAGAAGGGTTTCTTCGCGTCCTGCTCGCTGATGTATTTCACCGCGTCGGCGCCGATGAGCTGGGTGGTGTAGCCCTTTTCCTTCACCGGCTTGTTGTTGCGGAACCAGTCGAGCACACCGGCGTCGCTGTGCGTGTAATAATCCAGCTCGCCGATCATCGCGCCGTATTGGTAATCGAAGCCGCGCTGCTTCGGCCAGTACTTGAGGTCCGCATGACCGAGATGCCACTTGCCGATGATGGCCGTGGCATAGCCGGCGTCCTTGAGGCACTGCGGCATGAGATGCTCGGTCGTGTCGAGGCCGTAACCTGCCGGGCCGGGGATGACGATGGTCTGCAAACCGTAGCGGAACGGATAGCGCCCGGTCATCAACGCGGCGCGTGTGGGTGTACACATCGGCTGCACATAGAACTGAGTGAACTTCGCGCCGCCGTTCGCGAGCGCGTCGAGGTTCGGTGTCTTGATGTCCGTCGCGCCGTTGAAGCCCACATCCTTCCAGCCGAGGTCATCGGCGACGATGTGGACGATGTTGGGTTTGGTGTCTGCCGCGCGTGCCGGAGCGAACGCGATGAGTCCGGCGCAAAGCGCGGCCAAGGTGCAGGTGAGTGTAGGTGTTTTCATGGGAGTGGAATCAGCAGGAGACAATGATATTTGAGCGCGCCGTTTTTAGCACACAAGAGACTTGCCCGTCTATCCGTTTTGCGCACAATCGGCTCATGTTTGCCCCTCGGGAAGCCATTCCAGCGTTCCGTCACACGCAACGAGTTATCAGCGCTCCGGAAGAATTTAGCGATGTGGTTACGGGTGCCCGCCTCGTGGCCGATTTTCTGCATCGCAACTCGATGCCGACCCGCATCGAGCAGTTCCAGACGTCCGATTGGGCGCTCGATTTCCAAGAAGCCCACATCAACGCCCGCGTATTCGCCACATTGCCGCCTGGCTGGGCCTCGCTCGGTCTCATGCGCAGCCCGGCTTCTTCCTCGTGGCATGGCATTGAGGCCAGGCAGGGTGTGCTCCTTTGCAATCCGCCCGGCGAACCCATCGACGGCTGCATCACGCCCGGCTTCGAATGTCTGGCGGTGAATGTGCCGCCCGCCTTGTGGGAGCAATGCCGGGAGCTCGCGGGAGTGGAGCGATCCACCTTCGGCGGTTTCGCGGTGCTTCACCTGCCGCCGCCGCTCTATGCGCGCATCGAGAGGCGGCTCCACACAATCCGTCATCATCTGCGCCGAAACAGCGTAACGCCGTGCCACTATCCGTTTGCGGCGCGTGAAGCAGCGAAGTTCACCTTGCAAATGGCGACCGTGGCGTGGGAACTCTCCACCACCGCCGCGCCGCCGCGCGATTCCTCCCGCAATCGTGCCCGCCTCGCGCGCCGCGCCGAGACATGGATGCGCGAACGCCTCCCCGAGACGGTGCGTGTGCCCGACTTGTGCCTCGACCTGCGCGTCAGCAGGCGCGAACTCGAATACGCCTTCCAAGCAGCCTTCGGCATCAGCCCGCAGAATTTTATCCACAAGCTGCGCCTCAACGCCATCCGCCGGGCACTGCTTCGCGCCGATCCATCCCACGACACCATCACCCGCATTGCCTGCGAGCACGGCGTCACGCATCTCGGGCGCTTCGCTGCGGACTATCATTCCCTCTTCGGCGAGAAGCCGGGCGCGACGCTGCAGAGATGAGCGGCCATGATTCACTTCTTATTTCGAGGATGAATGCACCGCAGGAGGCGCTTGTTTCGCAGTCGGAAACAGCAGCGTGAACACCGCGCGCACGCCCCACTCCGGGCCGCCGTCGGGGCCTTCGACGTAGTAGCGCACGCCGACGGTGAACTGCATCGGCGCTCCGCCGACCTTGAAGAGCTGGCCCACGCTCAGATTCAGCGGCACGGACCATTGCTCGCGGTTCCAGTCGTAGCTCGACTCGGCGTTGAAGCCGATCGTTGTTTTCGTCTTGGTGGTGAAGGACACGAAAGGCTGGAGAAACGTCGCGCTCACTTCATCACGATCTTCCGCGCCGGCAAAGGACCAGAGATGATTCGCCAGGATGCCATAGGTCCAGCCGCCGGTCTGTTTCAATGCCAGCGCAGTCGGACCCGCCCCCCATTTCTCCGAGCCGAGCTGGTCATCCGTCGCGCTTGGGAAGAGCAGCACGGGTCCTGCTCCCAATATCCAACCACCAGCGGTCGGTTTCTTCGGCGAGAAAAAGAAACTCTGCGTGATGTCGCCAAGACCGCTCGCATCCGCGATGCCCGGAGCGGGCGACTCCGCGTCAATCACCGGCATGATGGTGCGGATGATGAGGTTCACATCGTCATTGAGCGAGATCGGAATGACCGGCTGCACATTGAGCGTGAAGCGCGTCGCATCATTCGGCCCGATGCCGAAGTCCCAGTTCGCCTGCATCGGCACGCTGATGAGAGAGGCGACGGGGTTGCTGAGTTGCTTGGCAAGCTCTGCCGCCTGATCAGCCTCCTGTGCGGGGATGGATGATGCGAACAAAAAGGCAGCGAACGCGGCTGCGATGGTGAGATGGCGTGAGTTCATATTGGAAGTTTGTTTGATTACTTCCGATAAGCCGAGGCTGTGTGGAAGGGATTGTAGATTCCGCGACCGCTCTGATCGGGCGCGTAAACAAATCCGTGGAGATCCTTTTTCAAATCCACTGGCTCGAGGAGAAGGCCCTTGTTGCTCGCCTTGGTCGTGTATTCCAGCAGCACGCGTTCCGTGCCGTTCAGCCCCCACATTTTGAATCCTGATCCGAAAATGCCGCCGTCCGGGAAAAGCTCGTGGATGCCGGCCATGGCGTGGAAGCAATTGATGGCGACAAGGGTTTTTCGAGAACAGCGGTCGTCAGCGAGATATTTGATGGTGCCACTCTCGAGCAGCTTCAAACGCCCCACGGCCAGGTCGAAGCCCGCCTTGGTGATCTCGTAAGGTCCCCACATCCCCACCGCCAGCTTGGCGTCAACGGCCAGCTTGAGGGTATCAGCGAGGTCGAAGTCCTTACCCACCACTGGCTGGCATTTGTTCCATGAGGGAACCAAGCGCGCGCCGAAACCATGGAAGAGACAGAGGTGGCGGCGTTCCATGTAGTCGTGGGGCAGCCAACTAATGGTGAAAGCCACGAACTCCCGGTTCTTGTATGCCCGCGCCTTGAGTCCCCCAGTCACTTTGGGCTGCCGGCCATCGGCGAAGACGCGAATGACGCTCATGAACGAGTGCGAGGACTTCGCTTTATTGCCCTTGTTCTCGTAGGCGAAGGGAATGATGAAAAAGCGATCGCGCGGGTTCCTGCCCTCTCCCAGTCGGGCCGCGACCTTGTCTTTGATGCGGTTGGTGATCTGCTCGTAGAGCGGCACATCGGCGTTCGAAAAATCGATCTCCTCTTTCGCCCAGCCCATGACGGACAAGGCAAAAAACAGAACACCGGTGATGAACACAGCCGACGGAAGTGATGCGCCAAGCGTGCGCCGCAAGACTGAGTTCCGCCTGGAAGTACAGCGTGGTGACGCGAGGAAAGGGGCCGGGAAGTCGGCCATGGGGCTGAGATGACGGGAGATCATCGGGGGGAATTGTTTTTATCCCAACACACAGAAAAAAGACAGCATTAAATTCTGTGTGGCATTCTTTTCACTCGCTCAACGCGTCATTCGGCTGGCCGATGGAAAGTGCAAAACCAAATCGTCACCCGCCCCTTATCAGCAGGCAATGCAGCCCGCTTCCCTTGATTTGCACCCGAACGGCCGGCCACTCCGGTTCATCCGCGATGTCCTCCTGCCCCTCGGTCACCGCCGCCACCCAATCGAACCCGCCCCCCGACCGCACCTCCTGCGCCTTGCCCAGCGCCTCCGCACCGTGCCTTCAAACGTCCGCGCCTCGCTGCCCGGCAGCTCTTCCTCCGTGTAGCGACCGGATCGTCGTTTGGGCGACGAGCTTCCAGCTAGGACTGCTCACAGCAGCCGACCCCACATACGGCGAAGATGTTTGCCATCACACGGCAGTAAGTTCCCGGTGAATCTTATCATGGCAGACTTTCCAGGAAATAAGCCCGTTTTCCGCGCCCGGACGCCGAAAAGCCGAGGTTTGGAGGCAAAGTTACTGATTTTCAGTGCCCCAGCCCCAGACCGCGCGGCGTCCGGTCGCGACCGCGCGGCATCCGGTCAGGACCGCGCGGGATCCGGTCGCGACCGCGCGGCTTCCGGTCGCGACCGC
>JANPIW010000077.1:0-6630 GCA_031425215.1 Verrucomicrobiaceae bacterium
ATGACCTCGCTGGACATCGACACGCGCAGCGACATCTACGCGCTCGGCGTGCTGCTCTATGAGTTACTAACTGGGCGCACGCCGATCGACACCGCCACGATGGCGAAGGCGGGCATGGGAGAAATCCGCCGCCTCATCCGCGAGGTCGATCCGCCGCGGCCCTCCATGCGATTGAAGACGCTCGACGGCAATGAACTCACCTCGATGGCGAAGCGCCGTCACACGGAGCCGACGAAGCTGCCTGGCGCCCTGCGCGGCGACATCGACTGGATCGTGATGAAGTGCCTGGAGAAAGACCGCAGCCGCCGCTACGACACGGCCAACGGCCTCGCGCTCGATCTCCAACGGCACCTCGCGAACGAAGTCGTCATCGCGCGACCGCCGACCACGGCTTATCTGCTGAGCCGACTCATCAAACGCAACAAACCCGCGGTCGCGGCCGGGTTGACGATCGCGGCGGTGCTTGTGTTCGGATTCGCCGTGAGCGCGTGGCAAGCGGTGCGTGCAACGCGGGCTGAAAAGGAAGCCGTCGCCGCATTTAATGAACTCCGCGCCACCGCGCCCGCCTTCGCCGAGCAGGCGCGCGCGCTTGCGGCGAAGGAGCAATACGCGGACGCCATCGCCAAGCTCGACTACGCGATCAAGCTGCGGCCCGACGCGGCGGAGTTCCTCGTCGCGAAAGCGGACCTGCTCCAGTGCCAGCTCCAGCTCGCCGAAGCCGCCGCGATTTATCGCGACGCCCTGCGCCTGGAGCTTGGCCACGCGCGTGCGGATGCGAGCGTGAAGCTCTGCGACGAGCTGCTCGCCGCGCCGCCCGGCCCTGATGGCAAGCTCACCCGCGAAAGCCTCGGCAAGCTGCACCTCGCGATGCAAAAGCAGCAACGGCCTGCGGCGGAACTGCTGCCCGTGGCGCGCCTGCTCGGACAGGAGAAGGCGCACCTCATCGCATACTGGCTCGACCGGCTCAAGGACCTCCCCATTTCCGCCGAGAAGCCGCTCAAGGATCGCCTCACCGTCCGCGAGGACGGCCTGCTCGAACTTGACCTCACCGGCACGCAGATCGCCGATCTCACGCCGCTCGCAGGGATGCCGCTCGGCAAGCTCGTGCTCGCCGGCTGCAAGCAACTTTCCGACTTCGCCCCGCTCGCCGAGTTTCGCTCGCTCACGTCGCTGGCCCTCACCTGGACGAGGATCACCGATCTCGCGCCGCTGCGCGGATTGGCGCTCACCGAGCTGTCGTTGGATGCCACGGCTGCGACCGATCTCGCGCCGCTCCGCGGGATGAAGCTGACGATGATCGACCTCTGGCAAACCAATGTCGCGGACCTCTCCCCGCTGGCGGGGATGCCCATCACCGTGTTCTATGCGTCGCGTCTGCCCACGATCGATTTTTCCGCGCTGAAAGGTGCGCCGCTGGAGACGTTTCTCCTCGGCGAATCCGACGTGCGCGATCTCTCCGTTCTCGCGGGTTCGGGCGTAAAGACCGTCTTCCTCACCGCCTGCGCCTCGTTGCGCGACTTGTCGGTCCTCCCCAGCCTGCGCTCGCTGGAGCGCCTCATCCTGCCGAAAGATTTCCGCTCGCTGCCCGACGCGGAACTGGCGGCCATCGCCGCGCTGCGCCAGCACCCGACGCTGAAGTGGATCCAGGCCGACGCCGGCGATGGCGAGCGGACGTGGTTCCAGCTCTGGCTCGCCACGCAGCCGAAAGATAATTTCTGGCAGGACTGGGATCGCGAGCAGCATTTCCTCCCCGCCATCCGCAAGACGGGCCTCGCATTTTCTCTGCGAAAACTGCCCGACGAGACGTATCGCCTCGATATTGAAAAGCAGCCGCTCACTGATCTCTCGATGCTCAAAGGCGCGCCGATCAGTGAACTCTGGATCGGGGGCACCAACGTCACCGACCTCATCCCCATCGCTCACCTGCCTCTGCGAGTCCTGGGCCTTTGGGGCAATCCCGTGACGGATCTCAGTCCCTTGCGTGGCCTGCCCCTGGAGGAGTTGTCCCTCGAAAGCTCCCAAGTGAGCGATCTCTCTCCGCTCAAGGGCCTGCCACTCAAAAAGCTCTATGCCCACGGCTGCAAGAACCTGACGGATGTCGCCGCCCTCGCGGATGTCCCGACCTTGGAGAATCTCACCGTGCCAATCACGGCGCGGAACATCGAGGTGCTCCGCCATCAAAATCTAAAATGGCTGGCCTTCCGCGGAGACAGCAGGGGAAAAAATGCCCGTGCAACCACTGCCGAGGCGTTTTGGGAACGCTGGCCCAGCCTCGCGTGGTCGCGGATTTTGAACGAAGCAGGGATGAGTTACACCGCCAGTGAGGACGACGAAGGGATGTGGAAGGTCACCGTCACCGCCAAGGAGTTCACCGACTGCTCCATTTTCAAAGGCGCGCCGATCCGCGAATTGATTCTCAAGGACACCAGCGTCGTGGACCTTCGCCCGCTGGAAGGACTCGCGCTGACCAAGCTCAACCTCAACGGCACGCGCGTGACTGACCTCGCGGCGCTGCGCGCGCCGGCGCTCAGCGGCAGCTTGAAGGATCTGCATGTTTCGGGGTGCAAGGTCGCCGACTTCTCGCCTCTCACCGCCTGTAAAAATCTGCAAATTCTCGAAGCCTCCCACTCGCCACTGGCCGACCTCTCCGTCGTGCGTGGGCACAGGCTGACCCGACTGCTGCTCCAGCATAGCAAAGTCACGGACCTCTCCGTCCTCGCTGGGATGCCGCTCACCGAGTTGCGCCTGGATGGCACCGCAGTCTCGGACCTCAGCCCGCTGCTCCAGTGCCCGAAACTCGAAACCCTGGTGCTCCCCGAAAACCCCCGCAACGTGCGCGCGCTGCAAGCGCTGCGGGGGCTCAAGTCGATCTCCGACCGAGCCGCGTCGAGCGGTTCGCCGGCGCAGAAGGCCGCGGACTTTTGGAAGGAATACGAGCAAGCGGGATGGCGGACCGCGCTGCGGGAGACGGGCATCAAACCCAAATTTGCGAAGCAACTCGACGACGGCACTTGGGACGTGAATCTCGAAAACACGAAGCTCTCCGATCTCGGCGTTCTTGCCGGCGCGCCGATTAGCAGACTCAACGTGGGCAACACGGCCATCACTGATCTTGCTCCGTTGCGCGGTCTGCCGCTCACGTTCCTCAACTTCCACGACACCAAAGTCCGCGACCTGAGTCCGCTGCAAGGTATGGCGCTTGATAATTTGCACTTCTCCGGAACGCCCGTCGCCGACCTCACTCCCCTCCGCGGCATGCCGCTGAAAAGTCTGGGTCTGGGCAACACCCTGGTGGCCGACCTTTCGCCGTTGCGCGGGATGCCGCTGGTCGTGATCAAGCTGCGAAACACCGCGGTCACCGACCTCGCGCCGCTCGCCGACTCGAAAACGCTCGAGGTCATTTCGCTCCCCACCAATGCGCGGGACATTGAGTTTCTCCGCGACTTTCCGAACATCGTTCGGATCAGCTTCAACGAGGAACCGAAGAGCTACATCCCGGACCAAACCCGCGACGAGTTCTGGAAGGACTACGACGTGCGGCGCAAGCTGAGCGCCATCCCCGGCGCGTCGGGCCGGTTCAAGAAGCTGGACGACGGCGGATGGGAAGTGGACCTCGGCAAATCGGACTTCAGCGATCTCAAACCCCTCGCCGGCCTGCCCATCACCAGCCTCAAGCTCGGCGACACCGCCGTCACCGATCTCACCCCGCTGCGCGGCATGGCGCTCAAGAAACTCGTGCTCACCGAAACAAAGGTCACCGACCTGAGCCCACTCGAGGGAATGCCGATGGACGATCTCTTCCTGCACAACTGCAAAGCGGTCGCCGGCATCTCCGCGCTGCGCGGCATGCCCCTCACGCGGCTCATGCTGCGGGGCTGCCCTCAGGTCACCGATCTTTCCCCGCTCGCGGATTGCCGGACACTCCGCGTGCTGACGCTCCCGGCAAACGCCAAAGACATCGAATTCCTCCGCACCTTCCCCAATCTCGACCGCCTCGGCTACCAGATGGGCGAAGGCGCCCCTCAAGGCCAGCCAGTGAAGGAGTTTTGGAAAGACTACGACGAACTCGACTGGCTGCGGGCCCTGTCCGTCTCCGCCGAAAAGGCAAAAAAACTGCCCGACGGCACCTGGGACGTGAGTCTCGGCGACACCGCCATCAGCGACCTCAAGCCGCTGATCGGGAAACGTATCAGCAGGCTCATCCTCGGGAACACCGGCGTCACCGACCTCACCCCGTTGCATGGGATGCGCCTCACCTATCTCGCCATCTACAATACCAAGGTCACCGACCTCAGCCCGCTCGAGGGGATGCAACTCGACCACCTGCACATCAGCGGCACCGACGTGGCAGACATCTCCGTCGTGCGCGGCATGCCTCTGACCAGAATGCGGATGCACGGCTGCACGAAACTCACCGACCTCTCGCCCCTTGCCGAAGCCAAAGGCCTCACCGCACTCACTCTCCCGCCGAACGCGAAGAACATCGAATTCCTCCGCACCTTCCCGAAGCTCGAACTCCTCAGTTTCGTCGAAGACGAGGTGAGCCGCCTGCCCACCAAGACCCGCGAGGAGTTTTGGAAGGAATACGACAGCCAAGGCTGGCTGCGGGCGCTGCGCGCCTCGGGCCTCGCCATCAAGAGTGCCAGCCAACTGGAGGACGGCACCTGGGCCTTGAACTTCGAGGAGCTGCCCATCCGTGACCTCACGCCCCTGCGCGGCGAGAAAATCAGCATTCTGAACTTGAGCAAAACCGCCGTCACGGATTTGGAACCGTTGCGAGGCCTGACGCTCAAGGAACTCAATATCGCCGAGACCAGGGTCTCCGACCTGACGCCCCTGCGTGGCATGCGCCTCAAAAAGCTCTCTTTCGGCAAGAACAAGGTCGCCGACCTGAGTCCGCTCAAGGGGATGCCGATCGAGGTCTTATTGGCGGCTGATACCCAAGTGACCGACCTTTCGCCCCTCCGTGGCATGCCTCTGGCCCGCATGACCTTTTTCAAATGCCCTGGTCTCACCGACCTCTCGCCCCTCGCGGATTGCAAGGAACTCCAGAACCTCACCCTCCCGCCGAACGCGCAGGCCATTGAGTTCCTCCGCGACAGCAGCAAGTTCCCCAAACTCGAACGCCTCAGCTTCGGCTTTGATCCGAAAACCTTCCTCCCCGACAAGACCGCCGCGGAGTTTTGGAAGGACTACGACGCGAAGAAGTAAAGCAGCCATCTCGCCCCGCGAGAGGCACCTTGTGCTCACGCCGAAGCGAGATGGCTACTTTGCTTGCGCCGGTTCGCATCTCGCGCAAACTCCCGCAACCATGGCCGACCTCACGCTCCTCCTCGGTGCCATCCAACGCGGCGAACCTGACGCGGCAGGCGCGTTGCTCGCGCAGGTCTATGCCGAGCTGCGCCAGCTCGCCCGTGCGAAGATGGCCCGCGAGCAGCCGGGGCACACGCTCCAGCCCACCGCGCTCGTGCATGAGGCGTGGCTGCGGCTGGGTGATCAGCCGTTTGAAAATCGCGCCCACTTTTTCGGCGCTGCCGCAGAGGCCATGCGCCGCATCCTCATCGAGCGGGCGCGACGCAAGCTCAGTGTAAAACACGGTGCCCATGCCGAGCACATCGGCGCGGACGAGATCGAGATCGCCGCGCCGCCATCGCAAGATGACGAGCTGATCGCCGTCCATGATGCGCTTGATGCCCTCGCCGCGCACGATGCGCGCAAGGCCGAACTCGTGAAGCTGCGCTACTTCGTCGGACTCACCATCGAGGAAGCCGCCGAAGTCCTCAACATCTCCGCTCCGACAGCGAAGCGCGACTGGACGTACGCGAAGGCGTGGCTTTATAGGGAAATTTCAAAGGGATGATCCGATGTGATCCAAAACTATTTTGCAATTTGATGATCCTTTTGCTCACCCGATCTCGCATGGCGCGTTTGAATGACTCCTCCCATGAACAAGCCGCCAACATCATCCCACCGGGCTGGCACGACGCCGGCCGGGATGTGGCAGCCGCCGCCGCTGGAGGACATGCAGGCGATGCTGCCGCAGTATGCGTTCGTCGCCCTGCTCGGGCATGGCGGGATGGGCGCGGTGTACAGGGCGGTGCAGGTCTCGCTGGATCGCGAGGTGGCGATCAAGGTGCTGCCGGGCGAGCTGCTCGATGATGCTGATGTGAACTTCACTGAGCGCTTCAAGAACGAGGCGCGCGTGATGGCGAAGATGCGCCATCCGGCCATCGTGAAGGTGCATGACTTCGGCATGACACAAACGGGGCTGCTGTACTTCGTGATGGAGTTCATCGACGGCACGGATGTGTCGAAGATCATCATCGCACAGGGCCGGCTGCCGCCCGAGCACGCGCTGGCGATCACGGCGCATGTGTGCGATGCGCTGCACTACGCGCACACGCACGGCGTGATCCATCGCGACATCAAGCCGGCGAACATCCTCATCAACATGGAGGGCCAGGTGAAGGTGGCGGACTTTGGCCTGGCGAAAGCGGGCGATGCGAACCACGCCGGCCTCACGCGGACGAACGTGGCGATGGGCACGCCGGACTTCATCGCGCCCGAGGCGGTCATCGACGGTGTGCAGCTCGACGGTCGCGCGGACATTTACGCGGTGGGCGTGATGCT
>JANPIW010000078.1:0-6986 GCA_031425215.1 Verrucomicrobiaceae bacterium
TAGCCGCCGAGCACTTCCTTGGCTTCAATGTCGGGGCCGTCGGTCACGGTCGGTTTGCCTATGCCTTTGCCGAACGCGACGCGCGCGCCGGAGGCCAAGGGATGCAGGCCGTTCAACGAAACGATTTTTACGGCTTTGCCCAATGCCTCATTGAATTTGCCCATTTCCTCCATTTTTTTCGGATCGGGTGAGAACCCCGGGTCCACTTTTTTACTATCTTGGTAAACGGCGGGGATCATCAGCATCAGGAATTGCCTCGCCGCGCTCGGTTTGGATGATTTGTCCGAAGTCTTCTTGGCGCTGCTTGGGGTATTGGGTTTCTTTTTCATGTTGGTCTTTGTGTCTGTGTTAAAATCAGTCCTGATGGCGTCAGCATCCAAGTTAGTCCGCGATTGTGCCGCAGGTGAGGTTGGCGACGGTTGCCGTCATGGGGCTGGCATAGTCCGATGCCATGAGGGCGGCCACGTTCCCGACCTCGGCAAGCTTGGGCGCACGTTTCAGCACAGTCTTCTCCGCGATCATCTCCGCAATCTCTTCACGCCTGTCACCCATCGTCTCGTCTTTGGCTGGGTCGGGGAAGGACTCGGGTGAACCGGCTGACCGAAGGCAAATGACGCGGACGCCCTGCGGTCCTAGCTCACTCGCCAGCGAACGGCAAAAGCCTTCGATGGCCGCGCCTTCGACTCCGAAGCTACCGGTAAGCGGCCAAGCCATGCGAGCCGGTGTTGCGGTAATCATCAGGATCACACCCTTCCCGTTCCGCACCATGTGCCGTGCCGCCGCGCGCGCCGTTAGGAAGTTTGTCGCAATCCGGCTCTTGACCGGGAGGACGATGTCGTCCGCGGACTGCTCGATGAGCGGAGTGCCCTGAATGGTGCCTTGGATTTCGATGGCGTTGAAGGACACGTCAATACTGCCGCACTTGGCGACGACGGCTGCGGCGTGCTTGTCAATGGCGTGCTCATCGTGAGCATCGACCTGCGCCGCCACGGCTACTCCTCCAGTGGCGGTGATGTCCTTGGCCACCTTGTCGAGCTTGGCAAGCGTGCGACCGGCAAGGAAAACGTTCGCGCCCTCGCGGGCGAAAGCCCGGGCCACCGCACCGCCAATCGCCCCGCCGCCTCCGTAGATGATCGCGTTCTTGTCCTTGAGTAGCATGTGAGATTACTTGCGCGTGTAGGTGATTTCCATCGTCTTACGCTCCGCTTTGCCTTCGCGTGTTTCGTGCATTTCGAAGACGTGCGTGTCTGCATTGACGATGCGGATCACCTGCCGGATCGGCATGGCCGTCTCCCCCGTCATCGGGCAGTCCATCTTGGTGAGGAAGGTGAAGACCTTGCCGTCGGCATCGGCGGTGCCTTCGCTTTTGAGCATGGCGGTGCTCATGTCATCCACCCAGAGAGTGCTGTATTGCTTTTTGTGGTTGTCGTAGCCGGTCAGCATCATGCCCACAAACGGCTTGCCCATCATTTCGCCTTTGAACTCCTCCTTGATGAAGCGGCCGTTCATGGCCCACTCCGTTTTGGCCGTGCCCTTGCTCGCGGTCGTCGGGCCACCTGGAGTCATCCAGCATTGGACTTCGGCGGTCCACTTACCGACGAGCGGTTCAAGGAGCTTGTGAGCAGCTCCCGGAGTGCCGAGAGCTTCGGCTTTTTTCATCATCTCCGCCATTTTCGGGTCCAGATTTGCGGTGGAGTCTTTGTCTTGGCCGATGAGCAGGCTGGTGGTGAACAGTCCGGCAAGGACGATGGCGGAACAGAGGTGAACGAGTGGTGTTTTCATAGTGGTTTGGTCTTATTAGTTTGAATGGTCAGAGGTGAGATTGAGATCGAATGTGAGGGGAATGAATCCGTTACTCTTTGCATGCCGTGACACCTATCATCCAGCGGAGGCCGAAACGGTCGGTGACCATGCCGAAGCGCGGCGACCAAAATGTCTTTGCCATGGGCATCTTCACTTGGCCGCCGTCAGCGAGCGCGGTGAAGGCGAGGTCGGCCTCGGCTTCCGTTGGCGGGGCGAGCATGAGCGAGAAGCCGCCGAAGCCCGCATCTTCCTCGCATTCGTCGGCCGCCATGACAGTCGAGCCGCCGATGCGGAAGCTGGCGTGCATGACTTTCTCTTCAAAGCCCGGCGGAAGCTTGCCGGGTGGCATCGGCTCGGGGCTGTCTTTGTAGAACATCATCATCTCGATCTCTGCGCCGAGCGCAGTGCGGTAGAATTCGAGCGCCTCTTGGCAGTGGCCACGGAAGGCCAGGTAGGGTTGGACGAGTGTGGTTTTCATGGATGTTGGTAGGTCCATTGATTTCAGATGCGTTGGCGGCTCACTTCGTTTTGTGTCCGCCTATTACTTCGTCTTTATGCGCTGCGAAGGCCGCGAGGACTTCTCCTTTCTCAGCCGCAGGAACTTTGGCGAAGTCAAGACTGCGGCCCAGCTCAGCCGCTACCTCGTCGAACTCCTCTGACGAGATCTTGAGGTCACGATGCGCCTCCTCAAGCCCCAAATGAGTTTTACCCGGCTTGGTTGGGGAGAATTTGAACGGCCCGCCTGTGACCTCGCATACCCACAGGGTCCGCATGAATTTGAGGCCGGGCAATCTTTCCAGGCTCTTCGTGTGCCATTCCCGGAGGGCTGGATTTTGCGAAGTTTTTCCCACGATCGGGTTCTGCACCAACGCGTCGCTAAAATGGTCAACGACTGCGGAGATGGCGAAGACGCCGCCGAGTCGTTCATACAGGCTTTATCGTCCTTCGGGGCGGCTTGCAGCGACAGTGTCAGTGCCACGGTGAATAGAGACAGAGTTGCGATGATTGATTTCATGTTTTGTAGGTTTCCTTGGTTTGCTGTTGGTGGGTTCCCATCCGTCTCCATGACGGATGAAAATGTTTGATTGAAAAATGTGCGCTCACCGGCCTAACGCTGTGAAGCCGCCTCACGCGCGATCATCCACACCGCGCACGCCGGACTGCTTCGCACAGTGCGCACAGCAGAAAAATTTCCCATTCGCCTCCGCGCCGTGGCCGATCACCTTGCAGCCGCAATGCGCACACGTCGGTGCCAGCGCGTGGATGGCGCATTCAAAGCTGTCGAACCAGTGCGACTGGCCGTCGATGGTGATTTGCATCGCCTTGTCGTAATTGTTCCCGCAGGTTTCGCATGTGTTCATGGTGTTTGAGAAGTTGGTGTTGGCCTGTTTTACAGGCAGTTCATTGCGATCACCATGGGGTGTTCTCCGACCCGGTCATGACAGGGGTTTGCAGTCACGAGTGTTTTCATAAGATCAGAAGGGTAAGCGGCAGGTCCCCGTCCTCGCGTTGGGTTGTAACCCAATTCCGACTCGACTCATGCTTTAGCGCATCAATACCACTTCGCAGGAACCGTTTCAGCTTCATCAATCATCGCGCGCGTTCCCATGCTCCTACAGGAGCACATCACCGGCACGGCACAGTGGCTGCGGTTGTCGCAGGGCGAGTGGCCCGGCTTTGAAGGAGCCACCGTGCCAAAGGATCAAGCACCCACGACGATTCCCGCCGACAGCCCCATCCACCGCCTCTACCTCCTCGCCTTGATCGATGCGACGAAGCATCCGCAGATTCACGGTCGTCCCATCCCGCGCCTGCGGGACCAGACCGCCGCGCAGATCGTGCCGGTGCTGACGAAGGAGATGGTGTCAACGCCCACGATCTCGCTGGCGATGATGAGCCTGATGCAGACCTCGCGAAGGACGACAGCCCCGACATGAGCGTTCCCCGCGCGGCCTTGCTGAAACGCCTGGAGGAAGGTGCGCTCTCTTGCTTGCCAAACTCCCCTCCTTCACGCAAAATCGCGGCCCATGACCTTCGAGGATCATTCAGGGAACGAAGATAACGAGTTCACAGCAGAGGAGAAGGCGGCGTACGCTGAGTGGGAGAACGCGGCCACGGGGGAATCTGAATCGAGCGATGAGCCGGCGAATGGAGAGGCTGATGGGAAGGACGGTGCCGACCAGTCTCTCATCAGCAGCGCGTGGCGGCGGCCCCGGCCTCATCGCCCAATTCATCGTGCGCACCCGTCCGCTGATCTAGCCCAACAAGCCCGTCAATTGCTTCACCCCCCGCAGCATCGGCTGGCACTTGGTGAGCGAAGAATTGAAGACGCTGCTGACAGACCTGAAGGCGAAGCTGAAGTGATCCTCGAAGCCATCTGCGCAAGCGGGTGGAACGAAGCTCGGAAATCAGATGGCGCAACCAGCCGGGTTGCACCCGAAGCTTCAGGCATGCCGGCGGCTTGCTCACCTATGGCGCGGCTTGACTCATCATTCGCGTGAATTACCCTCGCGCCATGATTGCAGAACGACTTCCAGCGCTGATGAGTTTTTCCAAGGAGGAGAAGTGGCAGGTCTTTGAAGAGCTACAGGAGGAATTGCTGGCGGACGACCCAACCATGCACGAGCCGATGAAAAGCGAGATCGTGGCCGCGCTTGAGCGGCGGTGGCAGCACTATCTGGCGCATCCTGAGAGCGCTATGACCCTGGATGAAGCCCGGAGGCGGATGCTGGAGTCTCGTCGCAAATGAATGAGATCGTCGTGCTCGGTGGAGCCGATGGCGATCTCATCGAGCTTTACAACTGGTTTGAAGATCGCTCGCCAGGAACGGGCGGGGAATTTGACGCGTCATTCGTCAAGGCATGTGATTTGCTGGCGCGGCATCCTGAGATCGGCAGGCGATACGGCGGAGCATTCCGCCGCCTGCTCATGCTGGAGTGGCATCTCGGAATTTTTTACACGATGACGGGACAGCGCGTCTTCATTCACGCGATACTGGATGTGAGGCAGGATCCGCGGCATATCGCGAGACGGCTGGGCATGCGCTGACGAGGAGGAAAGCACCCTCGCGCTTGCCAAAGTCTCTCCACGCGGCAAAATCGCGGCCCATGACCTGCGAGGATCATTCAGGGAACGAAGATAACGAGTTCACAGCAGAAGAGAAGGCGGCGTACGCTGAGTGGGAGAACGCGGCCACGGGGGAATCTGAATCGAGCGATGGGCTGGCGAATGGAGAAGCTGATGGGAAGGGCGGTGCCGACCAGCCCCTCATCAGCAGCGCGTGGCGGCGGCGGTTCGAGGAGCTGAGGGATTTCAGAAAGCAGCACGGGCATCTCCATTTCACCGAGAAGGATGAGCCTTCGCCGGGGCTGGCGTTGTGGCGGAAGAAGCAGCGCATCGACTTGCGCAAAGGCAAGCTCAGCGCGGTGCAGCAGGACTGGCTGGACTCCATCGGTTTTGAGTGGATGGCCCCCGGCCGGGTATTTTCTAACAGGGAAGAAAACTACGACGCGGTCTGGCGCGCTTGTTACGCCAACCTTCTGCGCTTCAAAGAGAAGCACGGCCACACCGAGGTGCCGGAATCGTGCACGGAGTATCCCAGGCTGGGGTTCTGGGTGCAAAGGCAACGCCAGTCGTTCCGCCGCGGCCACCTTCGCCAGACTTATCGCGAGCTGCTCGACCAAGCTGGCTTCTCCTGGCAGAGCGACCTCAATTGCCACCGACTGGTATGGGAAGAGCGTTTCAATCAGATGGCGGATTTCATCCGCGAGCACGGCCAGGACAAACTCACGGGAGGCAACGAGCCAGTGCCCGGTCTCGTCGAATGGCGTGACAATCAGCGCGCTTATTATCGCAAGGGCAAGCACCCGCCGGAGCGCATCGCGAGGCTGGAGGCCATTGGCTTCACCTGGCGGGCGCTCGTGAGATACAAACCGAACCCGGAGAACGAGACGCTGTGGCAGAAGCGTTTTGCGGAGCTTGTGCTCTTCAAAGAAAAGCATGGCCACACGGAGGTGCCGGCCTCAAGCAAGGAGAGCCCGTCCCTTGGCAAATGGGTGCTAAGACAGCGAGAGAACTTCGCCCTCGGTCGTCTCACGCCGAGCCGCCGCGAATCCCTCGATGGCATCGGCTTCGCGTGGGAGTGCGGGAACATTTACTGGTCCTCGCTTTGGGAAAAGAACTTTGCCCGGATGGCTGACTTCATCCGCCAGCACGGCCATGACAGAGTGACGCAGAAGGACAAATCCTTTCCGGGTCTGGCTCATTGGCGGGAGCAGCAGCGTGAGAAGCTTCGCGAGGGCGCCCTCCTGCCTGAGCGCAAGGAACGGCTGGATGCGATAGGCTTCACATGGGAGCAGCCGGAGAGTGCCGTGCTGCCGCCCGAGTGGGAGGCGGCATGGGAAAAGCATTTCGCCGAACTGCTGGCCTTTAAAGAGAGCCACGGCCATACGGAGGTGCCAAATCTTTGGAAGCGAAGTTCATTTCTGGTCCGGTGGGTTAGCAAGCAGCGCAGCCAGTTCGCCAAAGGCACCATCCGTCCCGACCGCAAGAGGCGCCTCGAAGCCATTGGCTTTGCCTGGAAGGGCACCAAGCTCCCTTTCCGCACCCGCTGGGACAAGCAGTTCGCGGAATTGGAGCGATTCAAGCGCGAGAATGGCCACGTCCGTGTGACGCCACTTCTGAATCGCCTCCTGGCGGGTTGGTGCGTGGCGCAGCGCGTGAAATTCCGGAAAGGCACCATTCGTCCCGAGCGGAAAGCCCGGCTCGATGCCATCGGCTTCGCCTGGACTCCCCCGCCTTTTATTCCACCCAAGCCTTTCGAGGAGAATGAAGCGCAGTGGGATAAAATGTTCCTCCAGCTACAGGACTACGTGGCGCGGCATGGTCATGCCCGCGTGCCTCACCTTTGGGCGGAGAATCGCAAGCTCGGCGGCTGGACGCAAAAACAGCGCCGGAGCAACAGAATCGGAGAGCTCCGGGCGGATCGCAGAGAGCGGCTCGACGCTCTGGGCTTTGTCTGGCAGGTCCACAATGGAAGCAGCCGCCCGCCATCCAAGCCCCGCAAGCGGACGGTCGTGGACAACCTCACCCTCTGGGAGCGGGGCTTTGCTGAGTTGCAGGCATTCCATCGCGAGCACGGCCACGTGAATGTCCCGGCCAAGGAGAAGGAGCATAGGCGGCTG
>JANPIW010000079.1:0-7569 GCA_031425215.1 Verrucomicrobiaceae bacterium
TGGTGGATCACATCATCGGCCGTTGCATGGCGCGCGCGTATCGGTTCGCCGAGGGCGCGGCGCATCAGCGCGC
The DNA here is from genome assembly GCA_031425215.1 of Verrucomicrobiaceae bacterium. Classification (GTDB taxonomy): domain Bacteria; phylum Verrucomicrobiota; class Verrucomicrobiia; order Verrucomicrobiales; family Verrucomicrobiaceae; genus JANPIW01. The sequence goes on from JANPIW010000079.1 coordinate 74, forward strand.
GGCGCTTGCCTTTGATCCGACGCATCTCGGTGCAAATGTCGCGCTCTGTCACGCGCTGATGCGTCTGGGACATGAGGACGAGGCATGGAAGCTCGCGGCGGAAATCCGCACCGCCGACGGCTACAACATGCAGGCGCACAACATCGGCCTGTTGGAAAAAGAGGTGGCCCGCTTCGTCACCAAGGCATACGACGATTTCATCATCAAGCTGCCGCAGCGCGACTGGGATGTGTATGGCGAGCGCGCTCTCACGTTGCTGCGCGATGCGCGCGCGGTGCTGTGTGAGAAATACGGCCTCGTGCTCGACCGGCCCGTGCTGGTGGAGTTCTTCCCTTCGCAGCAGGACTTTGCGATCCGCACCTTTGGCAACCTCGGCGGCCAGGGCATCCTCGGCGCGTGCTTCGGCTCCGTGGTGACGATGAACAGCCCCGGCGGCCTCGCGCATGGACGGAACAACTGGGAATCGACGCTGTGGCATGAGTTCTGCCATGTCGTGACACTCACCGTGACGAAGAACCGCATGCCGCGCTGGCTCAGCGAAGGCATCTCGGTTTATGAGGAATCGCTGCGTGATCCCGCGTGGGGCATGATGCTGACAGAAAAGTACAGCCGCATGATCGCCGAGGAAGAAGCCCTCACGCCTGTCAGCAGGCTCAGCTCCGCGTTCATGAATCCCAAGGGCGAGGACGGACTCATGTTCGCTTACTATCAGTCGAGCGAGGTCGTGCGCTTTCTCATCGAGCGCTTCGGCAAAGACCAGTTCCAGGGCATCCTGCGTGATCTGGCAGCGGGCAAGCGCATCAATGACGCGATCGCCGCGAACACCATGCCGGTGGATGACATCGAGAAGGACTTCGAGACGGAGATGATGCGCAAGGTGGCCGCATTCGGTGCGAAGATCGACTGGAGCAAGCCCACGCCCGAGGAGGTGAACCCGCTGGATGCAGAATCCTTCGCCGCGTTCTTGAAGAAGAAACCCAACAACCGCTGGGCACTGGTGAAGAGCGCCAACGATTTGCTGGAGTCGAAGGAATGGGAGAAGGCTGCCGAGATTGGTCAGCGGCTCATCGACCTGATTCCAGAGGACACATCGAGCAGCAGCGGATTCGTCATCAAGGCCCGGGCGCTGCACCAGATGAAGCAGCACGATCAAGAGGCGGAGCTGCTGCGCTTCTTTGCCGCCCGTGCGGCGGATGCGATGGGCATCTTCCTCCGTCTCATCGAGCTGGACACCGAGGCCGCGCGGTGGGATCAGGTGGTGGTCAATGCAGGCCGCGCCACCGCATTGAATCCCTTCTTAAAGACACCGCAGACCGCGCTGGCAAAAGCCCTCGAAGCCACCAATCGCGCCGATGACGCCATCGCCGGATGGAGGCGCGTGCTGCTGCTCGAGCCTGACAATCCCTCCGAAGTACACTACCGCCTCGCCAAGCTCCTGCGCGGCAAGGACGATGCAGCGGCGAAGCGCCATCTCATTGAGGCCCTCGTGCTCGCCCCGAGGTTCCGTGAAGGCCACGCGCTCTTGCAGGAGATGCAGGCGGCGGTGAAGTGACCATTTCTTCACTCGCCGATTGAAAAGCTGGCTCTATGAATGCCGGCATGAAATCACTCGCCCTCGTCGCATTTACGGTTGCATCACTTTCTCTCAACGCCGCTGACACGGACTGGCCGCGCTTTCGTGGTGGGAATGGTTCGGGTGTCGCTGATGGCGCGAAGCCGCCGGTGGAGTTTGGGCCTGGGAAGAATGAGCTTTGGAAAGTGTCGGCGCCTCCGGGTGCGTCGTCGCCTTGTGTCTGGGGAGGAAAGATTTTTCTGACGGCGTTTGATGGCGGGAAGCTGTGGACGATTTGCTACGATGCGGCTTCGGGAAAGGAGCTTTGGAAGCGCGACGCGGGAGCGACCAAGATCGAGGCGTTTCTCGCGGGACAAGGCAGCCCTGCGGCATCGACGGCGGCGACGGATGGGGAGCGGGTGGTGGTGTATTTCGGATCGGTCGGGCTGATCGCTTATGATTTCGCGGGCACGGAGCTGTGGCGGCACGCGCTGCCGGTCGCGGAGACGAACAATGATTTCGGCAGCGGCGCGTCGCCGATCATCAAGGACGGGCTGGTAATCCTGGTGCGTGATTTGAAATCTGACTCCGCCGTGATCGCGCTGGATGTGACTACGGGAAAGCTGGCGTGGAAAACCGCGCGTCCGGGGATGGCGACGGGTTATTCGACGCCGATGGTGTGGGAGCACGATGGCGTGAAGGAGATCATCGCACCGGGCGGTCTGATGATGAAGGCGTATGATCTCGCGAGCGGATCAGAGCGCTGGCTGGTGCGTGATCTTCCGGCGGTGAATTGCAGCTCGGCGGTGGCGGGTGACGGGTTGCTGTTCTTCGCAGGCTGGTCGCCTGCCGGCGAGGATGCACCGATGCCGGGCTTCGCTGATATTTTGAAGGCTGACGTGGACAAGGATGGCAAATTATCGGAGGTCGAGTCGGAAAACACGATGATGAAGGGCTTCTTCAAGCCCAACGATCTCGATCACGACGGCTTCCTCACGCAGGCGGAGTGGGACGTGACGATCAACTACCTCAAAAGCGGCAAGAACCGCCTCGTCGCGGTGAAGCCGGGCGGCAGCGGCGACATCACGGACACACACATCGAGTGGGAAAAAAAGAAGGGGCTGCCTTATGTGCCGAGCACGCTGTTGTATCGCGGAAATCTCTTCATCATTAAAGACGGCGGTCTGGCCTCGTGCTTCGACGCGAAGAGCGGAGAGCCAAAATACGAGCAGGAGCGCATTGGTGTGGGCGGATCGTATTATGCGTCACCCATCGCGGCGAACGGACACATTTACCTGGTGAATCTCGACGGCAAGGCGCTGACGCTGGCCGCTGGCGACAAGCTTAAGGTGGTGTGGAAGTCCGACTTTCGCGAGAAGGTCGCGGCGACTCCGGCCATCGCGGGCGACACGCTAATCGTGCGGACGGCGACGAAGCTGTTTGCGTTTGGGCGGGGCAAGTAGCGCAGTCAGACGCGCAGGAACGCGCGCTGACGGTAGAGCCACCAGCAGAGGAGCCATAGGACGAGGAGGATGGAGCATCTCTCCATGACAGGGCCCCAGTAGCCGCTGAAGAGCGCGGTTCCAAAGTGCGTCTTGAGGGTGTCGCCGATCCATTTGCCGCAGAGGCTGTGCATGAGGTAGATGAACATGGAGTTCATGCCGACGACGACGAGTGGGAAGACGAGCCGCCGCTGCCCGGCGATCTCGACGAGCCAGTGGAAGAGGGCGAGGATGAGGAGCACCCAGCCGGTGCTGAAGAGCACCCATGAGGGAGTCCATATCCGTTTCACGACGGGGCAGACAAGGAACCAGATGACGGTGCCGACGAGCAGTAAGAGGATGCCGGCGATGATCATGCCGCCGCACTTTCGCCGTGCATCGCCACTGACATGGAGATGACGGCCAGTGAGGAGACCGAGGGTCATGGTGGCGAGAGAGGGGATGAAATTGAGTGTCTGGTAGCCGCCGGGATTGATGTCATAGGGCGCGGCGCGGGGGAAGAGATTGAGGAACCAGCGGTCGAAGTCTGCGGCGGCATTGGTGTGGATGTTCCAATGAGCGAAGAAGCCGCGCAGGACTCCCGGTCCCTCGGCGGCGATGGCGGGGAGCGGATGCCAGACGAACCATGCCCAATAGCCCACGAGGATCATGACGACCGCTGCGATCTGCGTTTCCCATCCGCAGCGCCAGAGGAGGAAGAGGAAGAGATAGCCCAGCCCGATCTGCGCGAGGACATTGGTGAAGAGCCACTCGGTCTGCGGCTTGCCTTTCGATGCGAGCATCACGCCGAGCAAGATGAGCACGATGGCACGGACGAGTGCGTGGCCGAAGAGTTTGAAAAACGAATCACCGGCCATGGCGCGCTTGGCAAAGGAGAATGCCATCGCGAGGCCGACCATGAACATGAACGCAGGCTGGATGAGATCCCAGAGCGCGCAGCCAGTCCACTCTCGATGCTCGAACTGAGGGGCGATGACAGGCCACCAGGATTCCGGGTGATTCTTCGCCATGGTGGGGATGCCGAAGCTGGAGGAAGCCATGAGCAGCATGATGAATCCGCGAAAGGCGTCGAGGGAGATGAGACGGGGCGGTGCGGGGGCTTGCATGAGAGACGAAGCCAAACGCGGCAGAAGCCTGCGGCCTATCGAGCACGCGATGTGACCGCCGCTGAGTGAGGGCCGGAAGACGAGCGGGTAATTCCATGCTTGACCAATGCGCTGGATTTTCACATGCTGGAGGTGCTGCCGAAAACTATTCCACGCAGCACACCTGCCCTGATGAACCTCCGCGAACAACTGCGTCACCTTCTGCCGGAGATACTTCCCGCTGATCCCGCCGATCCGATCAAGGGCACTGATCTCATCCGTCTCGTGCGCCTGCGTCTAGGCGATGAATATAGCGACGCGACGCTGAGGTACCACTTCTCGATCCTGTCGTATGATCCTTCATCGCCCATCGCAAAGGTGGATCAGGGCCAGGGCTACTATCAGCGCCTGAAGCGCGCGAATGGAGCGCCGGTCGCGCACACGCACGGCGGTGGATTCTTCGAGGCGGACAGCATCGGTCTGGATGCGGCGCGGCAGCGCTACCTGCGCGTGGCGGCCATCTTTGAGCGCCTGTGTCTTTTGCGCGCGCGTCATCCTTTCCAGCTCAACGGCCGAAACGGCAATCTGCGGCTGGAGGGTGACTGGGAGGTGCCGGACTATGTGACAGCGGACTGGGATCTGGAGTCTTCATCGGAGGATGTGGTCCGTTTTGATGAGCCGATGCTCGCGCTGCGCCGTCACATGGGCGGCGCGGAGGTCGGCCTCAGCGGCGTGCAGTTAAAGCTCGGCGTGACGCTCGACACATTCGCGGCGGATTTTTTCCAGGCGCTGAGCGCCACGCGCTGGGCGGCGCAGAGCGAGCTGGTCATCGCGGAGTCCGTCGCGGACGAGGCGCTGGTGGATGCCATGCGCGACCTGGGGCATCAGTTCGGCGTGGGCATCACCACACTCGGCATCGATCTCGCGCGACTCGATGCACTGCCCCCGGCACATGAGCTGCTGGCCTTGTCCGCCGAGCGCTTCGACGCGGTGCACGCTCAGCTTCACATCCATAAAATCACCGTCGCCACCCGCCGCGCCGCGCTCGACACCACCCACCTCTCCGCGCTGCGGAAAAAGCACGAGTGCGTGACCGACCTCGTGCGCTGGCTCAGCGAGTGCCTGGAGAAGCGGCGGCCCGTGAGAACCACCCCTCCATTATGATGAACATGAACCAGCAATCACGTCGCCAATTCCTCGCAACCTCCGCGGCCGCCCTGACGGCGAACCTGATCCATGGACAGGATGCGGCGGTGGCAGAGCCGATCATCGACATTCATCAGCACACGAATTATCACCTGCGCACCGACGAGCATCTCATCGCGCACCAGAAGATGATGGGCATCACGCGCACCATTCTGCTGCCGTCAGGTTCAGTGCGGACCATGCCCTCGACGCACAACGGCAAATCCAACGGCCTGGCCGCGAAGACCGGCGGCAACGAAGACGTGATGCGAATCGCAAAGGCAAACCCCGCAGCGTATCTTTTCGGCGCCAACGAGGTGACCGACCTGCCGGGCGCGCGGGACGAGATCGAGAAGTATCTGAAGCTCGGCGCCTGCATCATCGCGGAGCAGAAATTTGCCGTCGAGTGCGACAGCGAGGCCAGCCAGCGGCTCTACAAGCTGGCAGGCGAATACAAGGTGCCCATCCTCCTGCACTTCCAGCACAAGACATACAACCTCGGCTACGAGCGGTTTCACACGATGCTGGAGAAGTTCCCCAAGACGAACTTCATCGGCCATGCGCAGGCGTTTTGGGGCAACATCGACAAGCTGCACGACCAGACGAAAAACTACCCCGATGGGAAGATCACACCCGGAGGAATCACGGACCGCTATCTCGCCGACTATCCCAACATGTTTGCCGACATGTCTGCCGGCTCCGGCCTCAAGGCGCTCACGCGCGATGAGGAGCACACCACCGCGTTTTTCGCGCGGCATCAGGACAAGGTCCTCTACGGCAGCGATTGCGCCGATCACTTCGGACGCGGTCAGGGCTGCCAGGGCGCCGCGACCATCGCGGCGATCAGAAATCTCGCGCCGAGCAAGGCCGTGGAGCGGAAGATTCTCTTCGAGAACGCGCAGAAGCTATTCCGACTGGGATAAAGCCTCTGCCCCGCCTTGCGCTCCCCGCTTTTGCTGCAAAGGATGGTCGCCCCCCCCTGAATGAGCGACCCCATCAAACACGAGTGCGGCATCGCGGTGGTGCGTCTGCGCAAACCGCTGGCCTACTACCACGACAAATACGGCTCCGCCCTCTGGGGCTACCAGAAGCTCTACACGCTAATGATGAAGGAGCGCAATCGCGGCCAGGACGGCGAGGGCATCGGCTGCTGCAAACTGCACATGCCCCTCGGCGCGCCGTACCTTTTCCGCGAGCGCTCGGTGAAGCGGCAGTCGCTCGATGAGATCTTCAACGACACCAAAAAGGACTTTGACCGCCTCTGCTCCAAGCACGGGCTGGACAAGGAAGATCCCGAGGTGATCAAGCAGCACTTCGAGTTTGGTGGCGAGGTGCTCATGGGGCACCTCCGGTACGGCACATCCGGCGCCTTTGGCAAAGCCTCCTGCCATCCCTATGTGCGCCGCAGCAACTGGCCCACCAAGAGCCTCATGGTCATGGGGAACTTTAACATGACCAACACCAACGCGCTGCACGACCAGATGATCGAGCGCGGCCAGCACCCCGTCTATGACACGGACACGCAGGCGGTGCTCGAGGACATCGGCTTTCATCTCGACGAGATGCATGACGAGCTGTTTCACGAGATGCGCGACGAGGACGTGCCGGGGCCGGAGATTCCCAAGCACATCAGTCAGCGGCTCGATGTGACACAGCTCATAAGCCGCTCCACCAAGGACTGGGACGGCGGTTACACCATCGTCGGCGTCATCGGCAACGGCGACCTGTTCGTCATGCGCGATCCCAACGGCATCCGGCCCTGCTTTTATTATTCGGATGACGAGGTGATCGTCTTCGCATCCGAGCGGCCCGCCATCCGCACTGTCTTCGACGTGAGCGAGGACGACGTGAAGGAGCTGCCGCGCGCCAGTGTCGCGAGCATCAAGGCGGACACGGGGCGCTTCATCATCAAGCCCTTCACCGAGAAGCGCGAGTTCCATCCCTGCTCCTTCGAGCGCATCTACTTCTCGCGCGGCAACGACAAGACAATCTACGCGCAACGCAAAGCCCTGGGCGAGGTGCTCGTGCCGCAGGTGATCGATGCGATTGACAACGATCTCGAAAACACCGTCGTCAGTTTCATCCCCAACACCGCCGAGACCGCCTATCACGGCTTTATGGACGGACTGCGAATGCGTCGCCGAGCCGAGGTGCGCGCCGCCTTGAAAAAAA
>JANPIW010000080.1:0-8701 GCA_031425215.1 Verrucomicrobiaceae bacterium
TTCAAAGACGACGTGGACTACTACTGGGCGCGTTCAAGAGTGCTGGAGCGCATGAACGTGGCTCAGCAGCGGCTGCCGAAAGAAGTGGTCCCCGTGCTGGGTCCCGATGCCACGGCGCTCGGCCAGGTCTTTTGGTATACCATCGAGGGCGAGGGCTTCGATCTCGCCGAACTGCGCAGCATCCAGGACTGGTATCTGCGCTATCAGCTAAATGCCGTCGAAGGCGTCAGCGAGGTGGCGAGCATCGGCGGTTTTGTGAAGCAGTATCAGATCGACGTGCATCCCGACAAGCTGCGCGCGCATCGTGTGACGCTGTTTGATGTGTATGAGGCCGTGCGTAAGGCGAACATCGACGTTGGCGCGAAGGTGCTGGAGAAAAACGGTCTGGAGTTTTTCATCCGTGGCGTCGGCTTCATCAAATCGACGGAGGATTTGGAGAAGGTCGTCATCCGCCAGGAACAAGGCACGCCGATCCAGATCAAGCACGTCGCCACCGTGACTCTCGGCCCGGATTTCCGGCGCGGCGCTCTCGACAAGGGCGGTGTCGAGGCCGTGGGCGGCGTGGTGCTGATGCGCTACGGCGAAAACCCGCAGCACGTCGTCGAAAAGGTCAAGGCGCAGATGAAGCAGCTTGAAGCCGGCCTGCCACAAAAGACGCTCGCCAATGGCCGCGTCTCAAAGGTGCGCGTCGTGCCGTTCTACGACCGCACGGACATCGTCAACGAGACCATCGACACGCTCAAAAGCGCGCTCAGCGAGGAGGCGCTGATGGCCGGCATCGTCATTCTCATTTTCCTGCTGCATCTGCGCAGCACGGCGGCGGTTCTCGTCACCCTGCCGCTGTCCGTCTGTTTGTGCTTCATCCTCATGTTCGCCTTCGGTGTGGACTCGAACATCATGTCGCTCGCCGGTCTCGCCATCGCCATTGGGGATGTGGCGGATATGGGCATCATCATGACGGAGAACATCTACCGGCACATCGCCACGGGTGATCCGAAGAAGAGCCACTTCCAGAAGGTCTATGACGGCGCGACGGAGGTCGGCGGCGCGATTGTCACCGCTGTCTCGAACACCATTGTCTCCTTCATCCCGGTGTTCTTTCTCCTCGGTCAGGAGGGCAAGCTGTTCCGTCCGCTCGCCTTCACCAAGACCTTTGCCATCGGTGCCAGCGTCATCCTCGCGCTCACCGTGGTGCCGCTCATCTGCTACTACTTGTTCCAGCCGGTGAAGTGGTCGCGCCGCACCGTGTGGAAGATCGCCCTCAGCATGGGCATCGCCTCCGTGTTCGCCACGCACGCCATTTTCATGTGGGCGCTGGCGGGTTCGCATTACAGCGGCTGGCCGATGTCCATCGTGGTCGGCGTCATCGTCGTGCTGGCCGTGGTGCGCATGACGCGCGAGCGCTTCCTGCCGATGGAGGAAAATCCAGTCTCACGCAGAATCTCACGCGTCTATGTGCCGGCGCTGCGCTGGGTGCTCGACCACAAGAAGACCTTCATGATCGGTCCTCTGGTGATCTTCTTTGTCGGCATGAGCATCTGGCTCGGCATCGGGGTGACCTTGAAACCCGTCGAGTGGATCGCCAACCTCGGCGCGGACGAGCCGCGCGTGCAACTGGGTGAGCTGCGCTGGCAAAAAATCCGCCACGGCGACGAACCGCCCACCCGCCGCATGCTCTGGCGCAAACAAAGCGAGACCGATGCGCACAACGAGGCCAAGGGCGGGCTCACCGTCGTTTCGGAAACTCGCATCGTGCCCGGCATTGGACGCGAGTTTATGCCGCCGCTGGATGAAGGATCGTTCCTCTACATGCCCTCGCTGCTGCCGCAGGGCGGACTCGGCCCCGCCATCGAGGTGAATGCGAAGCAGGACATGGCCATCGCCACAGTGCCTGAAGTGGAAAGCGTCGTCGGCAAGCTCGGTCGTGCTGAGACCGCGCTCGATCCCGCGCCCATCGGCATGATGGAGAGCATCATCATCCTGAAGCCCGAGGACGAGTGGCGTCAGATTCCGGTGCAGCGCTGGTTCTCCAACTGGCCTGGCTGGCTCAAGTCCCCGCTCGTCTGGATTGCGCCCGAGCATCGTCAGATCACGAAAAACGAGATCCTCACCGAGTTGCAGGAAAAGACCGCCATCCCCGGCGTGCTACCGACTTTTCTTCAACCGATTCAAACACGCCTGATCATGCTCCAGACCGGCTTCCGCGCCATGATGGGCGTAAAGATCTTCGGTGGCGACCTCGGTGAGATCGAGCGCCTCGGCCTGCAAATCGAGTCTCTGCTCAAGGAAGTGCCTGGTGCTACCGACATCATCGCCGACCGCATCGTCGGGAAGCCTTATCTCGAATTCCACATCGACCGCGACCGCATCGCCCGTTACGGCGTCAACATCCGCGACGTTCAAGACGTCATCGAGGTCGCCATCGGCGGCATGAACCTCATGGAGTCCGTTGAGGGCCGCGAGCGGTATCCCATCCGCGTGCGCTATCTGCGCGAGTTCCGCGAGGACATCCCCGAACTGGAAAAAATCCTCGTCCCCACCAGCAGCGGCGCGCAGATCCCGCTCGCGCAGGTCGTCACCATCAAAAGCGTGCTTGGACCGCAGGAGATCAAGGGCGAGCGCGGCCTGCTTGTCGGTTACGTCACCATGAACACGCGTGACCGCGATGAAGTCAGCGTTGTGGAAGATGCCGAGCGGCTGTTGCAGGCTGCCTTGAAGGACGGACGCCTCAAGCTTCCCGCTGGCTACTACTGGGAGTGGAGCGGCCAGTTTGAGAACCAGGTGCGCGCCACCAAGCGCATGCAAATTCTCGTTCCCATCTGCATCGCCATCATGTTCGTGTCGCTCTATCTCGGCTTCCGGCGCAAATGGATCGCACCCGTCGTCTTCATTGATGTCGTCGTCTCGCTGGCCGCAGGCTTCCTGCTGCTGCCGCTGTGGGACGCGAATCTCTCCATCGCCGTATGGGTGGGCTTTCTCGTGCTGCTGGGCGTGGTGGATGACGACAGTGTCGTGCTCTCCACCTACCTGGAGGACATCTTCGACAGCAAGGAGATGCAAAGCGTCGCCGACATTCGTGAATCCGTGGTCCAGGCTGGATTGAAACGCATCCGCGCCAACCTCATGACCATCGCCACCACTGTTTTCGGCCTCATGCCCGTCTTCTGGGCGACCGGTCGCGGCTCCGACATCATGCAACCCATCGCCCTGCCCTCCCTCGGCGGCATGGCGGTGAGCGTCGTCACCATGTTCATCGTGCCCTGCTTGTTCTGCGCCATCGAGGAATGGAAATGGAAACGGGGACAATCAAAAGCCGCTCCTGAAAGCCTGCCAGAGCAGCAAGCCATCTAACGAACTGAGATATGAAGACCATGAAAGCGACCGTATTTCACGGAACCAACGACATTCGCGTCGAAGAAGTAAACCGACCACATGCGGGAATCGGAGAGGCAGTGATCCGCGTGACGTTAACGACGATTTGTGGCACCGATCTCCACATCTTGCGCGGGGAATATCCAGTGAGGCCCGGCTTGGTCATCGGGCATGAACCCGTGGGCATTATCGAAGAGCTTGGCCCCGGCGTCACGGGCTACAACATCGGCGACCGCGTGCTGGTTGGTGCTATCACCCCTTGCGGCCAGTGCCGGGCCTGTCTCTCAGGGCACCTCTCGCAATGCGGTCACGGCGACGGTTATGAAGCCCTGGGCGGATGGCGCTTTGGCAACACGATCAACGGTGCGCAGGCTGAATATCTGCTAGTGCCGTCCGCTCAAGCCAACCTGACGACGATTCCTGATGAGGTGACAGACGAGCAGGCGGTCTTGTTGGCCGACATCGCTTCGACGGGAATCTCCGGTGCGGAGGCGGCGCCGGTGCGGATCGGCGATGCCGTCGTGGTCTTCGCGCAGGGCCCGATTGGCTTGTGCGCTACTGCCGGAGCCAAGCTGATGGGAGCCTCCCTGATCATCGGAGTTGATGGGGACGAAAAGCGGCTGGTGATGGCGCGTCGCATGGGCGCCGATGTGGTCCTCGACTACCGCGCAGTGGATGTGGTGGCAGAGGTGAAACGTTTGACCGGTGGCGGGGCGGACGTGGCCATTGAAGCGCTCGGCACGCAGCAGACCTTTGAGAGCGCACTGCGCTGTTTGCGGCCCGGCGGCACGTTGTCCAGCCTTGGAGTTTATTCGGGCAAACTGCAAATGCCCTATGACGCCTTTGCGGCAGGGCTTGGCGACCATCGCATAGTCACAACGCTTTGTCCCGGTGGGAAAGAGCGAATGCGGCGGCTCTTGAATCTTGTGCAATCAGGGCGGTTCGATCCTGCTCCGCTCATCACTCACCGGTTTTCGTTGGATGAAATCCCCCACGCCTACCAATTCTTCGGCGACCGGTCGGATGGGGTTCTGAAGGTCGCAATCAAGCCGTAGCTCCTGACTCTCCAATCCCGACGAATCCATCCGATATGCGAACCCTGCACGACACACTGCCATGAATGAAAAATCTACTCATGCCTCTGCTGAGAAACACGATTGCTGCGGCGGCCACGGTCACCATCACGGCGATGCGAAGCCATCGTCTGCGGCGAAATACTTTTGCCCGATGTGTCCCGGCGTGGAATCGGACAAACGCGGCGAATGTCCGAAGTGCGGCATGGCGTTGGAACGAAATCCCGCGTGGGTGGCGCCCGCTGCGGGCAAGACGATCTACACCTGTCCGATGCACCCGGAGATCGAGCAAGATCATCCCGGTGACTGCCCGAAGTGCGGCATGACTCTCGAGTCCAAAGCAGGCACGGCGGCGGCAGAAGAAGATGACAGCGAACTGCGCGACATGACGCGGCGTATGTGGATCGGCGGCATGCTCGCGCTACCGGTGTTCGCTGTGGCGATGCTGCATGTCATTCCTTCGATGGCTCATGCCTCGTGGGTGGCGGGCGATGCTTCACGCTGGATGCAATTCATCCTCAGCACGCCCGTGGTGCTGTGGGCAGGCGCGCCGTTCTTTCGTCGCGGCTGGCATTCGCTGATCACGCGCCAGTTTAACATGTGGACTCTCATCATGCTGGGCGTGGGCGCGGCTTACGCTTTCAGCGCGGTGGCTATGCTCGCGCCATCGGTGTTTCCTGAATCGATGCTGATGCACGGCAAGCCGGCCGTCTATTTCGAGGCGGCGGCGGTGATCGTAGTGCTCGTGTTGCTTGGTCAAGTGCTCGAACTCCGCGCTCGCAGCCGCACTGGCAGCGCAATCAAAGCGTTGCTGAATCTCGCGCCACCGACGGCGCGACGGGTTGTGGCGGGCGGTGACAAGGAAGTCCCGCTCGATCAAGTCAAAGTCGGCGACTTGTTGCGCGTGGTGCCCGGTGACAAGGTGCCCGTGGATGGCGAAGTCGCCGAAGGCCACTCCAACGTGGAGGAATCCATGATCACTGGCGAACCGCTGCCGGTAGAGAAGAAAGTTGGCGACAAGGTAACGGGCGGCACCGTCAATGGCCCCGGCAGTTTCGTCATGCGCGCTGAGCGTGTGGGCAGTGACACATTGCTCGGGCAGATCGTGAACATGGTGGCCGAAGCCCAGCGCAGCCGCGCGCCCATTCAGGGGCTTGCAGACAAAGTGGCTGGCATCTTCGTCCCTGTGGTGCTGGTGGTTTCAATGCTGACCTTCGTGCTCTGGATGTGGCTCGGCCCGGAACCAAAGCTTGCGCACGCCATCGTCAACGCGGTTGCAGTTCTGATCATCGCCTGTCCCTGCGCGCTTGGTTTGGCGACGCCCATGTCCATCATGGTTGGTGTCGGACGCGGAGCACAAGCGGGCGTGCTGGTGAAGAACGCCGAGGCACTTGAACGCTTGGAGAAGATCACCACGCTCGTCGTGGACAAGACGGGCACGCTCACGCAGGGCAAACCAAAGCTTATGGATGTCATGCCCAGCGACGGCTTCGATGAGAAGGAGTTCCTGCGTCTCGCCGCCTCCCTAGAGCAGAACAGCGAGCATCCGCTCGCCGCCGCGATTGTGGAAGGCGCGAAGGAGCGAGGTGTTGTTATGGAGACCGTGAGGGACTTTCGTTCAGTTACGGCGGGGGGTGTTGTCGGCATCATCGCTGGTCGTGTGGTGATGATCGGCAAACCCGATTTCCTGCGCAGTGAAAAGGTCGGCGGATTAGAGGTTCTTGAGGCTTCAGCAGTTAAACTTCAGGAGGAAGGCAAGACCGCGATGTTCGTCGGCATTGATGGTAAACCAGCGGGAATCCTCGCTGTCGCCGACCCGATCAAATCCACCACCGCCGAAGCCATCCGTGATCTTCAGGCACTGGGATTAAAGATCGTCATGCTCACGGGCGACAACCGCCGCACTGCCGCTGTGGTGGCGAAACAACTCGGCCTCGATGCGGTGGAAGCCGAGATCGAACCCGCCGGAAAAGTTGCCCATGTAAAGAAGCTGCGCGAGGAAGGCAACCACGTCGCGATGGCCGGCGATGGCATCAACGACGCACCCGCTCTCAGCGAAGCAGAAGTTGGCATTGCGATGGGCACCGGCACCGACGTTGCCATGCAAAGCGCAGGCATCACCCTCGTCAAAGGCGACCTTCGCGGCATTGCCAAAGCCATCCGCCTCAGTCGCGCCACGATGAGCAACATCCGGCAGAATTTGTTCTTCGCCTTTCTCTACAACGCGCTGGGCATTCCGGTCGCGGCTGGGGTGCTATATCCCTTCTTCGGGCTGTTGCTCAGCCCCATGCTTGCCGGAGCTGCAATGAGTCTGAGTTCCGTGTCCGTCATCGCGAATGCACTGCGCTTGAGAAGCGTGAAGTTGTGAATCCACACGCTCAACCCCACATCATGAGTCCCCCGTTCCGATTGCAGCGACTCGGGCTAGTGATGGAGCCGGAGACAGGCAATCCGCTGGAAGCGGAAGGCGTGTTGAACCCGGCATCGGCGCGCGGTCGCGACGGTCAGCTCTATCTCTTTCCCCGGTTGGTGGCAGGGGGGAATTACTCGCGCATCGGCATTGCACGCGTGCTCTTCAACGCCGCAGGCGATCCAGTGGGCGTCGAGCGCTTGGGCATCGCACTGGAGCCGCAGGCTGACTACGAACTTCGGCCCGATGGTGGCGGCTGCGAAGATCCGCGCATCACCTTCATCGAGCCCCTCAATCGGTATGTCATGACTTACACGGCGCTTTCATCTCGGGGACCGCGCATCGCTCTGGCTATGTCGGAAGACTTGTTTCACTGGGATCGACTCGGGCTGGCCATCTTCATGCCGTATGAGGGTGTGGACTTTAATGATGTCGCCAACAAAGACGCCTTGCTCTTTCCCATCGCCATCCCAGATCCAGACGGACGGCCTTCCATGGCGCTGATCCATCGTCCGCTCTTCCCCGGCACCGGACCTGATGAAAAGCTGCGCTGCCGGTTTCCTCGCGTGATCGACATCCTGCGGGAGAGCATCTGGATTTCCTATCACTCGCTCGTGGATGAGGTGTGCGACAAGCATCATCACCTTTGCCACTTTGATTCACACAGGCGGCTAGCGTGTCCAACGGCAACTTGGGAGCAGTTGAAAATCGGCGGCGGCACTCCGCCGATGCTGACTCTGCACGGATGGCTGTTCCTCTATCATGGCGTGTGTGAAGCCTTGAACGAGCTCTCGGGGTGCGAGCTGATTTACTCTGCGGGACTGCTCGTGCTGGATGAGAAAAAGCCTCATCTTGTCCGCTATCGCTCGTCCGAGCCGATTCTGACGCCGGAGCTGCCCAAAGAGCGCGAGGGCATCGTGCCCAATGTCGTTTTTCCGACCGCGATTGACCGGCGAGATGACCTCGGTTTTCCGGGCCGCTTCGATGTTTATTACGGCATGGCCGACAAACGCATTGGCGTTGCGCGGCTGGACTTGCCAGAACACCTGCCGGAATGACCAAGCCGCCCCCCATCGCCGCACAACCACCTGGCGAAGCCTGGCACAACCAGTCTGCGGAAGCAGTGCTGGCACAGCTCGGCACCACAGCGACCGGTCTTTCGGGACCGGAAGCAGCACAACGTCTCACGACCAATGGCCCGAACGAATTGAAGGAAGGCAAGCGCATCAGCGCGTGGCAGATTTTCCTCGGGCAGTTCAAGAGCCTCATCGTGTGGATTCTCATCGTCGCGGGCATCATCTCCGGCGTGCTCGGTGAGATGGTCGATGCCATCGCCATTCTCGCCATCGTGGTGCTGAACGCGGCCATTGGCTTTTATCAGGAGCACAGCGCGGAGAAATCCATCGCCGCGCTAAAGAAGATGGCCGCGCCCCAGGCGAAGGTATGGCGCGATGGCGCGATCAAGGCCGTGCCTGCGGCGGAGATCGTGACGGGGGATGTTCTTGAACTCGAAGCGGGTGATCTCGTCGCCGCCGATGCGCGCCTGCTGACCGCCGCGTCCTTCAAATGCGTGGAGTCGGCTCTCACGGGGGAATCCGAAGCCGTCGAGAAACAAGCCGTCACGCTCGACCAGGCGGAGGTGCCCTTGGGCGACCGCAAAAACATGATCTTCATGGGCACCAGCGTGGCCGCAGGCAGCGGGCGGGCATTGGTCGTCGCAACGGCGATGCAGACCGAGATTGGCAGTATCGCGGGCCTGCTTGAAGAAGCTGGTGCGGATGAAGACACGCCGCTTCAGCAAAAGCTCACCTCGTTTGGCCGCATCCTGGTCTGGGCCTCGCTCGGC
>JANPIW010000081.1:0-4268 GCA_031425215.1 Verrucomicrobiaceae bacterium
CCGTCGTCGCGCAGCACGCGCACGAGTTCCTCAAGGGCCATGACACTGGTGGCATCGAGGTGGCGCGCGTTTTTCAGCCGCAGGATGATGATGCGCAGATTCGGATCAGCGCAGGTTCTTTGAATCTGTGTTCGGAAAAGCTCCGCGGAGCCAAAGAACAGCTCGCCCTCGACATGCACGATGGAGATGGAGGGATTCTGCCGCGCGCCTTTGCGCGCCTCGGCTAGCTGGCCTTCAGGGTTGAACTCGTACTCGACGAGCGATGGCTGGCTTGCTTTGCGCAGGTAGAGGATGATGGACACGCC
Source organism: Verrucomicrobiaceae bacterium (assembly GCA_031425215.1). GTDB lineage: Bacteria > Verrucomicrobiota > Verrucomicrobiia > Verrucomicrobiales > Verrucomicrobiaceae > JANPIW01. The sequence goes on from JANPIW010000081.1 coordinate 306, forward strand.
GACTCCGGTGAAGACTGCGACGTGCAGCGGCATCATCAGCGTGGCGGCGAGCGTGACGAGAAACACCACGCCATCCGAGCGCGTGGCGAAGAGACAGACGCGGATGTGACGGCGATTGATGAGCGATGCGGCGACGCAGACGACGAGCATGGCGAGCGCGGCGCGCGGGATGAAGCTGACTGCTCCGCCGAGGAAGAGCGCGCCGAGCAGGCACAGCACGCCGCTCATCATGCCGGCCAGGGCGGTGCGCGCGCCGCTTTCGTAATTGAGCTGCGAGCGTGTCACGGAGCCGCTCGCGGGCATGCCGCTTAGGTATGCGCACGCTAGGTTTGCCATGCCGAGGCTGAGCATGTCCTGGTTTGGCTCGATCCGGTGTCCGGTGCGGCTGGCGATGGTCCTCGCCATGGCGGAGTTTTCCACGGTGGCGAGGAATGCGAGCGCCATCGCCACGCCGAAAAGCCGGCTGGTATCGGCGAGGACGAGCGAGCTGCTGAAATCAGGAAAGGAAACAGGCAGCAACTGGTTCCACCCAAACGCGGCGTCTCTAAAAGTGATGACTTGAATGTTGGAAAAGTTCCCGAGCAACGCGACTGCGGCGGACACGACGACGAGAGAGATCGCGAACGCGGGCAATTGCGGACGCCATTTTCTCACGCCGATGAAAAGAGCGAGCGTGGCGAGCGCGGTGATGAGGCTCGTGGTATCGATGGCGCGCAGTTTTGAAAACAAACGAATAACCATGCCAGGGAAGGTGATCGGGTCATGCGCGCCCGGTGTGCTAAAGGCCATGCCGAGCGCCGCCGGCGCCTGGCTGACCATGATGAGCAACGACGCGCCGGTGACGTAGGCGACGACGACAGGCCTGCTGATGTATTGCGCGAGATCCGCGACGCGGAAGTACGCGCCGATGATGAGCAGCGCGCCGGTCAGAAAGACGAGCAGCGGCATGAGCGCAAGACGGTCGAGCGCGGGATACGCCGCGAAATAAGAGAAGACCATGAAGGCCGTGGCATTCGTCGGCCCGAGCACGGTGTGCCGCGAGCTGGCGAGAATGGGCGCGACAATTGAGGCGACTGCGGCGCAGGTGATGCCGTAATGCAGCGGCAGGCCGGCAACGAGCGCGTAGGCCATGCCTTGAGGGAATGCGAGCAGCGCCACGCTCAACGCCGCGCGCGCATCAGCCAGAAAGGTGAGCCGCCCGTAGCCTTTGAAGGCCTGGCGCAGCGGAAACGGGTCGAGCGTGTTGCGCAGCGCCAAGGCACGCAACTCGGCCCACGCCTGCCGCAGCGCGAGAGCGAATTCATGGAGCAGTGGTTTTTTCTGGTGCGGCAAGCTGACCTCCGGGATGGTGCGAGCCTAGCACATGCGCTCCGTAAGGCATCGGTTTCATGTGCGCGACGTGGCGGATAATGACATCCGGCATTATGCGCTCAAGTGATTGCCTTCACTTGCAGGTCACGCAGTGAAAAGAGCGCCTGCTTTTCGCTCAAGGCCCGGATGGCCCTCGCGCCGCTCTTGCGTTTGGGGCTGAAACACTCTCTAGCGCTCTCGAAGGTCCCTTCCACAAATGCCCGGCTGCCGATCACGGCTCCGTCGGTGAAGAACCGCACCCGCAGCCGGATCAGTTGCGCGCGGGTCATGCGCCCTTGCTCGTTGAGCACTTTGCGCCGCTCGTTCATTTTCACCCCGTGGCGGATCACTTTCTCGGGCTGCTGCCGTTCCGTGACCTCCGCGCCATCATCGTAGAGCCACATGCGGTATGCGGATGCGCCCCGCTTGCCCCAGGCATCAACTGGCACGCCTGCGATGGCGCACAGGCCGCGACGTGCGCGTCGGCTCCCGCCGCTCGCCTCGCCGTAGCCGCTCCAGCGGTATTTGGCTGGGTCGTCCACGACTTTGGCGCGCACGGGATTGAGGTCGATGTACGCCGCCATCGTGCGCAGCGCGTCGGGTGAATCATCTTTCCGCCCGCCTTCGACAAGCACGCTCTTGAAGCGGTCCATCCACAAGGTGCCTTTGCGCTCGTGTCGCTTGTTGTACCAGCGGCTGAAGCGCTCCTTCACCTCTTTCACAAAGATCGACAGATCGCATAGACGGCGTGTGAATTCCGCCAGCCGCTCCTGCGCCAGGTCCTCGCGCTTGTGCTTCCGGTGCTCGGCCAGTTCCACGCGCAGATCATCGAGAAACGCGCGGCTGTAGAGCAGGCTCAGGTGTTCGAACAAGCGTCGCTCCCCCTGCGCGCCCTCGAACTGCCGCATCCACTCCTCGCGTACCGGCACCTCCACCAGCGCATGGAAGTGATTGCCCATCACGCAGTAGGTGAGCAGTTTCAGCCCGCAGAACTCGCTCATCTTCCAAAGCAGCCGCATGAGCGCCTCTTTTTCCAGATCATCGAAAAACACGCTCCCGCCGCAGGTGCGTGACATCACATGGTAGCAATGTTCGCGAGGCCGAGTCCCCAGGACCCGCCGCCGCCCGCCCGACCACGAACGCGCGCCAAGATAAGGCCCGGTCTTGGCCTTGATGGCAATGAGAGGGTCAAGAGGCTGCGATTCCTGATTTTCAGCAGTTTGCGTCTTCATGGCGGCAGGAAACTGGCAAAAAAAACCACGGCGTCAATAATAGAATGCCTGGCATATTATGTGCGGCGTCAATAATAGAATGCCTGGCATATTATGTTCTGTTCGACATGGGCTGACGGAGCGGCTCACAGTCGGACTCATGCCAGCGGCATTATTTCATATCGGAGGCGCTTCACACGGCGCGGCGCTTGCGGTGACGGTTGTCATCGGGGGGGGCTTTATTTTTTTGTCGCGCTCGGGTCGGTGCGGCGCGGCGGTTTCATTTTGTGAGCACGCGCTCGCTGTTGTGCTGGCCTGGCTGCCGTTGAGCCGCCTCATTGCGGCAGCCTGGTCGGGTGTGTTCGATCTCCAGCGTGACCTGCCTTTTCAGTATTGCGATCTCGCGGCTGCGGCGGGCGCGGTGGCGTTGTGGACGCGACGGCAGCGTTTCTGCGAGATCATTTATTTCTTCGGCCTCACAGGAACGCTGCAAGGACTGATCACGCCGGCGCTGCAGGAGGATTACCCGAGCATGGCGTTCTTTACTTTTTTCATCGGTCACGGCGCGGTCGTGATCGCGGCCCTTTATGTCGTGCTGGGAATGAGGCACACGCCCGAGCGAGGCGCGGTGCGGCGTGCGATGATCGTGACGACGCTCTATGCCTTGCTGGCAGGGGCACTGAACGCGGTGCTGGGCACAAACTACGGTTTTCTCTGCCGCAAGTCGCCCAATCCCAGCCTGCTCGATGTGCTTGGGCCTTGGCCGTGGTACCTGCTGGCGCTGTGGCTGCTGGCGCTCGCGCTCTATTCGCTTCTTTGGCTGCCGTTCGCGCGCACGAGGGACCGACGACTCGTCGGCCAGCCATGATTTTTTGAATTTCTGAACGCCGACGAGTCGTCGGCGTTCCGCGAGCTTCGAGAAAAATCATTGCCACACTTCCGGCACGGATTAAGACCTGCGCGCATGTGCGGGATCGCAGGGATGTTTGGCAGTGAGGGGCGCGAGGGCGGGATGTCCGCGCCTCTTGAGAGGCTGCGGCGTGTGCTGAAGCATCGCGGTCCGGATGATGATGGCATCTGGCTGCATCCACTGAGCCTCGCGGGTTTTGTCCACACGCGCCTCTCGATCCTGGACACGAGCGCGGCGGGCCACCAGCCGATGCGCTCGCACGACGGCAGGCTGGTGATCACTTACAACGGTGAGATTTATAATTTCCGCGAGCTGCGCCGTGATCTCGAAATCAATGGCGCGCAATTCCACACGACATCGGACACGGAGGTGATCCTGCGCCTTTACGAGCGGCATGGCGCGGATTGCGTCAATCATCTGCGCGGCATGTTCGCCTTTGCGATATGGGATGAAAAGGAGCAGTGCGGCTTTCTGGCCCGGGATCGCTTCGGG
>JANPIW010000082.1:0-3326 GCA_031425215.1 Verrucomicrobiaceae bacterium
GCGGCAAAGGATCGCTACACGGCGATGGTGTATGCGAAGTATGATGAGGTGATCGGCAAGGCGGTTGCGGCACTCGCACCTGCGGAGATTTCTTTTGAGCAAGGATTGGCCGGTGTGGCGGTGAACAGGCGTCGTTCGCGCGGAGCTGAGAGCCGCGCATTCGGCGGGCAGGTGGATCAGGATGTGCCGGTGATCACGGTGAAAGCGGGCGCTGATCTCAAAGCCATCGTGTTCGGCTATTCATGCCACACGACGGCGCTTGGCGGGCTGAGCATCAATGGCGATTATGCGGGCTTTGCGCAGCTTGAGCTGGAGAAAACTTTTCCAGGTAGCGTCGCGATGTTTGTGCAGAACTGCGGCGGCGATGCCAATCCGTTGCCGCGCATTCGCGGGAAAGATGTCGAGGCGACGGAATTGGCTGGCATGTATGGCAAAATATTGGCGGAGGCTGTGCGTCAGGTCATCGGCGGCACGATGAAACCACTCATCGGGCCAATTCACGCCGCGATGGGCGAGACGGAGCTGTTTCTCCAGCCCGGCATTCCGCTGGATGAATTGAAGCAGCGCCTCCCGAACCTCACCGGCATGCCGAAGCGCGAGTTCGAGCACTTCATCCGCCAATACGAAACACTGGGTTCAACTCCAGATCGCGTGAAGTATCCGATGCAGGTCTGGCGCATCGGGCCTGAGTTCACTTTCATCGCGCTCACGGGGGAGACGGTGGTGGATTACTCGCTCAAATTTAAAGCGGCATACGGCTGGAACACGACATGGGTCTGCGGCTACAACAACGACCTCACCAGCTACATCCCCAGCCTGCGTGTGCTCAAGGAAGGCGGCTACGAAGGTGTGACCGGCATGTTTGAATACGGCCATCGCGCGCCTTACACCGAAACGGTCGAGGAGCTGATCACGGCAAAGGTCGAGGAACTCGTGAAGGCAGCAAAGTAGTCGCGCCATCGACGTATGACTCGCATGAAGCACTCGCTCATCGCTCTCCTCTTCATTGCCACCGCTGCGCTCGCCGAAGACTGGCCGCAGTTCATGTTCAACTCGGCGCACTCCGGCAATGCGGCTGATCGTGACATCGATGTCGCCAATCTCGGACTGCAAGGCGCGGTCACGATGAGCGACGGCATCTACACCTCGCCCGTCGTCGCGGATGGCAAAGTCTTTGTTGTCGATGGCTCCGGCGTCGCGGCTTGTTTTGATTCGGCGACGTTGAAGGAAGTGTGGCGTTTTCAAAGCAAGGGCGGCAAGCAGAACGTGAACAACGTCAGCTCTCCGGCCATCGTGGGGACGTATCTGCACTTCGGCACCACGGCGGGGATTTATTATGTGCTGGATCGCGCGACCGGCGCGGTGGTGAAGGAGATCGACTGCAAGGAGCCGATCTTCAGCACGCCGGTCATCGGGAAGGATCGCGTGTATTTCGCCACGCTCGGCGCGCAGGTGTATGCGATCACGAATGAGGGCGAGGTGAAATGGCAGTGGGATTTCGTGAAGGAAATCGTCGGCTTTGATGGCAATCGCTGGAGCGGCGAGGAATGGGCGAAGTTCTGCGAGGCGCGCATGTTGAAGACGCTCAAGCCCGGCACGAAGCCAACCTCCAGCGATGGCCGCGTGACGTGGAAGGATCACTTCGTCTGCTCGCGCGACATCTGCCTCATCAAAGGCAACATCGTCGTCGTGCCTGCGGGCGGTCGCACCTTGTTCATCGAGGACACGGGTTCCGCGCCGAAGCTGAAAGCCACCGGCGAGATCCCCGAATGGTCCGGCAAAGAGTTCCCCGCCACCTTTGGCCAAAGCGCGGACGACGACGGCAATGTCTATGTGCAATGGCATCGTCGCGACAATGCAGGCCGCGTGGACATCATGCGTCTCGAAGGCGACACGCTGAAGACCGGCGACTTCGTTCCTGGCACCGACACGAATATCCGCATGGATGGACTGCTGAGTTTCTCACCGGTCGCGATTCGTGGGAAAGAGGTGTTCCGCGTGAAGCCGGAGAGCGGGCGCGGATTGATCCGTCATCGGATGGACTCAAAGGAATCGCAGATGCTCAGCGCAACGGGAGCCATCGCTCCGCCGGTGCTGACAAAGAGCCATGTAATCTTCGGTTCACTCGATGGCACGCTGAACATCGTGCCGCTGGATGGCGGCAACGCGGTTGAATTGAAAGCGCTCGGCTCGCCGATCACAGCACCGGTAGCTGTCGCAGACGGCAGCATCTATGTGCCGAGCGAGGAGGGAAAGCTCTGCGCATTCGGCAAGGTGGAAGTGCCGTCCGCCCCGTCAAGCGGGCTTGAAGCCCGCCAACGGACTGCGAGTCCGTCAAACGAGGCGGACGCCGCGTCCGCCTTGCTTGCAAAGGTCCGCAGCCCGCTGACTGGCGAACTCGCCGACGCCAAATACGACTGGTACACGAACTACGGCAACTTTGCCGGACAGAACGCGAACAGCCAGGACCTCGCGCCGCCGTTGCGGATGAGATGGGCGCGTCGTCTTGAAGGCACGGTGAAGCATTTGCCGGTCTGCGGCGGCGGACGAATGTACACGCACACCGCCGAGGGTCAGATCATCGCGGTCGAGCAGGACACCGGGCGGCTGCTGTGGCGCAAGTGGTGGCCGGACGTTTATCTATCCTTCACCTCGCCGCTCTACATTGATGGAAAGCTCCTCATTCCGCAGGCGGGCATGAAAAAATCTTTCGTGCGCTGCCTCGATGCCGCGACGGGCAGCATGCTGTGGGAAGCACCCTTCACAGGATCACCGAGCTGGAGCCGGCAGTTCCCGCCAGTCGTTGCAGGCAAAGTCGCGATTTATGCGAGCGGCAGCGGTGACTATGCACCGCAGGGCAGCGAGAAGCCCTACACTTTCGGCGGCGAGCCTGTCGTGCCCAAAGATGGCAGCGAGGTCATGAGCTTCATTTACTCGAACGACAATCCTTATTACCCGAAGAACCATCACCCGCGCGTGTGGGCTTGGGATCTCGACACGGGCAAGGTCGTGTGGGAGAAAGATTTCTCAGATCAAGGACGCGGCGGCAACGACTGCGGCATCTGTATTCTCGACGGGAAGCTCTACTACAGCGTGTTCTTCGGCTACGATGCGGATCAGCGCGCGCGCCGCGGCCTGCCCGTGAAAAACAACGGCCTCACGGTCTGCATCGACCCGCAGACCGGGAATATCCTCTGGCAGACGAACGACTACTACGTCACCGCCAAATGCACGCTCAGCGCCCGCGATGGCAAGCTCTTCATCGGCGGCTACAACCGCGCGCAGCAGGGAACCGAAGATCGCTTCGTCTGGTGTCTCGATGCCAA
>JANPIW010000083.1:0-1855 GCA_031425215.1 Verrucomicrobiaceae bacterium
AACAAGACGGATGCCACCATGCACGTCGAGTGCGGGCCTGATGGTTGGATTTACCTCGCGGAGCGGGATCGCATCCTGCGCGTGAAGGATGCGGACGGCGATGGCACTGGCGACATGGAGGAGAATCTCGCGACGCTCGACACGCTGGCCGATTATCCGCACAACGGACTCAGCGGCATGGCGTGGCATCCCGATGGCGGGCTGGTGTTTTCGCTCGGCGAGAATTTTGGCAAGGACTGGACGCTCACCGCGCGTGACGGAACGAAATTCAACGGACGCGGCGAGGGCGGAGTGTTTCGTTGCACCGCTGATGGCAAACAACTGCGCCGCATCGCGCGCGGGTTTTGGAATCCGTTCGGCCTGCTCGTGCGCAAAGATGGCGAAATCTTCGCGGCGGAGAACGATCCCGGCAGCCGCCCGCCGTGCCGTTTGCTGAACATCGTGGAAGGCGCGGACTATGGCTTTCAATGGGTGTATGGCAGCGCGCCCGTGCATCCTTTCGTCGCGTGGAATGGCGAGCTGCGCGGCACGCTCGGCATGGTGCATCCGTGTGGCGAGGGACCTTGCGCGGTCGTCGAGCTGGGTGGTGGCGTGCTCATCCCGAGCTGGAGCGATCACAGCATCGACTACTTTCCGCTCACGCGAAAAGGCGCGGGCTACACCTCCGAGCGCATCCCGCTCGTGCGCGGCAGCGATTTCTTCCGCCCCACCTGCATGGTGGCCGGCGGCGATGGCATCTTCTATTTGAATGACTGGGTCTTCAGCTCCTATCCCATCCACGCGCGCGGCCGCTTGTGGAAACTGGAGATCGACTCCGCAAAAGCAGCGTGGATGAAAACCACGCCCGATCCGATCACGAAGGAAGCGCAGATCGCCAATGATTTGCGCGATGGCACGGCGAAGCGCGATGCCAAGTCGCTGCTCCAGCTCGCTCGCGGCACGGACGCGTATCTCTCCGACGCGGCGCTCACCGCGATGTCACGTTTGCCTTGGACGCTCGATGAAATCAAAAAGCTCCCGGTCGAAGATCGCGTGTGGGCTTTCGTCGCGCTGCGTCGCGTTGATTTGAGCGATGACCGATGGGTTCGCGCGTTCATCACCGACGCCGATCCCGAGATGCGCTTCGAGTGCCTGCGCTGGATCGCCGACGCGGTGCTGGTGAAATTCATGCCGCAGGTCGAGGCGATGCTGTCCGATCCCGCGCTCGACTTCCGTCTCTTCGAGGCCGCGCTCGCCGCCTGGAACACGCTGCGCGGCGATCCCGGCGCAGGTGTGACGAATCCCGATGTGCTCGTCGAGCGCATCACGAATCCCAAAACGCCAGCAAGGCTCAAAGGCTACGTTCTGCGTCTCGCGCCTCCTGCTCACGCGAAGATCACACTGCCGCTGCTGCACGAACTCCTCTCCGCAAATGACGAGGTGCTCACGCTCGAAGTTGTCCGCACTCTCGCCGCGCGCCGCGCCTCCGCTGACATCGCCGCGGATGAATCACGCAGCCCGCAGCTTCGCGCCGAGGCCGTTCTCGGCGTCGATGACATCCCGCTGCTGCGCAAACTCGCCAGCAACGACAGCGCCATCATCCGTGACGAGGCAAAGCGCGCGCTGCGTCTCACGGACGGCTTCACGCCTGTCGCAAACCGGCCCGCGTTCGATGACACAGCCGCGTGGTTGAAGATGCTCGACGCTCTCCCGGGCACCGCCGATGCCGAGACAGGCCGCCGCCATTTCTTCAACACCAAAGTCGCGCTCTGCTCATCCTGCCATCGACACAGTGGACGCGGCAATGTCGTCGGCCCCGATCTCACACTAATCACGCAGCAAGGCGACCGCGCGGCCATCCTCCGATCCATCCTCG
>JANPIW010000084.1:0-2249 GCA_031425215.1 Verrucomicrobiaceae bacterium
CAACCCCGCCTACATCGACATCACCCGCGCGCGCCTGGAGGCACTGCGCAATACCGCCACCGACCAGGAACTGGCTCTCATTTGAATCAAGAATCAGGAATCTAAAATCAGGAATCATATGGACCGCAACATCATCACAGCCGACAAGAAACCCGCGCCACAGGCCGACATCATCAACATTCACACGCTCTCGCTGCTCGTGAGCAACAAGCCGGGCGTCCTCGGTCGCATCTGCCAGGTCTTCAGCCGCCGCGGATTCAACATAGACTCCCTCGTCGTCAGCCAGGGCCGTGATCCGCGTTTCAGCCGCCTCACCATCGGCATCAGCGGCCATCCCGAGGGCCTGCATCAGATCATCATGCAGTGCAACAAGCTCATCGACGTGATCCACTGCTTTGAGCACAGCGACAAAGACGCCGTCGTCAAGGAGATGGCGCTCATCAAAATCGTCGCCAGTCACGACGAGCGCACCGAGATCCTGCAAATCATCGAGCACTACGGCGGCAAGACCGTCGATCTCCAGGAGGAATCCCTCATCTGCATGATCACCGGCAACACCGACAAGGTCGATGCCGCCGTGCGCCTGCTGAGCAAGTTTGAGATCATCGAAACCGTCCGCACCGGCAAGGTCGTCATGGCGCGCGGCGTTGCCGAGACATGAAGCTCAATCACGGCATCCATCTCGGCTACTGCACGAACATCCACCGCGGCGAGACGTGGGAGGAAACCTTTCGCGGTCTGCGCGACTACACGATGCGCGTGCGCGAGCGCGTGAGCGGCGGTAAACACTACGGCATCGGACTGCGTCTCAGCGAGATCGCCGCGCGGGAACTGCGAGCCGGCAGCGCGCTTGCTGATTTCAAAAGCTGGCTCGACGCGAACGACAGCTACGTTTTCACCCTCAATGGCTTTCCGTACGGTGCCTTCCACGGCACACGCGTGAAGGAGCAGGTATTCAAGCCGGACTGGACGACCAAGGCGCGGCTCGACTACACCAACGCGCTATTCGACATCCTCGCCGAGCTGCTGCCACCGGGCATGAGCGGCAGCGTGAGCACGCTGCCAGGATCGCACAAAGAATTCGGCATCGGCGCGGACGAGCTGACGGCGATCTTTGACAACCTCAAAGCCTGCCGCGAGCACATCGAACGTGTGGCGGAGAAAACCGGCCACGATCTGCATCTCGGCCTCGAGCCGGAGCCGCTCGGCTTGTTTGAGACGAGCGGTGAGACGCTGAAGTTCTTCGGCCTCTATCTTGACCGGCATCCGAGCGATCACGACTTCTTCCGCTACATCGGACTGAACTACGACACCTGTCACCTCGCCATCGAATACGAGGACGCGACTGAGGCGCTCACGCGCATAACCGGCGCGGGAATCCGGCTGAGCAAGCTGCATCTCAGCTCCGCGTTGAAGCTCAAGCCTACGGCTGAGAATCTGAAGAGACTGCGCGGCTTTGATGAGCCGGTGTATTTCCACCAGGTCGTGATCGGGGAAGGGGACGACATGCCGCTGCGCCGCTTTCGCGACATCCCAGAGGCGATGCGCTTTGCCGCGCTGCATCCACGCGAGCTTGGGCACGAATGGCGCGTGCATTTTCATATTCCGATCCACGCGCGACCGAGCGATGGATTCGAGAGCACACAGGATCACCTGCTCGGCGCGCTCGACTGGCTTGGCGCGAATCCCGCCAAGTGCAGCCACATAGAGATGGAGACGTACACCTGGGAAGTGCTGCCCGATGAAATGAAAACCGGCGATGTCGTCGATCAGCTCGCACGCGAATACGACTGGTGCCTCGGCGAGATGCGGGCGCGCGGCCTGGCCTGAAGAAAGTAGAAAAAGGATTTGCGAATACACACGATATGTGAGATTCATGTGTATGAAAAAGAAAGCAGATACACGAATCCCCATCCGCTACAAGACACCCCGGAAGATGCCCGAATGGACACCGTCCGACACAACCACCAACCATGAGGAAAACGAAACCGTGAGAACAAACATCGTAATGGACAGCCCTTTGGTCATGGAGGCGCAGGCCGTCACCGGAATCACCACCAAGACCGGCGTCGTGCATCACGCCTTGAAGGAATTGGTGCGGAGAAAGAAGATGAAGGACATCTTGGAGTTCCAGGGCAAGGTCGAGTTCTGGCCCGGCTTTGAGAAAGAGATGGCCTGAATCTGAAATGAATCATGCGTGAAAGGCTGGGTGTCACCCATGACACCCGGCTGACGCTCAAAACCTGATC
>JANPIW010000085.1:0-14130 GCA_031425215.1 Verrucomicrobiaceae bacterium
GTTCTTGAAAAACGCCCGCAATGGCGCAGTATCCCTCGCACCCTCACGAACCCTGCGGTTCGCGAGGCGCTACGACTCGCCCGACATGACAGCCTCTCACCCTCAGAAAACCAGACCATGACACGCCGTCAGATGTACCGCCAAGATCAGAAAAACATGCTGCTCTACGCGCAGCGTGAGGGAACAGCCATTGGGATTGCAGAAGGGATTGCAGAAGGGATTGCAACAGGGTCGTGAAGACACCGCCGGAGCAATTGCGCGCGCACTTCTGAGACGTGGGCTTGCACCGGAAATCGTCGCTGCTGACACCGGTCTGGCGTTGGAGAAGATCAAAAGATTGAGGGTGGCACCGGCTCATTCTCCGGCCAGCACCAGGCCCAGGCGCAAACGACCTGCCTGAGGCCACATCTCAGCCGGGCTGCCAGCGCTCCTCACTTTCTGCTCGCCGGATCGTGCGTGACCATTCAGCGCCGTTCGCCTGTTTCTCACCTGCCCTGACTCTCTCTCATGAACGAAAGCACCCGCGCCGACGCTCTGAACCGGGCCAGGAAAAAGGCCTTCCGCCGTCTGCTGCCGGTGCTCTTTGCCAGCTATGTGATCGCTTACATCGACCGCAACAATGTGGCCGTCGCCAAGCTCACGATGGTCAATGACCTGCCTGGTTTCACCGAGAAAGTCTTCGGTGTCGGCATGGGAATCTTCTTCCTCGGGTACTTCCTGCTGGAGATTCCCGGTACGCTCATGGTCGAGCGCTGGAGCGCGCGGAAATGGATTTGCCGCATCATGGTGTCGTGGGGAATCATGGCCGGACTCACCGCGCTGGTGACGACACCGTTTCAGTTTTACAGCGTGCGCTTTTTTCTCGGCCTCGCGGAGGCGGGCTTCTTCCCCGGCGTGATCGTCTATCTCACGCACTGGTTCACTTCGCGCGACCGCGCCAAGGCGCTCTCGTACTTCCTTATCGCCACGCCCTTCGCGCAGATGATCAGCCCGAAGATCTCGAACGCCATCCTCAAGATCGGCACCACCGAGGTCGTCGATGGTGTCAGCATCACGCATCCGCCTTTCCTCGGCATGGTCGGCTGGCAGTGGGTCTATATCTTCTGGGCCATTCCTGCTGTCGTGCTCGGTGTCGCCCTGCTCTGGCTGCTCACCGACAAACCGCGCCAGGCGACGTGGCTCACCGACGAGGAAAAAGACGCGCTCGAATCCGAGCTGGAGCGCGAACGCAATGCCAAGACGCGCGGCCGCCGCATGACTGTGTTCGAAGCGCTCAAGCATCCCAAAGTCCTCTGGCTCTGCGCCGCCTACTTTTGCACCGTCACATGCAGCTACGGCATCGAGTTCTTCATGCCCAGCGTGATCAAGGACTGGTACAATCTCAAGATGGACGCCCTGACTTGGCTCATCATCCTCCCGCCCACGCTCGCGCTTGCAGGCCAGCTCTTCGGCGGCTGGAGTTCCGATCACTTTCAGGAGCGCCGCCTTCACTCCTGCGTGCCCATTGTCATCGGCGCCATCGCGCTGGCGTGCGCTCCGTTCACCCAAGGCAATCTCGCGCTCACCATCGTCTGCTTCATGGTCGCCTTTGCCGGATTCAAAACCTACATGCCAGCCTTCTGGTCGCTGCCCAGCCTCTTCCTCGCCGAAGCCGCCGCCGCTGGCAGCATCGGCCTCATCAATTCCGTCGGCAATCTCGGCGGTTTCCTCGGCCCCACCATCATGGGCTGGATCAAAACCACCACAGGCTCCTACACCGCCGGTCTTTTCAGTCTCTCTGTCTTCATGATCACAGCGGCCTCCATCCTGTTCTTCCTCGGCCTCGGCGCACGTAAGCGAGCCGGGGAAGAGTGACGGCCGGGAATTTTCCTCTCGCCAAATCGCGCGTGACCATCCAGCATCGCGCGCATGATTTCCCTCGCCGCCATCTCCGCCGACTACTGGCCCTTCGCCGTCCTCGCCATCAGCGTCGCCTTCATCATCATCGGCATCAGCAAGCTGCGGATGCACGCCTTCCTCGCGCTCATCCTCGCAGCTCTGCTCGCGGGCCTGCTTACAGGCAAGGACCAGTGGGACATCGTGCAAAAGGACGGCAAGGTGAAGCCCTACTCCCAGCTCGTCGGCGTCGTCGAGATGGTCTCGAAAGGTCTCGGCGACACCGCGCGCGACATCGCCATCTCCATCGCGCTCGCGGCCATCATCGGCATGTGCCTCATGGAGAGTGGCGGCGCTGACAAAGTCGTGCGGCGCTTCCTCGCTTTCTTTGGTGAAAAACGCGCGGGCTGGGCGCTGCTGTGGAGCACCTTCATTTTGAGCGCGCCGATTTTCTTCGACACCATGTTCATGCTCATGGCCCCGCTCGCGATGGCGCTGCGAATGCGAACGGGAAAAGACTATGTGCTCTACATCCTCGCCATCTGTTGCGCGGGAACCGTGACGCATTCGATGACCGTGCCGCATCCGGGTCCCGTCGCTGTGGTGGAGGATTTAAAAATCAGCGTCGGCTGGTCGCTCGTTGGCGGGCTCATCGTCGGCGCCATCACCTGCACGTTCGGATTCATGGTCAGCAAATGGCTCAACTCCCGCACCACTGTGCAACTCCGCGAATCCGGCGGCGTGTCGCTCACCGATCTCCAGGGCATCTCCAGCAAACCCGAGAGCGAGCTGCCCTCCTTCTTCTGGAGCATCACACCCGTCATCCTGCCGATTATCTTGATCAGCTTCACAACTGTCTTCGAGATGGCGCACGCTGGCGCGCACCCGAAGCTCGGCGATCCCGCAGGCTGGGCGCTCACTTTTCAGTCCATCTTCGGCGGCGAGAACGGATTCAACACTGTGCGCACCTGGGTCGATTTCATCGGTCACAAAAACATTGCGCTCCTCATCGGCGCGGCCATTTCGATGTTTGTGCTGGCAAAGCAGCGCGGCTTTGGCTGGGCCAAGCTTGAGGAACTCGTCGGCCCGCCGCTCGAAACCGCCGGCATGATCATCCTCATCACCAGCGCGGGCGGCGCGTTCGGCCTCGCCCTGCGCAGCGCCGGTGTGGGTGATGCGGTCAAAGTGCTGGCGCAAGGTTACAGCATCAATCTCATCTTTCTCGGCTGGCTCGTTGCCGTCGTCATTCGCGTCGCGCAAGGCTCCGCCACCGTCGCCATGCTCACCGCGTCATCCATCATGGCGCCCATGCTCGCCACCACCGATCTCGGCTGCCATCCGCTTTATCTTTTCCTCTCCATCGGCTTCGGCGCGATGTTCTGCTCGTGGATGAATGACAGCGGCTTCTGGGTCGTGAGCCGCCTCAGCGGCATGACGGAAAAAGAAACGCTCCGCACCTGGACGCTCCAGCTCACCGCCGATTCGATCATCGGCCTCTGCGTGACGATGTTGTTCTCAAAGCTGTGGCCGATGGTGTAGCACAGGACGCCCGCCACTTTCCTCTCGACGGCCCGGCATTCCTCGGTTGTCTCCCCATCGCGATGAAAAAAATCATTCCACTCCTCTTCTCGGTGATCGCGCTCGGCGCGATGGCATTCTTTGTCAACGCTGCTGACGCTCCCGCCGCAAAACCATTGCGCGTCCTCATTGTCGCGGGCGGCTGCTGCCACGATTACGCGAATCAGAGCGAGCTGCTCAAAGCTGGCATCGAAGCGCGCGTCAACGCGAAGGTTGATGTCGCATTCAACCCTGACAAAACCACCAAGGCCACTTTCGACATCTACAAGTCCAAGGACTGGGCGAAGGACTTCGATGTCGTCATCCACGACGAATGCTCGGCTGACGTCACGGCGGAGAGCCATCCCGGCTACGTCGAGAACATCCTCGCCGCGCACAAGAACGGCACGCCTGCGGTGAACCTCCATTGCGCGATGCACAGCTACCGTTGGGGAAAATACCAGGAGCCGGTCACACCCGGCGCGGACAACGCCGGCTGGTTTGAGATGCTCGGCATTCAATCCACCCGCCACGGCCCGCAAGAGCCAGTAGCCGTCACTTACACCGACAAAGATCACCCGATCACCAAGGGCCTGGCCGACTGGACCACGATCAAGGAGGAGCTTTACAACAACATCCAAATCCTCACCGGCAAAGCCCTCGCCAAAGGCAAGCAGAGCTACACCGACAAAAAGTCCGGCGCGGCAAAGACCGAAGAAACCGTCGTCGCCTGGACAAATGAATACGGCGAGAAAAAGACCCGCATCTTCAGCACCACCCTCGGCCACAACAACGACACCGTCGCTGACGCGCGCTACCTCGATCTCGTGACGCGCGGGCTGCTCTGGACTTGCGGCAAGCTGGGCGACGACGGCAAGGCGGCCGCTGGTTACGGCAAGTAACACGCCGCTCAAACCTTCGCAGGTCGCGCGCCGGTGTTCAGCTCCTGCTGCACGATGGATGCGAGGTCTTGAAACAACTGGATCGTCGCGTCAGGAAACTGGCGCGGACGTGTGTCGATCAAACACAGCGTGCCCACGCAACTGCCGTCGTGGAGAAAGATGGGAAAGCCGGCATAAAAACGGATGTGTGGCGCTCCGGTGACGACGGGGCTGTCGGCAAAGCGGTCGTCGAGATGCGTGTCTGGCACGACCAAGGGCTTGCCGCTGGCGACGACGTGGGCGCAGAAAGCCAGCTCGCGCGAAGTCTCGGCTACATCAAGCCCGTGACAGGATTTGAACCACTGGCGGTCACGATCCACAAGGGAGACGAGCACGATGGGCACCTCTGCAAGCGCGGCGGCCACGCGTGTGACGCGATCAAAGCGCTCCTCGGCCGGTGTGTCGAGGACGGACAGATCACGCAGGGCCGCGAGCCTTTTTTCTTCATCAGGCGGCACCGTCGCGCGCACCCAGCGGCAGCCTGAGCGCAGGAGCCATGCCTGGATTTGCGCGCGAGCATACTGCGCGGAGAACGGCGCGATCAGCCAGCCGGTGGCGCCCGCAGCCAGGCCGTCGCTCGTTCTCTCGCGCTCGGCGATGATGACAATGGGCACGCTTTTCAGGCCCGCGTCACGCTCCAGACGCAAGCTCTTGCAAACACTCAAACCATCGAGTCCCGGCAACTGATCCTCCACGAGAATGAGCGCGTGAGGCGCGCTCTTGGCCATGCGCAACGCGGCTGCACCATCCGAGGCATGAGTGGAGATCACTCCCTCCGAGCGCGCGGCCTCCGCCAGCACCGCCGCCATGCGCGCATCGGACACACACACGAGCACCGATGATTCCTTGATCGCGGGCGTGGCGGACTGGATTGCGGAGGCGACCTTGCGCCGTGACGTTTTCTTTTTCACGCCAGTCCCACGCAGCTCCACCACCTGTCCATCAGCGGCTGCAAAGGCGTGCATCAACGAGTTCTTCATCCTGAGATCAGCGCGCACGGACTCGATGATCCCATCGAGTGCGTCATCGGTGCGCTTGGGGTCGTGATGAGCGAAGGCCATCTGCTTCACACCAGCCAGACGGCCCATCTCGGACACGTACTCCACCGGGCTGTGGCCCCAGCCTTTCATCAGCGTGTACTCCGCGTCGGTGAATTGGGCGTCATGGATCACAAGATCTGCGTCTTTCAAAAACTCGCTGTGATGCCGGTCCAGCTCATGCAGCGGCTCACGCTGCCCCGGATTGCGCGAGTATGGCTCATGATCGCAGGCATAGATCACGACGACGCCGTCCATCTCCATCCGGTAGGCGAGCGTGAGCACCGGGTGGTTCAGGTAACGCGTCGTGATGCGGATGTCGTCAATCTCGAACGTGCCCTCGACGAGATCGTGGAAATGGATGTCCGCGCCCAGTTCGTCCAGTGTTACGGGGAAATAGGTGTACTGCATCTGCCCCGCCAGCGTGTCGCGGAGAGACTGCCCCAGACCCGTCGGCCCGTAGATGTTCCACTCTCCTCCACGCACGAAAAGCGGCGCGAAAAACGGGAAGCCTTGGATGTGATCCCAGTGCGTGTGGCTGATGAGGATGCTGCCGCGCAATGGACCACCCGCATTGCCCACCAGCTCCCTGCCGAGATCATGCACGCCCGTGCCACAATCAATGACCAGCAGCGCTCCGTCCGGAGAGGTGATCTGCACGCAGGACGTGTTGCCGCCATAGCGCAGCGTGTTCCGTCCCGGTTTGGCGAGAGAACCGCGCGTTCCCCAAAACTGGACTCGCACCGGATTTTTCATGGTTGGGTTGGCGTGAGCCACAGGCGCGAAATAAGACCGCGACCCGGTGAGGTGGCAATCGAATTCATAGACCTCGAAAGGCCACAGTCAGCGACCCGGCTTGCCAAAGACACGTTCGAGCCATTTCAACCAGCGAGGCAGTTCCAATGGCTTCTCAGAATCCCTGAGCGGAGGATCGAGCGGAATGCCCTCAGCCTCCAATCGCTGACGGAGAAACAAACGGTCCGGGATGTCCTTCTCGCGGATGGTCTGCTTCATCTTCCAGAGCGTCTTGATCGAGGCGAACGGGATGCGCACACCATCCAGCTCCCTCCATTCCGCGTCCTCAATGGCGTCAGCATAGGTGATACCACAGCCGCTTTTCATCAGATCAACCATGAACTCATCACCGACTCTCACCACTCCCAGCGCCTCAATGTCACCTGGAGGCATCTCATCGATCGCGCGGTCTGGAAGGTTTTGCAAAGCCCTGACCACACGCGCTTCATTCTCCAGACCCACATCGACGAGCAGATCGATGTCCTTGGTGTGCCTGTCATAGCCAGCCTGGATGATCGCGAACCCACCAACGATCACATAGCGGGCACCCTGCTCGTTGAGATCAGCACAAAGTTTGATCAGGTCAGTCAGCGTGGGATCGCGACATTCCTCGGAGTTTATTTCCTCCTCGGGCGTGTGATCATTTTCCATAGCCATGCGTCCGCCTCCTCTTGAGTCTTGAAACGGTAAAGCCCCTTCGGGATTCGCGGAGTGCCAAACGCCGCCTTCCAGCGCAGCGCCTCTTCCTTGGAGCGGTTGTAGTTCAACAACGGATCCCTTGGCACCACACGCTTCCCGACGGTCTTGCCAATGTTCTCCTCCAGGTTAATCACAGATGCCATTGCGCCGCGAGCTTAACGGACACCCCGGCTTTTCGCAATGACCAAGCTGCTGGATGGCCGGTCGTGCCCAAGATTCCCGCCCGCCCAGCCGTCATGCGCACGCGCCAAGGCTTCGCTGCTCGACAACTCGCGCAATTCAGATAACCTCTCCGCCGAATGTTCCGTCTGCTCAGACCACTCTGTGTCCTCTTGTTTTTGCTCGCCTCCGCGTCGGTGGCGCGGGCGCAGTTCGTAGTCTATGAGCTGCGCTTCAAAGAGCTGCCGGGCAGCGTGAACTTCAGCTTTTACACCGGCGCTTACGTCATCGCGCCGGTCACGGGCGGCGCGGCTTCGATTGTTTTCACCACGGAGAACGGCGGAAATTTTTACGCGGCCTCGTCCAACAGCGTGACTTATCACGTCGCGACAAACGGCGGCGTGCGCAAGGCGGCCATCTCCGCGCTGGCGATCAACGGCACGGCGCGGGCGTTTTATTCCATATCAGGTTTCCTCAACAGCACGATGGGCTACACGGCTGAGGGAAAGAATCTCTCGACCGAAGTGGCCACAGATATCAAAGGAATGCTGCAAGCGTCCGACGAGGCGAGCATCGCGCAGGATGCGGATGGTCATGCCGCGCTGGGGATGATCGGCATGGCGAGCATCACGGGGACGTTGCGATATGATTTGAGCCAGATGGCAAACAAGGACACAAGCACCATGAGCGACGCGCTCTCGATGATCGCTGGCCTGTTGGAGAAATATGGCTACAAGCCTGATACCGGTGAGGTCGCTGACGAACCGGTGGCCGCGCCGCAGATGATCGAACCGAAAGACGAGGACATCACCGAGCTGTTCGGCGGCGCGTCCGCGAGCACCGCGACTGAATCGGTGGCGGTGGAGCAGGCTGTCGAGGGCGCGGATGCGTCTTTGTTTCCGCCGATGCGTTTCGAGGAGGATTGAGCTGCGATGAAAAACATCCGTCAGGTACTGGTGCAATGTCTTGAGGCCGCTGGCGGCGCGGGAATCGCGTTGCCCTCGGGTGGCGTGAGCGTCTCGGTCGTCAATGAACTGCTCGGCTCGGGCGGATTTGATGAAGAGATTTTTCTCGCGCAACTCGCCTCGCGCATCGGTCTCGGCTGGATTCCGCTGCCGATGCCGGACGCGGCGGATGCGCCGGAATTGAAACGGCTCGTGCCCGCGCGTGTGGCGCTGAAGCACAGGCTCGTGCCGCTGAGTTTCGTCGAGGAGAATGGCGAGAAGACCAAGAAGCTCGTCATCGCGGTATTTGACCCCTTTGATCTCCTCGCGCGGCAGGCTGTGGCTCGTGAAGTGGATGCGCCTGTGCGCTGGTGTCTCGCGCCGCGCAAGAAATTGCTGCTCATCCTGCGCGATTTTTACGGCATCGGCGCTGACACGTTTGAGGAAATCTTGAAGGGCCGCGAGGTCGATGCCGCCGAGCTGGATGGTCGCGATGAGACGAACGTGATCGACGCTGACGACGAGGAGGCGACGGTCGTGAAGTTCGTGAATCAAATTGTGCGTGAAGCTCTCGACCAGCATGCCACAGATATCCATGTGGAGCCGATGGAGGAAAAGCTTCGTGTGCGCTACCGCATCGATGGTCGGCTCCGCGAACTGCCCGTGCCTGAGAACATCAAGCAGCTCCAGCAGAGCGTGATCGCACGTCTCAAGGTGATGGCCAAGCTCGACATCGCCGAGCGCCGCTTGCCGCAGGATGGCCGCATCAATTTGCAGATCGGCGGCCAGTTCATCGACGTGCGCGTCGCCACCATCCCGAGCGTCGAGGGCGAGAGCATCAGCTTGCGATTGCTTGGCCAGGAAAAATTCACGCTCGACCGCCTGCACCTCGAAGATGATTTGCGCGCCGAGATCGAGTCGCTGCTCAAAAAGCCCAACGGCATCGTGCTCGTGACCGGGCCAACGGGCTGCGGCAAATCCACCTCGCTCTACACCTTCCTCTCGCAGCTCAACACCGAGCACCGCCGCATCGTCACCATCGAGGATCCCGTCGAGCACAAGCTCCCCGGCGTGGTGCAGATCGCCGTGCGCCCCGAGATCGAGCTGACTTTCGCCGTCGGCCTGCGCAGCATTTTGCGCGGCGATCCGAACGTCGTGATGATCGGTGAGATGCGCGACCTCGAGACCGCAGAGATCGCCGTGCGCGCCGCGCTCACCGGTCACTTGGTTTTCTCCACGCTGCACACGAACGACGCCATCGGCGGCGTGACGCGTCTCATCGACATGGGCGTGGAGCCGTTCCTCGTCGCCTCCGCCGTGCGCGCTTTCTTTGCGCAGCGCCTCGTGCGTCTGCTCTGCCCGAAATGCCGCGAACCTGAGCCTGATCCCGCCTTGAAACTCCGCGAGCTGCATTACACCGGTCCGATCAACAGCATCGTGTATCACGCCAAAGAAGGCGGCTGCGAGGGCTGTCGCGGCACCGGCTACCGAGGTCGCATGGCCATCTACGAACTCGTGCGCCTCACCCCCGCGCTCGGCGAGCTGATCACCCAACGCGTCGGTGCCCAAGCCATCCAAGCCCAGGCCGTCAAAGACGGCTACCGCCCCATGCGCGAATACGGCATCAGGAAAGTGCTTTCAGGTCAGACGACGGTCGAGGAAGTGATGAGTGTGACGGTGGCGGAAGTGGAAAATTAAAAATGGGAAAGCAGAAAGCAGAAATGGCTGCCTCCCAAGAATACCGCAAACATTCCGTCAGCTATTCTGCCAGTATTCGATTTCTGCTTTCCAATTTCTGCTTTTCCCCTCCATGCCCACCTTCGCTTACCAAGCCGCCGACGGAACCGGCCAGGACATCTCCGGGACGCTGGAGGCGGCGGATCGTGCGGCGGCGGTGAAGCAATTGTCGGCGAAAGGTTTGCAGCCCTTCAAGGTGACTGAGTCATTTGCCGGAGCAAAAGGCGCTGCGGCTTCCGCGAAGGCGACCGCCAAAGCCAAAGCCGCAAGTGATGCAGGTGCGAATCCGACAGGGCCGATCTCGCTCAGCAGCAATCAGGTGCAAATCTTCACCGAGGAACTCGCCGAGCTTCTCGAAGCCGGCATGAGACTCGAGCCAGCGCTCAAGCTCATGGAAGGCAAAGGCGACAAAGCCGCGCATCGGCGCGCAGCCAAACGCATCGGCGACCTCGTGCGCGAGGGACACCAGTTCAGCACCGCCGTGAAATCCGCATCTCCATCCTTCGGCGATTTGTTTTGCAGTGTCGCAGCCGCAGGCGAGGCCGGCGGCGCGCTCGCCACCTCGATGCGCAGGCAGGCGATCTACATGGCAAACGCCCGCGAGATGAAGAGCAAGCTCACAGTGGCGATGATCTATCCGCTGTTCCTCCTCGCCGCCGCCATCGGCGTGACCGTTCTCTTCGCCACGTACCTGATCCCCAAGCTCACCTCGCTCATCTCGACGATTCGCGGCACGCTGCCACCAGCCATCAAGTTCCTGCTCGCGCTTTCCGACTTCACCAAACAGTGGTGGTGGTTGATCTTGGCCGGCGGCGCGCTCGCGATCATGCTCTTCATCGCCTACGCTAAATCAAAGAGCGGCAGACCTGTGTGGGATCGCCTCCAGCTTCGCATTCCGATATTCGGGCGGGTGCTTTCCGCTGGATTCCACACGCAGTTTCTCGAAACACTCGCCAGTCTCTCTGTCGGCGGTCTGCCGCTGCTACGCGGACTCGAGCTGGCCTCGCGCGTGACGCCGAATGTTTTCATCCACAAGCGGCTCGATCAAACCATCGACTCCGTGCGCGATGGCGCGAGCCTCAGCCGCTCGCTGGAGAAAACCGATCTCTTTCCCACGAACCTCATCGAGATGGTCCGCATCGGCGAGCACACAGGCGACCTTCCCGGCGCGCTCAGAAGAAGCGCCGACCGCTGCGGCCGCGAGCTGACCAAGACACTGGAGAAGGCGCTGGCGCTGCTCCAGCCCGTCATCATCGTCATGATGGCCGGCCTCGTCGGCGTGATGGCGTATCTGATGATCTCTGTGATCTTCCAGACGATGAATGCGATCAGGACGAGGTGAAGGGAGATGCTTGATGCAGACGACTGCGACCGACAAATTCCGATTTCATGACGGGTTCATCGTCATCGGAGTCATAGCGCTGGCAATTGTGAGCAGCGTGATCGCGATTGCCTTTACCTCATTGACCGGAACTACCGAGTGCTCTGAGGTAGGCCAGATGAGAAGCGACCTGAAAAACATCGAAATGTCACTCGTCCGTTACAAGACAAACAAACGCGCACTACCCTCTCAGGAGGAAGGGCTGGTGGCGCTAACAAAACCAGGAGCTTCACTGGGTGGTGGAGCGTTGTTGAAGTCTGAATCGATAATGGATGTATGGGGCCATGCTCTCCAATATCGGAATCCAGGAAAACGAAACCCCATGAGCTACGACTTGTTCTCCGTCGGGCCAGACGGCATAATTGATTCATCTGATGATGTCTGGTTGGAGTGACCTCACAAGGCAGTTCAACCCATTGCTCTCCCAACAGAACACGACCCTCGAACGTAATCACCTTCACACGAACCCAACCATGAAAACACAACTCGCCCGTTTCACAGTCCGCCGCTCAGCCCGCTCCGGCTTCACCATGATGGAGATGATGCTCGTGCTCGCGATCATCGCCATCCTCATCGGCATCGGTGTCGTCACTATGGAGGGCGTGGTGGATGATGCTGAAATTCAAAAGGCGCACGCTGACATGAACAACATCGAGATGAGCCTGATCCGTTACAAGACGAACAAGCGGACCCTGCCGACGCAAGGTGAAGGGATT
The DNA here is from genome assembly GCA_031425215.1 of Verrucomicrobiaceae bacterium. Lineage (GTDB taxonomy): Bacteria > Verrucomicrobiota > Verrucomicrobiia > Verrucomicrobiales > Verrucomicrobiaceae > JANPIW01. The sequence goes on from JANPIW010000085.1 coordinate 11,842, forward strand.
GAGGTTCTGATCCAGGCCGGCTCCGCGCTTGGTGGCACAGCCTTGCTGAAACCCGAGGGCATCAAGGATCCGTGGGGCAACACCTACCAGTATCGCAATCCAGGCCGGAAGAATGTCGGCAGCTATGACATCTACTCCGTCGGCAAAGACGGACAGGAGGGCACTGCCGATGACATCTGGCGGAAATGACAAACCGCGCGCAGTGCTTTGGAGTGCGGTGGCGCAGCGAGGAACGAGCGGAGACACCGCTTTTGCTTCGGACGGATTTGCGCGCTCGGAAGCGTGTCCGCCAACGAGTGAAAGCGGTGTCTGCACCCCTTCGGGGTTTCGCCCCCGCACTCCAAAGGTCCGCGCATTGCGCGGCTTCACTCTGCTCGAAGTCATCATCGTCATCACGCTCATTGCCATATTTGCAGGCACGGCGGTGATGAATTTCGAGAGCCTCGATGCTGAGGAAGTCATGCGCCGGCCGGCTGATGAACTCATCCGCATGTCCAAGCAAGCCGTGCGCGCCTCGGCGGTCGAGAGCCGGCCTTTCACGATCTACTTCGACAAAACGGGATTCAGCGTCGCCGGGATGGAGGGCAACGAGGGCGGACGTGTCGAACTGCCCGCTGAGATGACGATGGAGCTGCTGCGCTGGGGGAACCGCGATTGGACTCCGGCGGACGGGCAGGCCTGGATGTTTGGCTCGAATGGTTTGTGCGATGCGATCAAGGTGCGCTTCATGTCTCCGCAGGGTGTGCTGGAGATGGGGTTCAATCCGCTGACAGGTTCACCAACGGATCAGGTGTTTTCCAATTTACCGAGATGAAAACGAAACCACAGACGCGCCTCGGAAAGTCGCGCGACTTGAGCCACGGCATGACGCTGATGGAGGTGCTGCTCGCGCTGGCGGTGTTCGCGCTGGCCGCCGTGGCGCTGGTGAGCGTGATGAACCAGATCGGCGGCGCGGTGATCGATGCGCGCACGGTGCGCAACGTGGAGCAATCGCTCGAAAGCGTGCTTGACGAGTACAGCAAGATGCCGGCGCTGGACGACATGAAGAAGGAACTCAAGCCCGACAAGAACGGCGTGGGCTACAGCATCGTGATTCAACCGATGCAGAACGTGAAGAACAAGGAGGGTCGGACGCTGCAGGGACTTTTCAGAATCCAGGTCACGGCGAAGTGGAAGGAAAACGGGAATCCTTTGGAGATCACAGCGGACACCATCCGCAACGCGGCGTTGTTTCAACCGGTGAACTGAGATGACGCAGGAATCAGAGAGCAGGGTGCAGAGAGCAGAGCACGGCTTTGGAGTGCGGAGGCGAAGCGAGGAACGAGCGCAGACGCCGCTTTCCCTCCTCGGAGATGCCACTCGCGAATCGGTGTCAGCCAAGGTGCGCTCATTTTGCCCGCTTCGAGGCAAAGCGGTGTCTCCACCCCTTCGGGGTTCCGCCACCGCACTCCAAAGATACGCACGCGGCTTCACGCTGATGGAGATGATCGTGGCCATGATGATCTTCGTCATGCTCATCACCGGCATCTTCGCCATCGCAAATGGGTCGATGGAACTAAGCTCCGATCTCGCCTACGCACAGGAGCGCGCTTTGATGCGGCAGAACCTGGTGGAGTTTATGCGGAAATCTTTCCGCACGCTTCCGGGCGATGCGGACATCGAGCTGAAGGTGAAGAACATCGGCGGAAATTACCTGCCCACGCTCGCGATCTACGGCGGCGGCACTTCTTTTTCTCCCGGACCCGCGCTGCCGATGGAGGCGAGCATGGAGGTTTATGCGGAGGAGCGGCCTGGCGGCTACCTGCGCGTGGGCCTGCGGATGCTGGATGCGGATCAGACCACGACTGCGCGTCAGGGCAAAGCGGTGAAAGCAACTAACGGTGCGGAACTGCCGTTGCTCGACAACGTGAGCCGCTTTGAGTGGCAATTTTACGACGGGCGCACGAACCAGTGGCAGAACGTGTGGAAGGACCGTGGCCGCCCATTGTTTGCGGAGCTGAATTTGAAGCTCGATGACGGTGAGGAGATCAGGAGCGTGTTCTGGATTCCGCCCATCGTGCGCAGGGCTGCGACGGGCATACCGCCTCCCGCTCCTGGTGCGATGAACCCTGATGGAACGCCAGCCGTTGGGCCTGGTAATCCGCAACCACCACCCGGCGGCGGCGTGCCTCCATTACCCACGATCAAGCCATGAAGATGAACTGCATGGAACGCCGACGAGCCGTCGGCAGCACGCGTGGAATGCCGACGACTCGTCGGCCAAACAAAATTCCAATGTGCCTGTCCGGG
>JANPIW010000086.1:0-6525 GCA_031425215.1 Verrucomicrobiaceae bacterium
CGCCATCGAGGGCGAGGTCGATCCCCGCATCGGCTGGGTTTACGATCACGCAGAGATTTCGCGCGCGATGAAGCCTCTCATGGACCGCCTGGATCACTCGTATCTCAATGAGATCGAAGGTCTCGAGAATCCCACCATCGAAAACATGGCCGCCTGGTTCTGGCGCAAACTCGCGCCGCAGCTAGCCGGCCTGAGCGAGATCACGATCCACGAGACACCCAGCGCGCGCTGCGTGTTTCGCGGAGAGTTTTGAAACAAAAACGCGGGCATTCCTGCCCGCGTTCTCGCGAATTGTTTCTCATGCAGCAAGCGGGCACAAATGCCCGCATCACTTCACGCTGCTGCCTTGTCGCGAATGTGCGCCCAGCAGTGGACGTGCGGAGCGCCGCGGAAAATCCAGATCGCCGCAGGTCCTTCGATCTGCCAGTTGTCCCACACTTGATCGTTGCCGAGATCGCCTGCTTTGGAGAATGACATGTGCAGGTTGTCGAGACCGTTTGCCTCAAGCAGCTTCATCGCCTCGTCTGCATCAGACTTGCGGAAGGGTTTCAAAAGATCAGCCAGCACCTTCTTCACCAGGCCTTTTTGATCAGCGCTCATGTCGGCGAGCGGGATGCCCTGGAGTCCGGTGGTTTTCCCGGACAGTTCCACGGTCTCCGTGCCCACCTCTTTGCGGATGCGCGTGGTCAGCGCCTTCTCTCTCTGCTTGCCATCGAGCGCGGCGAAGACCTCGTTCGCGCGCTTGGCTTGGAACCAATAGACATTGCCTTCGTGCTTGGGGCTTTCGTCGAAGTTCCCCGACGCATGACCGTAGAAAATAGGGCCGCCAAACGCGGTGCCCTCAGTGCTGTCGCCATCGCAACGGCGTGTGCAGTGACGGCCCGTGAGCACAAACTCAAACTTGCCACTCCCCGGTGTGCCAAAGAGCGCCACGGACGCGCCGGAGAATCCGCCATCGACCTTGTTGTCCTCCGCATACTGGCGCCAGACTTCGTCACCGTATTCCTCGCTGTGGATGCTACGGAAGATTTCCTCCACTAGCTTGATCTGATCAGGTTTGAAGAGCGTGCCGAGTTTCGTCTTGGTGATGTGCCAGTTGTTGTCCACCTCAAGGCGCAGCGCATGCTCCCATGGGAAGCAGATGGCCTTCTTTTGCTCCTCGTTCAGAGAGGCATGGAGCTGTTGCACGAGCGTCTCGCCCGTTGGTTTTGGCTTCGCGGTTTCTGCAAAAGCAGAGCCGAGGAAACCTGCGGTGGCGATCTGCGCTCCGCGCGCGAGAATCTCGCGGCGGGTGGAATAAGAGAGGCTGGTGGGTGTGTTCATGGCAGTGATGTGGTTTGGATTTGGAACGGTTGTACCAAACAACGCCGCAAAAGGGAAGTTTTTGTTTTTCACCTTTCACAAGCCTTGGATGACTCCGTTCACCACAGTCGGCAACTTCGCCAATGGCGCGAATTTGGTGCTGCTGCTGTCTCGTAGGCGTGGCCGTTGACGAGTGCTCGAAGCTAGTCCGAAGCTCCAACCTTCTGCCCGGCGAGCTTTGCGGCGCGCTCGGCCAGTTCGATGTGGAATTGCTCGGGCGTGGGGGCTTCTCCGGTCGTGCGCGTTCTGGCGAACCAGTCGGCGAAAATTTCGCCGTCTTTGCGCTCGGCTTTGAAGGCTTCGAGGAAGCCGCGAACTTTTCCAGGGACGTCTTCGCCGAGCACGCTTTTGAATTCGAGGCCGGCGAGTTTGTTTCCTCGGATGCTGCCGCCGACGAAGACGGCGTACTTGTTTGGCGCGCGACCGACGAATCCGAAGTCGGCGTTATACGGACGGCCGCAACCATTCGGGCAGCCGGTCATGCGGAAGAGGATGGGTTCGTTTTCGAGACCGAGTTCGCGCAGGATCGGGTCGATCTTGTCCATGATGCCGGGGAGCACGCGCTCGCTCTCGCTGAGTGAGAGGCCGCAGGTGGGAAGCGCGACGCAGGCGTGAGCGACTTTGCGCGCGCGGGTCATGTCATCGCTGTGCGCGACGTGATGCTTCGCGAGGATGGCATCGACTTTATCGCGATCCGCAGGGGCGATGTCGGCGAGGATGAGATTGGTGTTGGGCGTGACGATGATCGGGCATTGGATCGTCTCTGCGATCTCGCGGAACGCGGCACGGTATTGGGGTGCGCCGGGTTTGTTGTCGATGCGGCCCATGCTGACGTACACGGCGCAGTAGAGTTTGCCGTCGCCTTGCTCGTGCCAGCCGAGGTTGTCTTCGACGCTGTCAAATTGGAGTTCCTTGGCTGGAAAGGTCTCGATGCCTGGCAGGCGGCGCTGCACCTCGGCGCGGAAGGCTTCAATGCCCATCGACTCGATGGTGTATTTCATGCGCGCGTTTTTGCGCTCGGTGCGGTTGCCGTGATCGCGCTGTGTGGTGACGATGGCCTCGGTGGCATCGACGACGTGGGGGCGTTTCACATAAAAGAGCGGCTGCGCGAGGAAGGGGCGCGTGTTGAGCTGGCCGTGACTCATGCCGAAGCCCCCGCCGACGGTGATGGTGTAGCCTTCGACTTCTCCATTCACGATGTGCGGCACGAAGGCCACGTCTTGCGAGTAGATGTCGGTGTCGTTGATGGGCTGGATGGCGACGGCGATCTTGAATTTGCGCGGCAGGTACACTTTGCCGTAGATGGGATCATCGCTCTCGGACGCTTGCGTGGCGGCGCGCACGGCGGGATTCACTTCGGGGTCTTTGCTCCAGTCGGGCTCGATCTTTTCGCCATCAAGCCAGATGTCGGCATAGGCTTGTGAGCGCCAGAGAAAACGCTGGCTGATTTCTTCAGTGAGCTTCTGCGTGTCGGCGTGAATGGCATCTTTAATAGGAGCGGCGGGTCCCATGGTGTTGCGCACGACATCACCGCACGCGCCCATGGTGCTCATGCCGCTGTGGCAGACGTTGCTGATGACTTCTTTGAGTCCGCCTTTGAGCACGCCGTGGAGCTGGATGCCCTGGCGGTTGGTGAGGCGCATGGTGCCCATGGCTTTCTCGCACAGGTCGTCGTGGATGAGCCACTGAGCGGCGGTGATGCGGCCACCGGGCATCTTGCTTCGGATCATGAAGCTCCACGCTTTGTCCTTGCCCTCTTTGCTGAGCGTCGCGCGCTGGTCGCGGTCGTCCTGCTGGTAGGAGCCGTGATGCTTGAGCAGGATGTTGTTGTCCTCAGAGATGTGCGAGAGCGCGGTGTCTGCGAACTGCTCGGCGATCTGGCCGCGCAATCCGTGGGAGGCGAGTTTGATGTCTTCGACGGAGGCTTTGCTCATGAGTGGGGATACGTTTTGGGGGAGTGCGAAAGTGGGACAGGTTGCGGCAAAAGCAACCAACCGGTGGGACGGACTTTTCCACGGCCTGCTTTTCCCGCTTATGCGGATGCGGGTTTTGGAGCGAGCGCGCTAGGATTGCGGGCACGGGCGGGTTTCAGGTAATCTCAATTCATGAAAACAAAATTCATTCGCGCATTCACGCTCATCGAGCTGCTGGTCACCGTCTCCATCATCGCCCTGCTGGCCGGCATCGCCACGCCCATCATGGTGGCGAGCATCAAGAAGGCGCGTGAGCATGAGGCGCGCACGACGGCTCATATTCTGCTCTCGGCGATCAAACTCTACCAAAGCGAGTACTCACGCTATCCCTCGGCGATGACCGGCGGCGATGCGCGGATCGAGACCGATGGTGGTGATCCGCTGGTGTTCGTGCTGCTGGGCCAGACGAAAGACGGACTGAACCCGAGGGCCGCGCGTTTTCTTGACTACGAGAGAATGGCGAGCGACAAGCGCAACGGACTCGTGATGGATGACGAGAGCGCGGCGCTCCATGATCCGTGGGGCAGTTCTTACCGGGTCATCCTCGACACGAGCGGCGATGAACTGATCGACAATCCCGACACGGAGAACAGCGAGCCACGCTTCTCGCGAAACGCGTCATCCAGACTCCCGGCGGGCATCGCGGTGTTCAGTCCCGGAGCTGACCGCGAGGACGGCACGCGCGATGACATCGTGACGTGGCGCTGAGCCTGGTCGTGCGACTCGATGAATGAGCCGCCGTGTCCATGCGGCGTCTCGCGTCCTCACCCAGCGCGCGCAGTGACAACCGTCGCGGGCGGACGAACGGACGCGAGCAACGCCTCCATTGTTTTGAGCACGATCGGCTCGTCGGGCTTGAGCCGCGCGCGGACATCGAAGAGTGTGCGTGCGACTGCCTCGTACTCCGGCGCCCTGCCCATGCGACGTTGCACGAGCTGGCGCACATAGCGGATGCAGCGGTCGATGAGCTTGTTGTTGCTGGGTTTCACATACGTCATGAGATTGTCCAGGTAACGGCCAAGGCGGCCCATTACGGTGGTGGAGTGGATGTTGAGCGCGAGCTTCACGATGAGATGCCGTGAGAAATCAGGCACGCCGTGCATGTCGATGCCATGCTGTTTGCCATTCAGGTCAAAGACGAGCACCTGGCCCCTGTCGTAAACACGAAACAGATGCTGTCGCGCATCGCGCACGCGCACTTTTCGTTTCGCTGTGATCTTGTCGGAGAAGTCATAGCCGTCGAGCAGCGCCTTGCCTGCGATTGCCTTCACCTCGGGCCATTCGAGCGTGCGCGGCTTGCGACGCAGCAGCCGCTTCCATGCGGAGGCAGCGTCTTTCTCGCCCGGAAGATGGAAGTAACACCAGGATACCGGCTGGCTATCGACATCTTGGTTCTCAAAGGCCGCGAGACTGAACGTGGGAGCGCGCTCCGTTGTGTCGGTGACCACGGTGATGGCATATTTGTCGCTCTCGTAGAGAAGGAACTCGCCATCCTCATAGGCCGTGGATTCGCGCTCGATGTAGGGTTCGAGAAAGGAAAAATCAATGCTCTCCACCAGCTCGCGGAAATGCGTGACCTCATGCCGCGCCTCCTGCGGCTGCGCGTGATATTGGAATGCAAAACCGATCGCCGCCATCAGCACCGTGCTGGCCTGCATCCGCGTGCTGCCGGAGATGGCCATGGGACCGACGGCGAGATTGAACTTGCGGATGCGCTCGTCAGCGAGCACCCGGCGCGAGCGCTCCGCAGCCTTGGCGAGCTTGTCGTCGGGATTGCAATACAGAAACCACGGCTTGTTTTTTGACAGCTCTGCGGCGCGCTCTGTCGCGCCTATGACAAACGGAGTCTCCCCGCCCTCAGTGGAGCTTATGAGCAGGTCGCCTTCTTTGAAGCCCAGCTCCTCGAGCTGTCGCGCTCCATGCTCGGGATGATCCTCAAACGCCTCGATGCTCTTGATCACTGCTAGGTCGCCGCCCGCCATGAAAGCGATCACTCGGTCGCGGTACGCCGCCTCGATCAATCCCTCGCGGCAGAAAGTCTCAAGGCTCAGCGACAGTCTTCCAGTCGCGCCACAGCCGCAGAGGAAAACATTCCTGCCCGAGACCAGGGTGGCATCGATAGCCTCGGCCAGTGGAACGATCCCGGCGGCTTTCTGCTCAAACTTCCGCATCGCGAGCACATCGACCTGATGCAGTTCGCGGATGGCTTCGCGCACATCGTCATGGGCTAGGTGGGAAAGAGATGTGGTGAAAGGATGCTGCGACTCCGTGTCCAGGCCGCCAAGCTGATACTGGGCCGCGACTGCGAGGAATGCGTCTGCTTCAATATTCTTCATTTTCGCCGTCATTTTACGATGTTCGACCCGGACGGGGAAGAAAATGTTCAGCCTTTGAAGCAATCCCCGCGCCGCGCTGGTCTGCGGATGCACGAGTCTGCGAGTGGCGGAGAGGGTGGGATTCGAACCCACGGTGAGAATTACCCCACGCCAGTTTTCAAGACTGGAGCCATAAACCACTCGACCACCTCTCCGGGTGCTGCGCAGCGAGACGGAGAATAGCGCGAGCGCGCCGCCGGACAAGATGAAGTTACACCTGACTCACCTTCTCCACTGGTACATCCAGCACTCCGAGATGGGTTGCGCGCCGTTCTTCAGTTCGCAGACCAGTTCCAGCAGGTTTGTCTTCTCGGGTATGTCGAGTTTGAAAAACGCGCGCCAGCCTTTTGTCTCAGGATTTCGCATCACGCGCTTGTCGATGAGCGCGGCCTCGCCTCCGCTCACTTTCACATTGATCTCCGGCACCCAGCCGGCGGGTGGTGCGGGGCTGATCACACCATCGGCGAAGTCGATGACATAAAGATGATCATCCGAGTCCATGACGAAACCGCGTCGCGTGGAGATCACTTTTGCCAGCATGCCAGGCAGATGCTCCTCCAGCCACGAAAGTCGGTATTGAAATTTGAGCGGTTCAGCCGGCGTGCTGGGAATCTTTGCGGGCTGGAAGAAGGTCACGACATTGTCCCACGTCTCCTCGCCTGTGGGAATCTCGACGAGCGTCACGGCACCGTCATCAAATCCCGTGATCGGCTCCACCCACACGGCAGGCCTGCGATGATACATCGCCTCGAGGTCCTGGAAGTTTTTGAAATCACGATCCCGTTCCGCAAGTCCGAAGCCCTTCACCTTGCCGG
>JANPIW010000087.1:0-2432 GCA_031425215.1 Verrucomicrobiaceae bacterium
GCGCGGCATCAAGCCCGAGATGTATGCAGGATTTGAGAGTCCGATTCCGGCGAACAACAACACGAAGGGATCCGAGAAGCCAAAGGAGGCGGGCAAAAAGGGGAAGAGTGCGAGGACGAACGCCACCTCGTCGAGTCCGCCTGCGAACAGCAGCCCGAGCATCGCCACCAGCAAGCCCGCGCGCTTTGTTCGCATCGAACTTCCTGGCGAGAAGCGCTGCCTGCAAATCGCCGAAATTGAAATCATGAGCGGTGGCAAGAACATCGCGAAGGGCGGCAAAGCCACACAGTCCACGACCGGGCATGGCGGCGACGCGAATCGGGCGATGGATGACGACAAGAGCCGTAATTACGGCAAGGGCATGACGCATACGCAGGAGAATCAGCCGAGCCCGTGGTGGGAGATCGATCTAGGCGGGGCGTATGACATTGAAACGATCGGCCTGTGGAGTCGCCAAGGTTTCCCGGAGCGTTTGGGCGGATTCACGCTTCGATTGCTCGATGACGGTCGCAAGCCGGTATTCGAGATCAAGGATGTCGAGGCACCGCAGTCCATGACTATTGATGTGAAGAGCGGCGGCAAGCTGAGCTACCTCGCCTTTGACGGAACGCCGGGCAAGCCAGCGGAGAAGGTGGCAAGTGCGCGGAAGAATGAGGGCAGACGCCCGGGGCCGGCCAGTCCGCCGGAGCCGCCGCTGGCGGAGGTGCCTGCGGGCTACAAGGACCCGATGCCGTTCGCGCTCAACAAAGGCGATGTCGTCGCGATCCTCGGCAACGGTTTGCCCGACCGCATGCAGCACGATGGCTGGATGGAGACGGTGCTGCAAAGCGCGCTGCCCGACATGCAGGTGCGCTTCCGCAACATGAGCACGAGCGGAGACCGCCCGAATTCGTATCCGCGCAGTCCGGGGCAGATCTCGATGGCTGCCTATTTGCAGCATGTGAAGGCGGATGTGGTGTTCGGTTTCTTCGGTTACAACGAGTCGTTTGAAAACAAACCCGAGGACCACCAAGCGCAGCTCATCGAGTTCGTGAAGAAGACGCGCGGCGCGAAGCCGAATGGCGAATCGTTCCCGCGCATCGTGCTCTTCAGCCCCATCGCGCATGAGGACACGCGCAATCCGAACGTGCCTGATGGCAAGGCGCACAACGCGCAGCTTGAGGCCTACACGAAGGCCACGGAAGCCGCGGCGAAGGAAGCTGGCGTGGCGTTTGTCGATCTCTTCCACCCATCACTCGATCTTTTCAAAACAGCGAAGGAGCCGCTCACGATCAACGGCGTGCATCTCACCGACGAAGGCAATCGCCAGCTCGCGGAAGTCATCGCGAAGGCTTTGCTCGGCAAGCAAGTGACTGCCTCAGCTTCGATGGAGCCGCTGCGCGAGGCCGTGGTGGACAAGAGCTACCACTGGTATCAGCGCTATCACGCGAGCGATGGCAATGACGTTTGGGGCAGCCGCTCGACTCTGGCTTTCGTCGATGGTCAGACGAACGGCCAAGTGCTGCAGCATGAGCTGTCGATGCTCGATGTGATGACGGCGAACCGCGACGAGCGTGTGTGGGCGCGCATCACGGGCGGCGACAAGAAGGTCGATGACAGCAGCGTGCCGAAGCCCGTGCCGGTAAAATCAAACGTCGGCGGCGGCAGCAAGAGCAGCAACGCGCAAAAGGAAGGCGTGCTGAAATACATCAGCGGCGAGGAGGCGATCAAACACATGGCGGTGAAGAAGGGCTTCGAAGTGCATTTGTTTGCCGACGAGCAGAAGTTCCCGCAGCTCGCGAACCCTGTGCAGATGCAGTTCGACACAAAGGGCCGCCTCTGGGTGGCTGTGTGGCCGGACTATCCGAAATGGGAGCCTTTGAAAGAGAGCAAGGATGCGCTGGTCATCTTCCACGATGACAACGGCGACAACAAAGCGGACCGCATCACCGAGTTCGCACGGGTGAACAATCCGCTCGGCTTTGAATTCTGGAACGGCGGCGTGCTGGTCACGCGCCAGAGCGAACTTCTCTTCCTCAAGGACACCGACGGCGACGACAAGGCCGACGTGCGCATCATCATGCTGCAGGGACTTGATTCGTCAGACACGCATCACGGCGCGAACAACCTGATCTACGGTCCCGATGGCGGCATCTACTGGCAGAGCGGGGTCTTCATGCAGCACAACCACGAGCATCCGTGGGGACCGTCATTGCAGGCTTCGTCGAGCGCGATGTATCGTTTTGATCCGCGTCGGTTCACCATTTCAAAACACGCCGACAACTCGCCGAACCCGCACGGCACAAGCTTTGACGGCTGGGGCTATCACTACGCGACCGACGGCACCGGCGGCCGCGCGTATCAAGTGCGGCCCGAGGGCAACAGCTTCAAGATGCATGAGCTGCTCAAGAAGGAGGTGCGCCCCGTGACCGCGAGCGAAGTCGTCAGCAGCA
>JANPIW010000088.1:0-13934 GCA_031425215.1 Verrucomicrobiaceae bacterium
GCAAAGCTCAGTTGTCGTTCCATGCCTGTGAACTTACCCCACCGCGCAACTTCTTTTTGCTCCTGATTGCCGCGCCGATTAAATCAGCGGTTCCCTAGGTGCTCAGTGCTCAGTCTTGATGGTGCGCTTACGAGTCTGAGCACTGAGCACTTCGCACTGAGCACTGAGCACTTCATACCTCTGCCAGCGCTGTCACCCATCGTCCAGAGCGCACCACGCGGCTGAAATGCAGCCCGGCTTTCGCTCCGGCGGCGAGCACTTCCGCTGCCTGATGATGCAGGATTCCAGAGATGATCACCACACCATCGCGCTTCACGCTGCGCGCCAGTTTGGGCATCACGGCGATGAGGATTTCACTGAACATGTTCGCCACCACGCAGTCGTGCCGTGCGGCGGGCTTCCATTTGAGGGCGTCGATGACTTCAAAAGGCACCTCGGGCACGCCGTTGTTGCGCGCGTTCGCGTTTGCCACCTTTACAGCGAGCGGGTCGAAGTCGAAACCCGAGGCGGCTGACGCGCCGAGCTTGCGCGCGGCGATGCCGAGGATGCCGCTGCCAGTGCCGACATCGATCATGGTCCATGCGGCGCGGCCACCGCGATGCCACTGCGCGGCGGTGTCGGTCAGCAGGCGCAACGCTGTCGCGGTGGTGGCATGATGACCGGTGCCGAAGGCCATGTCCGGCGGCACGACGATGATGTCGCGTCCTGGGAACTTCTTCCGCGCCGCGGAGATTCCCGTTTTTGTTCTCGTGCCAATGATGACGAGCCTGTCGCGAATGCGGATCGGCTCAGGCGGCGGGGGTGCCATCGCTGCCCAGTTCTGATCTGGCACGACGCGAACGGAGCCGCCGTGCTCGCGCTTGATGGCGACGAGGCCGGCGCGTTTTTCGGAGTAAACATCGACGGTGGCCATCTTGTGACGCGGGCGCGCGGTGATGACCGGATGCAGGCCGTCTCTATGAGTGAAGAGCGCTTCCCAAGCAGGGACGAGGGCGACGGGCGATTGTTTGGTCCAGACGAACATCGGGCGATACTGGGGCCGTCTGCGGAAGCTCCAGCCTGTCGTGAGACTGGAGCGGGTGACGCGATTTGAACGCGCGACATCAACCTTGGCAAGGTTGCGCTCTACCACTGAGCTACACCCGCGAAACGAGTGCCTATAGTGGGATGGATCATTGATTGATCAAGGGGAAATTCCTCGCGCGGTGAAATTCGTGGGGCGTGTGCCACTCGTCCGAGTCGCCGCTCTTGCAAACCGCCGCAAACCGCCGCAAACAATCGCCAACCACCGCAAACTCCCCCGCAATGACCGACACCGAAATCCAATCCGCCGTTCTCGAAATGGGCCGCAAGGCTCGCGCGGCCTCGCGTGAGCTGGTGAAGCTCTCGACGGAGAAGAAGAACACCACCCTTCGCGCGATGGGCGACGGCTTGATGGCGCGTGAGGCGGAAATTCTCGCGGCGAATGCAAAAGACCTCGCGGCGGCGGAGACCAACGGGCTGAGCAAGGCGATGATCGACCGGCTCATGCTCGACAAGAAACGACTCGCGGCCATCGCGCAAGCAGTGCGCGAGGTGGCGGACCTGCCCGATCCGGTGGGCGAGCTGCTCAGCGAATGGACGCGCCCGAACGGACTGCGCATCCGCAAGGAGCGCGTGCCCATTGGCGTGATCGGCATCATTTTTGAATCGCGACCCAACGTCACGACGGACGCGGCGGCGCTGTGTTTCAAAACAAGCAACGCCACGATTTTACGCGGCGGCTCGGAGGCGATCCACTCGAACACCGCTCTCGCATCAGCGCTGCAAGACAGCGGCGCGGTGAATGGATTGCCCGCCGACAGCATCCAGCTCATTCCATTCACCGATCGCGCGAGTGTGGAGCACATGGCGCGAATGGATGCGCACATTGATCTCATCATCCCGCGCGGAGGGAAGGGGCTGATCGAGAAAGTCGTGTCCACGGCGCGGATGCCGGTGATCAAGCACTACGACGGCGTGTGCCATGTCTATGTTCACCCTGACGCTGATCTCGACATGGCGGCGCGCATCGTCGTGAACTCCAAGTGCCAGAAGCCCGGCGTGTGCAATGCGCTGGAGACGCTGCTCGTGCATCGCGATGTGGCCGCCGAGTTTTATCCCCAAGTGGCCGTGCTCTTGCAGCAAAGCGGCGTGGAAATGCGCGCGGATGCCGAGGCACTGCGCTTTTTGCCCGCCGCAAAGCTCGCGTCCGACGAGGACTGGAGCACGGAGTACCTCGATTTGATTCTCTCGATGAAAACGGTGAGCAGCGCTGACGAAGCCATCGCGCACATCAACGCGTATGGTTCGCATCACACCGACAGCATCATCACGCGCGACGAGGCGGTGGCGCGGGACTTCATGCACAATGTCGATTCCGCCGTGGTGCTCTGGAACGCGAGCACGCGCTTCAATGACGGCGGCGAGTTTGGTTTCGGAGCCGAGATCGGCATCAGCACTGACAAGCTGCACGCGCGCGGCCCGATGGGGCTGGCGGAGCTTTGCAGTTATAAGTACCTCGTCTTTGGAGACGGGCAGGTGCGTTAGGGGCAGTGCGCGGCTACGCCCCCCACTCCGCGCGATACGCACGGGCCAGGAGCGTCACGGGCTGGGTCACGTCTTTGCAGGAGTGGCCGCTCCACTGCGCCAAGCCGGTGGCGAGCTGGAGATGGCAGCCGGGGTTGGATGTGGCGACGACGGGCGCGTTCGTCTCGGCGATCTTGTCGAGCTTTCGCCTCAGCAGCTTCGCGCTCTGCTCGGGCTGCGTGATGTTATAAATGCCCGCGCTGCCGCAGCACCAGTTGGATTCGGGAAGCTCGACGACCTTGAGGCCCGGAATGGCGGCCAGCACCTGACGCGGTTGCGCCACGACTTTCTGTCCGTGGCAAAGGTGACACGACTCGTGATACGTCACTGTGTCGATGCCGCAGCCTTTGCGCGGCGCGCGGATGCCGGTGTGCGCGAGCCATTCGTGGATGTCCTTCACCTTCGCATCCCACGTCACGGCGCGCGCCGCATACGCGGGATCGTCGTGCAGCAGATGCGCGAACTTCTTGAGATGCGATCCGCAGCCGCCCGCGTTGGAGATGATCGCATCGAGCTTGTCGAGATCGAACGCGTCAATCTGCCGCCGAGCCAGTTCGCGCGCGAGATCGACGGCACCGTTGTGCGCGTGGAGCGATCCGCAGCAATGCTGCGCGCGCGGCGTGATGACCTCGCAGCCGTTTGCCAGCAGCACATCGACCGTGTCGCGGTTCACATCGGAGAAAGCGATGTCTTGCACGCAACCTGTGAGCATACCGACGCGGTATTTGATCTCCACCGGCGACTCGACGCGCGCGATTAGGTCATCGGAGAACTGCGCCTTCACGCGCGGCGTCATTGGCTCCAGTTCGCGCAACCGCTCGGGGATAAGGCGCAGAAATTTCATGCGGCGCAGCACCACATCGAGGCCCGTCCATTGCCAGAAATACAGCAGCCTGCCGACGAGCCGCAGCAGCCGGGGCTGCATGAAGAGAACTTTGATTGTGATCCAGCGCCAGAAGCTGCGCTCCTTGCCCGCGAGCACCTTCTTCTCCTCTATCTCCGCGCGCGCGGTCTCGAACAGCTCGACGTAGTTCACTCCCGCCGGACACGCCGTCTGGCAGGCGAGACAGCCGAGGCAGTAGTACATCTCCTCGGCGAAATCCTTCGTCACCGTCAGCTCGCCGTCCGCGATGGAGCGCATGAGGGCGATGCGACCGCGCGGGCTGTTCTTCTCCTTCTTCGTCTCCACATACGTCGGGCACGTCGGCAGGCACATGCCGCAATGCATGCACTGCTGCACAATGGAGTAATCGAGGGACTGGAGAAGACTGGGAGCGCGCTGCATCCGGGGCGCGCATCGGTTACCCGGCAGCGCGGGAAAAGCCAATGGCTTTGCGGCGATCTTTTCCATTTCAGCTTTGTTTTCCCCTCGCTTTGCCAGCTTGACGCATTGTTTCACTGACTCTACTATCGCGCCCAATGAACGCACTAGCCTTCTCTCGATTGCCGCTACTCACGACGGCCGCCGTTTGCCTCGTGGGGCTGCAAACTCCAGCCCACGGTTTCCTCGATTTCTTCAAGAAAGGCGGCAGCAAAACCGCGCCCAACGCCACGGTGAAACAACAGCAGGAAGCCGCAGCGCAGGCGATGATGGCCGAGGCACGCAATGCCAGCAGCGGCAAGGCCAGCGGCATTTATGAGTCGATCCTCAAGCAGTATCCATTCACCGATACCGCCGCCGAGGCCGCCTACAACCGCGCCATCCTCATCCGCCAAAGCGGCCAGCTCCAGGATGCGTCAGAGGCATTTCAAAAACTCATCGACCAGTACCGCCAAAGCCCGCGCTTTGCCGACGCCATCCAGCAGCAGTACGAGATCGCAGAGGAAGCCAAGGGCGGGAAGAAGCAGAAGAACTTCATCGTCATTCCGATGAAGCTCGATGCTGGCGAGGTGATCAAACTTTATGAGGGCGTCATCGCCAACGCACCTTTCGGACGTTTTGCCCCGCTCGCGCAGTTTAGCATCGCGGAGATTCATCAGGACAAGGCAGAGAAGGCCCAGGCCATCGCGGCCTACCAGAAGGTGGTGGACAATTATCCCAACACCTCGCAGGCATCCGAGGCGCAATTCCGCATCGGCCAGATCAGCAACGTTGCCGCCATGAAAAGTCAGGACAGCGGCAACCTGACCGCCACTCGCGACGCTCTCGTCACCTACGTTGCCACCAACCCGCAAGGCGAGCGCGCAGGCGAGGCGCAGTCCATGCTCCAGCAGGTCGATTCCGCCGAGGCGCAGAAATCCTTGAACATCGGCAAGTTTTACGAGAGCCAGGGCAAGACCAAATCCGCAGCCATCTATTATAATGAAGCGCTCAAATTTGGCACCGCCGAGGCATCCCGCGAAGCGCGTGTGCGCCTCTCCGAACTCGCCCGCATCGACCCGCGAGGCATGTCCGACGCGAACACCGCCGCGATCAGCGATTACACTGTCCCTGCGGCCGTCGATCTCAAAGGGCGCGCCGATTACGTCGGCCCGCCCGCACCCGAGCTTGCGCGCTTGAGTCAGAAACCCAAGATGCGCGCCGACGATGGCTTCCAGCCCATTCCCTTGAGGGAGCCGACTCTTCCTGTCCGCCCCGGTGGCGAGATGGCCCCGCCCGCAGGTTCGCTGCTTCCGCCGCCCGATTCCTCCAAGCCGCTGCTCCTCCCCGTTCCACCCGCCCCTGCCGAGGCAGCACCGCCCCCTGTGCCTCCTGCTCCTGGAGCGCCCGTCGCATTGCCAGCCGCGCCCGCAGCGCCGCCTGCTGAGAAAAAGTGATCCGCGCGTCACACTCCAAAGCATCCGCATCCCATCCGCCCGTCACTATCTTTTCTCCCTGCACATGAAGAACCGCCTCGCACTCATCGTCCCGCTGCTCGCCCTCGTCCTCTCAAGCTGCGCCGGCTACAAAGTCGGCCCCAACAAACCGGCCCACCTCGCGCACGTCACCAAGATCGCCGTGCCGATCTTTGAGAATCTGACGCTCGAACCCCGCCTCTCCGTGCTCGCCACTAATGCGCTCATCAAAGAGCTGCAAAACGACGGCACCTATCAAATCGTGAAAAAGGAGAACGCGGACGCGATCCTCGAATGCACGATCCGCGACATCGACCGCTCCCAGTTCCGCGCCGTGCGCACCAACGTCCTGCGCACCCGCGAGCTGCGCGTCGATCTCAAGACCGACTACAAACTCAAGGATCCTAGCGGAGCCACCCTCCACAGCGGCCGCATCTATCGCGGCTCCTACATCGTGCTTGATCCGAATTTCCAGCTCTCCGAGCATCAAGCCATGGAGGAAGCCGTCCAACGCTCCGCCGCCGCGCTCGTCAGCGAGATCGCGGATGGATGGTGATCGCTCGCCTGCATTTGAAATTTGAACCGGAGGGCAAGCATCGTGCTTGCCCTCTTTGCTGATGGAACCTCCCGCGCTAAAATCCACTGGTTTCCTCCAGATCGTCGCCACGCCCATCGGCAACCTGGGTGATGTGACCAAGCGCGCGCTTGAAACTCTTCGTGCCGCTGATCTCATCGCCTGTGAGGACACGCGGCACACGATCCGATTGCTCCAGGCGAATGACATCCGCAGGCCGCTCATCAGCCTCAACGAGCACAACGAGGCGCGGCGCACGCCTGAAATAATAGAGCGTGTGCGCGGCGGCCAGCGTGTGGCGCTCGTGTCTGATGCCGGGATGCCCACGGTTTCTGATCCTGGGCAGCGGCTGATCTTCGCCGTCGTGTCGGCAGACTTGCGTGTCGAGGTCATCCCCGGCCCGTCCGCGGTGCTCGCCGCGCTTGCTGGTTCGGGGCTGCCGACCACGCCCTTCTACTTCGGAGGTTTTCTCCCGCACAAAAAAGGCGCGCGCACCACGGAGCTGACTGCGGCCACGCAACGTGAGTGTACGTCGATCTACTTCGAGTCGCCTTATCGCATCACGGACACGCTCGAGATTCTGGCCACCCTCACGCCGCAGCATCCTGTCGTCGTCGCACGCGAGCTGACCAAGATGCACGAGGAATACCGGCGCGGCAGCGCGCAGCTCGTGCATCAGCACTTCGCCGCCAAAACTCCCAAGGGCGAAATTTGTCTTCTCATCGCTCCGGCAGAAATGCCGAAGTGGGCGAGGGCGGCGGCAGAGCAGGGGAGTGAGGATGGGCGGCGATAGGGCGAACAAGAGAGTACTTCGATGCCTTCGATCCCGAGCTTGCGATTGGAGCGCATCCTGCGAGCATGGTCCATTATGATCATCGAAGGCGAATCGAAGCTGCACGCAGGAGCCGTCGGAGATAGCGCGACGAAAAACCTGGCATCATCCATGCCGCAGCAGGGTGAAAGGGTGCCTGCGATAGCCCCCGCCCTTCCTCCCGGCGGATCATCCCACTGGGACGAAAGCGCTCGTCAGATGGCCGAGTACATCAAGGCGAACGGTCACTGCGATGTGTCGCGGCACGATAATCAATATCCGGGACTGCGCCGCTGGGTTGTGTTGCAGCGGTTACACGCGCGGCTGGGCACGCTGGACGCGGCGCGCAAGGAGCGGCTCGATCAGATTGGTTTTGATTGGGTGGGTCCGGTTGAGTCAGGGGGTGGTGAGCCGGGTTCGGGCGTGCCGCATGAACAGAGCCGGAAGCGCGAGCGCAAGGCAGACCCCGCATCCTGGAACGAGCGCTTTGAACAACTGCGCGCGTTCAAGGAGGAAAAGGGGCACACGCGTGTTCCTTTTGGAGACGGCAGCGGGAGAACGTTGATGTTTTGGATGAGCAAACAGCGCCTCTTGCGCCGCCAAAACACGCTGGATCCAGAGCACGTCCGGCGTCTCAATGAAATCGGCTTTGAGTGGTCGCCGCGTCGGGGCCGCCCGGCCAGCCGGGGGCTGCCGCTGTAGTGAGCGCGGTCGCGGAGGGCGGGCTGCCATGCCGCGCGCCACCGCTGCGAACTTTTCGTTTCCATCACAAGCGCGCGTGTTATTCTCGCGCTCTCATCCTTTTCTTCTCACTCGCATGGCACTGATCCGCGTCAACGGACTTAAAATTCACTTTCCCATCCGCACTGGATGGCTGCGGCGCGAGACGGATGCGATCAAGGCTGTGGATGATGTGAGCTTTGAGATCGAGGAGGGCAAGACGCTCGGTCTTGTGGGCGAGAGCGGCAGCGGGAAATCGACGGTGGCGCGAGGGCTGCTCAAATTAGTGAAGCCGACAGCAGGCGAGGCCTTTTACAAGGAGCAGGAGATTCTCAGTCTGCCTGAGAGCCGGTTCCGCCCGTTCAGACGTGACATGCAGATGGTTTTCCAGGATCCGTTCGGCTCGCTGAATCCGCGCATGACGGTTGAGCACATTCTCGGCGAGCCATTGGGCATCCATTTCAAAGAGATGAAACGCCAGCAGCGCCAGGATGTGGCGGCAGCGCTGCTGACGCGCGTGGGATTACCGGTCGATGCGATGGGCCGCTACCCGCACGAGTTCAGCGGCGGGCAGAGGCAGCGCATCGGAATCGCGCGCGCGCTGGCGGTGCAGCCGAAATTCCTCATCTGCGACGAGCCGGTGAGCGCGCTGGACGTGAGCGTGCAGGCGCAGATTTTGAACTTGCTCAAAGACATCCAGGACGAGTTCAAGCTCACCTACCTTTTCATCGCCCACGACCTGGCCGTGGTGCGTCACATGAGCGATGACATCATCGTGATGTATCGCGGGAAAGTTGTTGAGCGTGGCGGCGCGGACACCGTGTGCGAGGCGCCGCAGCATGAGTACACGAAAAAGCTCCTGGCCTCGGTGCCGGTGCTTTGATCCGCCATGACGCCGCTCTTCAAAAAATTCCTCGGCTTGAACTGGGTGCTGCTCATCAACATGGCGGCGCTCATCATCTTTGGGGTGTATGCCATCCGCAATGCGGGCGCTTTCCGCATGGACGGGCTGGACACAAAATGGAGCCAGCAAATCCAATGGGCGATCATCGGCATCCCGGTGTTTTTTTGCGCGGCGCTCATCGACTACAAGTGGGTGCGCTGGGGTTGCGTGTTCTTTTATGCCGCGGGGATCGCGGGTCTTTTGCTACTTCAAAAGTACGGGATCGAGGTTCTCGGCCAGAAACGCCTGCGCCTGCCCAACGGCATGGAGATACAGACTTCGGCCGTCGCCATCACCGGAGGCATCTTTGTGCTCGCCACGGTCTTCGGCCATATCCAGCGATGGCTTCCGATCTTTCGTTACCCGTCGTTACGTCTCATCCTGGCTTGCATCCTGGCCGGCATTCCGGCAGTGCTGGTGCTGGAGGAGGACTTTGGCTCCGCGTCAGTATGGGGGCCGGTGTTTTGCGCCATGCTTTTGGTTGGTGGCATCCCGTTCCGCTATCTCATCACGATGCTGCTGCTGGTGCTTTGCGTCGCGCCCATCGGCTACTTCTTTGCGCTCAAACCGTACCAACAGGCGCGCCTCGACTCCTTTTTTTATTTGCTCACCAACCAGACGGAGAAAGTGGACCTGCGCGCCGAGGGCTGGGTGCCGAACTTCCTGCAAATCTCCGTGGGCAGCGCGGGCTTCAACGGCAAAGGAGCCGTGCTCAACGAACCTCCTGACGGACGTTCCGCGCACGTGCATCACACGTTCTTCCCCGAGGAGTCCATCAACGATTTCATCTTCGCCACCATCGCGGAGGATTTTGGATTTCGCGGCTCGGTGCTGCTGCTCTCCGGCATGTTGCTGCTGCTTCTGCAGGCGATGTTCATCGCTTTCTATGCGCGCGACCAGCTCGGCAGGCTCATCGTCGTGGGATCTGCCGCCATGCTCTTCACTCATGCCTTTGAAAACGCGGGTATGAACATCATCCTCATGCCCATCACAGGGCTTCCGTTTCCCTTCGTGAGCTACGGTGGCAGCTTCCTCGTCGTGTGCATGTTCCTCATGGGCGTGATGCAGAGCGTGTGGGTTCACCGGAACATCTCGCCGGTGAAAAAGGGTGAGAAGGACGAGCCTGAGGATTGACTACATCACGGGCACGCCCACAGGCTCCGATGGTTCCGGCACATAATCCGCAGGCGGGCCGGGGAAATTGTCGGAGACGAAACGCCGCCAGGTGTCGCGCGTGTGAGTGGATATGAGCTTCTGCGTTTGCTCGCCGCATTTGCCGCAGACCATGATGCCGTGCAGCAGGTGGGTGTGCTCGCAGATGCCGGTGAGGACAAACTCCTTGAGCGGATTCTCGCTGCGCTTCACGCCGCAGACGGAGCAGCCGTCGAGGCCGCGATCGAGGTTCACCTTGTCATCCTGAAATTTCGCGAGCCGTTTTTTCGACTCGGCGGAAAACTCCTCCATCAGCCCGCAGCGGCAGTGATCGCAGAGCGCGTATTCAAAAACGCACTCGCCGTTCTTCCACGCCTTGGAGATCTGGTAGCCGCCCTCGAAATCGTTCAGCGTCTCGCCGCAGCGGCTGCAATTTCGGAAAGCCTTGTCGGTGTACTCCGAGAAGAGATCGCGCGGGATCGGCGGCGGCTCGGGCTGGTCATTGCTCAGATCATGCATGGCGTGGTGGTGAAACAATGCTGGATGCCTGCCCGTTTCACAGCGAAATCTTTGAGGATGAATAAAATGAGCGTGATCGGTACGGCATGGTTGATGTGGGCAGCAAGCACGGCGCTGGCTGCCGATGCAGTGGTGGTGAAGGACTGGCCGCACTCGCGCGGTGATCCGGCGATGACGGGCCTTTCCCCCGTGGCCTTGCGTTTGCCGCTGGCGACGGGCTGGCAGTTCACGATGATGGAGAAGCCGCGCGGTGGCGAGATGCTCGTCGCCTCGCCCGTGATCCGCGATGGCAAAGTTTATGCCGGCTGCAAGCAAGAGAAGTTCTTCTGCATCGACCTCGCCACGGGAAAGAAAATTTGGGAAGTTATCACACCCAAGGGCGGTTACGACGGCGCGGCGGCGTTCTCGGATGATCTCGTCATCGCAGGCTCGCAGGATGGCTTTATCTATGCCTGGAACGCCACGACCGGCAAAGAGGCGTGGAAGTTTGAGACGATGGCCGAGATCCACGCCGCCGCGAATGTGTGGACCGATCCTGTGACCAAGAAAGACAAGATCATCATCGGCAGCTACGACTACAGCATCTACTGCCTCGACGCGCAGACGGGAAAAAAGGAATGGTCCGCCGAGACGGGTAATTACGTCAACGGTGGTGCGGCGATCTCGGAAGGTAAAGCCATCGTCGGCGGATGCGACGCCGTGCTGCATGTCCACGACATCGCCACGGGCAAGGAGATCAAGCAGATCGAAGTCGGCGCCTACATCGGCAACAATGTCGCCATCGCCGATGACATTGTTTACGTCTCGCATTACGGAAATCGTGTGGGCGCCTACGCGCTGGGCGATGGCATGAGAGCGTGGGAGTACGGCGAGCGCGATTTTGAATTCTACGCCGCGCCCGCCATCCTGCCGAAGATGATCATTGTCGGCGGACGCGACAAACGCCTGCACGGCATCGACCGCGCCACTGGCAAGGGCCTCTGGGAATTTCGCGCCCGCGACCGCATCGACAGTTCCGCCGTCATTTGCGACGGAAAGCTCGCTGTCTTCGGTTGCGACGACGGCTACGTTTATGTCGTCGATGTCGTCACCGGCAAAGAAGCCTGGCACTACGAGATCGGCGCGCCCGTGCGCTCATCTCCGGCAGTTACTAGCGAATGGGTCGTGATCGGCGCGGACGACGGCGTGATGTATGCTTTCAAGAACGGCGCGCACGGTGGATAGACCATCAGCCTCTGAATGGCTCCTGCATGAGAATGGTAAAGCCTGGCTAGCTAGCTCGAGGGCGCGGTGAAGGGAATTCACAGAGGGCAGAGAAGCATCTGGCCGCCTCATGTCCCTTGGGTGTCCAGCCTCACAGGCCGCGACGTAGATTCTCGCAGAGAGTCCGCAGTATCTGAATGCGGGCAAATTTCTTGTCGTTGCCCGCCACGAGCGTCCACGGTGCAGGGCCTGTGCTGGTGTGTTCCACCATCTCGTTCACAGCGAGTTTGTAGGCATCCCATCGCCCCCGATTGCGCCAGTCCTCTTCAGTGATCTTGTAGCGCTTCGCAGCAGTCGCCTTGCGTTCTTTAAAACGACGGAGCTGCTCATCCTTGCTGATGTGCAGCCAGAATTTAGTCACCATCGTTTGATGCTCTGTGAGCTGTTCCTCAAAATCATTGATCTCCAGAAACGCCCTCTGCCATTCCTCTGGGGTCGCGAAGTTCTCCACACGCTCTACGAGGACTCGACCATACCAGGAACGATCAAAGATCACGAGCTTGCCATCACGCGGGATGTTCCTCCAGAATCGCCACAGATAGTGGTGCGCACGCTCCTCATCTGTCGGAGCTGCTACAGGGATCACCTGGTAAAGCCGGGGATCCATCGCACCGGTCACGCGCCGGATGGCACTGCCCTTTCCCGCGGCATCCCATCCCTCGAACACGATCACCGATGAGCGGCCCCTCTTGTTGCTCTGCCAGACGAGACGGGAAAGCTCCGCCTGGTGCTCTTTGAGCAGCTTTTCGTACTCGCGCTCGTTGAGACGCTGGCGCAGATCCACGGCATCCAGAATGGTGTCAGGACCACGCCCCTTCACTTTCACAGTGAAGGCTGGAGGCAGGTTCACTGGTTCTCTCTTTGGCAAAGCTTTAAGCCGGTCCTGAATGGACTGAAGGATGATCTGGCCACTCGTGAGTTCCCTGTAACGACGGTCAAACGCATCCACCACATGCCAGGGGGCCGAACCGGAATCCGTATGGCGCAGAGCGTCCTCGGAGATGCGCATGAAGTCATCAAAGCGCCGGAAGTTCTCCCAGTCTGCCGGTCGCACGCGCCACTTCTTCTTCGGGTTCCGAGAGAGGGATTTGAGATTCGTCTTCTGCGATGCCCTGGATCGATGAAACCATAATTTGATGATCAGCGCCCCGTCGTTCGACAGCATCTCTTCCATGGCCCGCACGCGGTCCATCGCGTCACGCGGATCGCGCTTCTTGTTGCGGCCATAAACACGGTCCACGATGGGCTTGGTGTACCACGACCCAAGAAAAATGCCCACACGCCCCTTCGCCGGCATCCTGCGCCAGTAGCGCCAGTAAAGCGGGCGCTCCTCTTCTTCATCCGACTCCTGCCACATCGCATGGGTATCCACACCGCGCGGGTCAAGCCATTCATTCAGCCGGTGCAGCAGTTCCGCTTTCCCTGAGCCGCTCACTCCCGAAATGATGATGATCACCGGCAGACCCGCTTTCTTGATCTCCAGATGAGCCTCCAGCAAAGTCTCCTGCAGCCTCGGTTGCAGCTTGTCATATTCCCGCTTCGAAAGTGTCTTGCCTAGTTCCGCTGCTTCAAACATGATGAAATCCTAGCATCCGCGAGCATCCCAGGCAATACCGGGCAAAGTGTCCGATAAGGCGCATCCCCGATCACATCGGCGCAACCTCGCTTGGTGTCCCGGCGTTCCAGTGCATAGTGCGGTCGTCAGGATCGACCGCCCACTCTCATGCCTACCTCCGCCACCCTTCCAGCTCCAGCGACCTCCGTGAAACCGTCGGAGAAAACCGAAGCCGGGAATTATTTCGTCTCCAACTATCCGCCGTTCTCTTTTTGGAAGCCGGATCAAGTGCCAGCACTCGAAGCGGTGCTCGACAGGCCGCGACCCGTGGATGTTCCGCTCGGTGTTTACTTTCACATCCCGTTCTGCCGCAAGCGGTGCCACTTCTGCTACTTCAAAGTTTACACCGACAAGAACGCGTCGGAGATCCGCGCCTACATCGACGCCGGGATGCGTGAGATGGAGATGCTGGCTCGCAGGCCGTATCTTGCGGGGCGGAAGGCGCACTTTGTTTACTTCGGCGGCGGCACGCCTTCTTATCTCTCGGGGCCGCAGCTTCATGAACTGACGAAGCGCATGAAGGACATCGTGCCGTGGGACGAGGCGGAGGAGGTGGCCTTCGAGGCCGAGCCGGGCACGCTTAGTGAAAAGAAGCTCGAAGACATTCGCGCTGTCGGCGTGACGCGCCTGAGTCTCGGCGTGGAGCATTTCGACGATCACATCCTCGAATCCAACGGGCGCGCGCATCGCAGCGGCGAGATCGAGAAGGCGTATCGCTTCGCGCGCAGCCTCGGCTTTGAGCACATCAACATCGACCTCATCGCAGGCATGATGAATGACACGGACGAGCTGTGGCGCGCAACGGTGGCGAAGGCCGTCGAGATGGGGCCGGACGCGGTGACGATTTATCAAATGGAAGTGCCCTTCAACACTGGCATCTACCAGCAGATGAAGGCCGAGGGCAAACTCGTCGCGCCGGTCGCGGATTGGCAGACGAAAAGGCGTTGGGTGGATG
>JANPIW010000089.1:0-5875 GCA_031425215.1 Verrucomicrobiaceae bacterium
GTGATGCGGTGATCGAGCTGCTGGCCGATGAAGCCGCCGAGGTGGACGAGGATGTCTGGGAGCAGGAACGCGAGGCTCTGCGCGGATGCTTGGCGCAGATGGCGGCGCATCATCGCGAGTTAGTGCTGGCTCCGTATGCCGGCGAGGGACGTGTGACACGACTCGCCGAGGAAACCGGCCGCACGATCAACAGTCTCTACAAGCTCCTCGGACGCCTGCGCGAAAAGCTGGTGCAGTGCGTCCAAAACAAAGTCGCCAACCCCATCATCTCATGAGTGAACCATCATCACACACACCCAACCGAGTTCGCTGGTGCGAGCTGATCGACCTGCATTTGCTGAGCACGATTTCCAAAGACGAAGCCATTGAGCTGGAGGCCATTTTTGCGTCGAGCCGCGAAGCGCGGGAGGACTATCGGCAACGCTGCAACGTCGATACAGCGCTCCGACAAGAAGCCGCAGGACAACCGATGCCGACTCGCGTGTCTGCGCCGAAACTTGCACGCTGGCTGGCATGGCGTCCGCTCACCGCGGCGGCAGCGGGGATTGTGTTTGGCATGTTTTGCACGTCGGTGGTGTTTGGCTATGTGGTGCAACGCGGCTTTGAGAAGAAGACGCCGCTGGCAGTCTTTCAGCCGAGCTTTGAAGATGCTCAAATGCCATTGGCGAAGGGCTTTCCAGATGCCTCGGCCCATTGGGGTGGTGATGAGGCGCGGGTGGTGATGGCGGAGAGTGGAATC
This sequence comes from Verrucomicrobiaceae bacterium, assembly GCA_031425215.1. GTDB lineage: Bacteria > Verrucomicrobiota > Verrucomicrobiia > Verrucomicrobiales > Verrucomicrobiaceae > JANPIW01. Next base: position 740 of record JANPIW010000089.1, read on the forward strand.
CAAGCCAAGGAAGGCAAGTTCATGCTTCGGCTGGAAGCGTCGCCTAGAGGCTCACCTCGCGCAGTGTATCAGGTGCTCGATCTGACCTCGGTGCCGTCGAGTGCTGAAGGCGAGCTGCGAGAGATTGAGATCTCGGCCTCGTTCGCTGCTGCGGATGCTGATGCGTCGGTGCGTTACATGCTTCGTGCCTTTGCAGTTTCGGAAGCGCGTGAACATCTCGATGCCGCGTGGTTTGATCACCGGGATGAGGCGATTGCTTCGGCCACGCGGGGGCTGGATGTGACGCCCGGGAGCAAAGGCTGGCAGACCATGAGCTTGAAGATTCAAGTGCCACGCGCTGCTCGCAGCCTCGTGCTTTTCTTTGGAGTCCGCACGCCGGACAAGACCTTGCCAAAGGCAGCGCACTACCTGGATGACGTGCAGGTGTCGCTGATCGAACCGCAGCCATTGCCCTGATAAACGCCACCCGCGACATCGCTGATCTCGCGGCCTATTTATAGAAGCTGTGACCGCAAACCTTACCCATTCACGATCATGAACATCACCCGCCGCTTTCTACTCAAGCTCACCCCACTCCTGTTTTGGCGTGGTTCAACATCATCGCTCGCTGCTGCCGATACCGAAGCTGCGCTCCCATTCGGTGCCACCTATCCGCAGCTCGATTCCCTCGCGGTAGGCGAATGGTGGAATGCCAAAGTGCCATCGGCAAAGAAGGCCGCACTACCACCGGTGATGGACGTGCCGCGTGATGAGATCGTCGCCTTCGCGCTCTACACGCATGACCACGGCGTGCTGAAGCTGACCGCGCAGTTCTTTCCGCTGAAGCCCGATGAGGCACGCACGGCGAGGTTGGAGTTTCAACGCGACGGCGTCTGGTCTGAGGTCGCTACGGAAGCGATTCTTTATCCCGGCTGGAGTGCGCATTTTCGCATCGAAAAGTGGGACGCCACGCAGAACGTCCCCTACCGCGTTCGCCATGGCGACAAGGCGATGTTTGAGGGCCTGATCCGGCGTGATCCCATCGACAAGAATGAGATCGTCATCGCCAACATGTCCTGCAACTCCAGCCGCACTGGCGGACTGCGGCCAGAGATCGTCGAGCATCTGCGGGCGCAAGAACCCGACCTGCTGTTCTTCGCCGGTGACCAGACGTATCGGCACACCGAACACACTGCTGGCTGGATCGAGTTCGGGCTTCAGTTCCGCGATGTCATGCGCGACCGGCCGACGATTTGCATCCCCGATGATCACGACGTCGGCCAGCCGAATCTTTGGGGTGAAAACGGCAAGCAATGTGTGCGCGAAGACGGCACCGATGGCGGTTTCTTGTATCCAGCGGAGTATGTGAACCAAGTGCAGCGCCAGCAGGCCTGGAACCTGCCCGATCCGGTCGATCCAGCGCCCGTCGAGCGCGGCATCACGGTCTATTTCACCCGCTTGCGCGTCGGTGGCGTGGACTTTGCCATTCTCGAAGATCGCAAGTTCAAGTCCGGCCCGTTCGGCAAGATTCCCGTGATGGGGCCGCGCCCGGATCACATCAACGACCCCGCCTACGACCCGAAGACGGTTGACCTTCCGGGCCTGCAATTACTCGGCGCGCGCCAGGAAAAATTCCTGCGCGACTGGTCGCAAGACTGGACTGGCACCGAGATGAAAGCCGTGCTCTCCGCGACTTCCTTCTGCGGTGCCGTGCACATGCATGGCAAGGCCGACAACCGCCTGCTCGCCGACCTGGATTGCAATGGCTGGCCACAGACTCCCCGCAACCGTGCGCTCGAAGAAATCCGCCGCGCCTGGGCCGTGCATCTTTGCGGTGACCAACATCTCGCTGTCATGACCAAACAGGGCATCACCGAACATGGCGATGGACCCTAATCCTTAACCAGTCCCGCCTTGGTCAATACGACCTATGGCCGCTGGTGGCATCCGCTCGATGAGAAGCCCGGCCCCAATCCCGTGCTGAGCAGCCCGCTGCCTTGGACCGGCGATTTCAAAGATGGTCTCGGCAACAAGCTCTCGATGATGGCCTATGCGAACCCGCCCGACATCAACGACGAACGCCAGCGTGCCGATGGCTACGGCATCGCCCGCTTCGACAAGAAAACCCGTCAGATCACCTTCGAGTGCTGGCCTCGCTTCTTCGAGGGCGAAAAAGCCCAGTTCCCCGGCTGGCCCATCACCGTCGCCATGGAAAACAACGATGGGCGCAAAGTCCACGTCGAACTCCCCGAGGTGAAACTCAATGGCGTAACCCAACCCGTCGTCCAAGTCATCGCCGAGTCCACGGGTGAGATCCTCTACACCGTGCGCTCGCAAACCGAGTCCTTCAAACCTCGCGTCTATGCTCCGGGTAAATACACCATCAAAGCCGGCAAAGACAAACCGGACACCGTGGTGAGCAGCGGCCTTGAGGTCATGTGATTTCAGGCAGCTGACTGATGTGACCCATTCTTCCAACAATCCAAGTAACGACGACTCATGAAAACACTACTCTTCCTCGCCACTCTCTCGCTGTCGTCAGCAGCGTTCGCCCAAACGAGCCCCAACAAACCTGACCAAGCCACCAAGCCCTACAATGTCTTGTTCATCGCCGTTGACGACCTGAACGACTGGATCGGGTGCTTCGGCGGCAACTCGCAGGCGATCACGCCCAACCTTGACCGGCTCGCCAAAGAGCAGGCCATGGTGATGAACAAGGCCTATTGCGCGTCCACGGTCTGCTGCCCGAGCCGCTCGGCGATCCTGACCGGCAAACGCCCCTCCACGACGGGCATTTACGGCAATACGCAAGACCTGAAGAAAGCCCCCAAAGCCAAGGATGTCGTCACCCTTCCTCAATACTTCGCCAAGAACGGCTACCACACGCTTTCCACGGGAAAGATCTTCCACAAACACCCAACGTCTGAGGGCATGGATGAGGGCCAATGGGCGTTCCAAGAGTTCGCTGAAGGCGGAGGTGGCAACAAAGGCATGCTCTGGGAGGAATCCCCGTCATCCGCTTTAGGAGAAAAAGCCGCAGAAAAGGGCAAAGAGAAAGGCCAAGAGAAAGGCGAGGAAAAGGAAGTGGCGAGGTGGGGGGCCTGCAAGGCACCGGTCGAAGAGACCAAGGATTATGTCGCCTGCCAATGGGCCGCCGATCAGCTCAAGCGCGATTTCGACGGCAAGCCGTTCTTCATGGCCCTAGGCATCTCCAAACCGCATCTGCCGTGGATTGTTCCCCAGCAGTTTTTCGACCTCTATCCACTGGAGCAGATCAAACCCGTCGAAATCTTCCGCGACGATCTCGATGACATCGTGGACGCGAATGAAAAACGCCTGTTCAAGGCCTCGATTGGCTCGTTTGACGCGATCGACAAAGCCAACCTGCACAAGCAAGCGCAACGCGCCTACCTCGCCAACATCAGCTACGTGGACCACTGCCTGGGTGTGCTGTTCGATGCATTGAAGAAAAGTCAGTATGCTGACAACACCATCCTCATGCTGTGGGGCGATCACGGCTGGCATCTGGGCGAGAAGACGAAATACGGCAAAACCGACCTCTGGGAAGAGTCTGACCGCGTGCCGTTCATGGTCCGCGTGCCCGGCATGACTCCCGCCGACGCGAAATGTGATGGAGTCGTCAACCTGCTCGATATGTATCCCACGTTGGTCGAGTTGTGCGGCCTCCCGCCCAATGCGGAAAACGAAGGACGCAGCTTTGTGCCCTTGCTGAAGGATCCGAAAATGGAGTGGAATCACCCAACCCTGACCACCTACCAGTTCAGCAACCATTCCCTCACGGATGGCCGTTACCGCTACACCTGGTATGGCGGCAAAGCGAATGGCGCCGAGGAACTCTACGACCACAGCACCGACCCGCTGGAGCACAAGAATCTGGCCGCGAATCCCGAATCCAAGGAAATCATGGCCAAGTTCAAAGCACTCCTGCCTGCGCACAACGAGCCTGACTCCCCCACCAACAAGGATGACAAAAAAGCCATGCGCAAAGCAGGCAAGAAAAAGGGCACCGAATAGTCAGAACTGCGGGAACTCCCTGTGAGCTACGACCGCGAACTCAAGGCCGCCATGTAAGAGTGAATGATCCTCCAGCGCGACTTCCTCCCACTTCCAGTGACGCCAACCGAAGGGCCTGGTGCCAAGAAAGGCAAACACTGAACCAACTCCATCAATCCTATGAAATCACACTCCGCCCCGGTCATTGATCGTCGTCATTTCCTTCGCGGACTTGGCGTTTCCCTCGCACTTCCGGCTTTTGATAGTCTCCACGTTGGCTTTACCGCTGCGGCTCCGAGCGCTACACCGAAGCGTCTGATTTGCATTGGCAATCATCTTGGTTTCTGGCCGGGCGGCTTCTTTCCGACGGCGGAGGGGCGCGACTACGCTCTCAGTCAGACGCTGGCTCCGTTGCAGGAGTATCGTTCGGACTTCACGGTGTTTTCGCACCTCGATCATGGTGTGAAGGGTGGGCATGGCGCAGTGCATGCGTTTCTCACCGGCGTGAAGAAAGATGAGTCGCCTGGCTTTGCGGAGAAGAACATCTCGATTGATCAAGTAGCAGCGGAGCATGTCGGCGCGGCCACACGGTATCCCTCGATCACAGCGGGGATCGGTGAAGGGACGGACATGTGCTGGAATCGCGCTGGTGTGCATCTTCCGCCGGTGAACAATCCAGCGCGATTGTTTGAGGCGTTGTTTGTCGAAGCAAATGCGGATGAGAAAGCGTCGGAGCGCGGGCGCTTGTCGAATCGGGCCAGCGTGCTCGATGCCTTGCGCGAGTCAGCGAAGCTCATGGCGGGCAATCTGGATGCGGCGGATCGCAGCAAGCTCGATCAATATTTGACCTCAGTGCGTGATGTGGAGCGTCGGTTGCAGATGTCCGATGCGTGGTTGGACAAACCGAAACCGAAGTCGCCCATCGATGCGATCACGGACGAGGAACGGATGCAGATCGAAGAAATCCCGCTGTTCATGGACTTGATGACGCTGGCGTTGCAGACGGACTCGACACGCGTGGCAACCTTTGAGGTCCCACTTGGATTCCACACCAATGATCTCGATGTCGGCAGCTACCACGGTCTGTCGCACCACAGCAAACAGGAGGGCCTGCTCACGCAGTTGCAGATCGTGGAGAAGTAT
>JANPIW010000090.1:0-4651 GCA_031425215.1 Verrucomicrobiaceae bacterium
CTCCGCCAGCGCATCTTCGAGATGCGCGCGCATACGCGCTGCTACGTCCTCGCCTGTTCCGCGCTGAAAAAAGAGTACCGTGCCTGGTTGCGGGCCGGCGATGATCCATCGCAGATCGCCTTCATCCACCTCCGCGGAGATCGCGCGCTGATCCGCCAGCGCATGGAAGCGCGCACGGATCACTTCATGCCGCCCACGCTGCTCGACAGCCAGTTTGCCACGCTGGAGGAATCGGACGATCTCATCACCGTCAGCATCGATCAGAAGCCCGAGGAAATCGCGCGCGAGGCTTTGGCCAGGTTCAGTTTCTACGTTTTGGATCGCATGAATTGAGCTGCAGAGGTGTTTGGAAGCGTGACGCAGCCTCGGCTGGGGTCTCCGGGGCACTCTCAAACCTGTGCTGACACCTGCGCCAAGTCGCTTGCATGTCATGCCCGCCTTGCCGACGATGCGCCGTGCCAGAGTTCGACATCGCCACCCATCCTCACGATGCCTTCATCAAGGAATTGCTCAAATCATCCGAGCGTGCGATCGCATTTTTCCAAGGCCACCTGCCGCCGGCCATCGTGGCGAGCATCGACTGGCGCACCTTGACACTGCTGCCTTCATCGTTCGTTAATCAGGATCTCAAGCAAACGCACTCCGATTTGCTCTTCTCAGTGAATGCAGCAGGGCGCGAGATGCTGCTGTATGTGCTCGTAGAGCACCAGACCTCGGTCGATCCGCTCATGCCGCTACGGCTGCTCTGCTACATCGTTGAGATTCTGCGTGAGCATGAAAAGAATCACGGCCTGCCGCTGCCCGTCGTGCTACCACTGCTCATCCACCAAGGCCCCAATCGCTGGACGGTGCCCGCGCAGTTCAACGAGATGTTTGATCTGCCCGCCGATCTCGCGCCGCATTTTCTGCCTTACCTGCCATCGTTCGAGCATGTGATCTACGATCTCACGCAGCATGAGCCAGCCGATGAGGAATCGCATCTGCAACTGCGCGTGGCCTTGCATCTCATGAAGCTCGCCCGCGAGATGCGCCTGCCCGACTTTCTTCACTGGCTGGACGAGCAGAACTGCCGCATCAGCGAGCAGTTCCCCGCTGGCTTCATTGAGATGTGCCTGCTGTACGCGGTGTATGCGGACACGAGTCTTGACCTGCGGCAGGTGGCGGCTACTCTGTCACCGCAATCTGAATTGAGGGATCAAACCATGTCATTCGTCGATAAAATGAAGTTGGAAGGGCACGAGGAAGGCCTTTCACAAGGTCTGTCACAAGGTCTGTCTCGAGGAGAGTGGATTGGCAAAGTAAGGTTGCTCGAGGAGTTGATGGGCGCAGAGCAAAGCCCGGTAGATGAGTTGATTGCATTGGAAGTGAGCGAGCTTGCCACGCGCTTCGCTGCGTTGCAGGCCGAGTATGACCGCCTATTTAAAGGCAACTGATCAGATCTGCGCGGTTCCCAGAACGGATGTGTTCAAGCGCTCGTCAAGGCGCACCACTCCTGCTTGGGTCTAAATGTAGAAACACCAGATTGCGGCGGAATGCCGCAGCCACATTTTTTTCTTCACATCATGCCCGGACTGACCACCATCTTGTGGGACTGGAACGCGCCGCTGCTCGACAAGGCGGTGGCGCTCCTCACTCGCGCGCACACTGGCGATGGCGCTCTCGATCTCACGCGCTCGCTTGTTGTTGTGCCCACGGCGGAGTCATCGCGTCGGCTGCGCGAGGCGCTCGCGTTGCACATGAGTGCGCATGATTCGGCGGTGATGGCGCCGTGGGTCTGGCATCCGGAGCTTTGCCTGATGCGCGACGTCGATCGCAAGCGCGCCGCGTCGCAGATCGAGTCACTGCTCGCTTGGGTGCGCACGTTGCAGATGTTTGATCTCGCAGCGCTCAAGCATTTGCTGCCTAAAACTCCGTCGTCGCTCACGATGCCGTGGCTCACGAGCATGGCGGAAACCATGCTCGATCTGCAATCCACACTCGGCGCTGGCGGACTCGACTTCGCCGCTGTCGCCGCATCGGAACACGCCGCCACGGATCGCGCGCGCTGGCTCGATCTGGCAAAATTGGAGGCGCACTGGACGCGATTGCTGCATGCAAAAAAACTCGCATCCACGCAGACGCTCAAACGCGAGCGCGCGCACGCGCCTCTTCTCCCCGATGGCATCACCCAGATCTTCGTCATCGGCGTGGCCGACGCGCCGCCTCTCTTCCGCACCTGGCTGCGTCATGCCGCGCTGCTTTGCGACGTGCGCGTTTGCGCCCACGCGCCCGAGGCCGCCGCCGCGGGCTTTCACGAGACGGGCGAGCCGCTTCGCGATGCTTGGAATGAAGAAGCTCCCGTCGTGCTGGCGCTCTCCAACGAACAGCTTCACGTCGTGCACGATCCTGACGCGCAAGCTTTGCGAGCCGCCGATCTCATCGCCAGACTCGCGCCCGAAGGCAAAACCGCAGTCGGAGTATGCGACGCGGAGACAGCCATCCATCTCGAAGACCGTCTCGCTCTCGAAGCTGCGCGTGCGTACGAACCCGGCGGGGCTGCATCCACGCGGCATGGCTTCCTGCATTTCGCACGGCTGTGGCGCGATCTTGTGGTCACGCGACGCTGGCAGCCTTTCGCCTCATTGCTCCGCATTCCCGCTGTTGCGGAGTTATGGGCCGGCGGTCACATCGCCGAGTTGTTGCAGAGCGCGGATGATTTCGCCGACAAGCACCTGCCCGTCACGCTCGATCACGCTCATGAGATGATGCACGGCGAGTGGAAAAGCCTCCGCTCCGCGCTCGCTTCTGCGAAGAAGATCGCTCAGTCGTTTGAGAAGCGCCCGCTCACCGATTCGATCCGCGAGCTGTTGCTGGGTGTTTATGGCGCGAGGCGGTTCAGCGTTGATGAGCAGTCCGATCGCGATCTGCAAAAACTGGCCACCGACTGGATGGAAATCGCCGCTGAGATCGAGGACGCCGCCGCTTTGCTGACGGTGAAGATGCAGCGCCCGGACGCGCTCACGCTCTCGCTGCGCTTGCTGGAGGAGACGCGGCTCAGCGATCCGCGCGGTGACATTGATCTCGTGATGCAAGGATGGCTCGAGCTGCTGTGGGAGCCTGCGCCCAACCTTGTCGTGCTCGGATGCAATGAGGAGAATCTCCCGGGCATCTTGATCTCGCATCCGTTTCTGCCCGATCGCCTGCGCGACGCGCTAGGTCTGCCCTGCCAGGCCACGCGATACGCGCGTGACGCTTATTTGTTGAAGACGCTCTCCGAACAGCGCGCGCGAAACGGTGCGCTGCATCTGCTGTGCGGGCAATGGAGCGGGCAGGGCGATGCGCTGCGGCCTTCGCGGCTTTTGTTTTTGTGTGATGACAAGGAGCTGACCGCGCGGGTAAATCATTTGTTTCCGAAGGATGGAGCCGCTGCTCGCCTCGGAGAGTCGAGCTACATTCCGGCGCGTTCCTGGCCTTGGATTCTCAAGCTGCGAACGATGCCGCCGAGAGTGGTGGAAGATGGAGAACAGCCGCGCATTTCGGTCTCGCGACTGCGGTCGTATCTTGTCTGCCCTTTGCGCTACCACCTTGAGAACAACCTCCGCATGTCGCCCGTCGATGCGGCGAAGGAGGAACTCTCGCCGGGTGAGTTTGGTGATCTGATTCATCACGCCTTCAAGCAGCTTGCGGATGAGATCGCGCTGCGAGACTGCACCGATGAAAAAATCATCGCCGATTTTCTCTGCGCCGCTGCCGAGCGCCGCGCCGCAGCGCTCTACACCCGGCAGCTCCCCTTCCCCGTGCGGCTCCAGCTCGACAGCGCGCTGCAGCGCCTGCGCGCCGCCGCCGCCATTGAGGCCGAACACCGAGCGAAAGGCTGGCGCACACTTCACGGTGAGAAACTCATCGGCGGCGATGATGATCCCGCGCCGTTCATGCTGGCGGGGTTCAGGTTGTTTGGAAAAATTGACCGCATCGACGAAGGGCCAGATGGCGAGCATTTGATTCTTGATTTCAAAACCAGTGAGTCCGCCGTCGATCCATGCGCCGCGCACCTTGCAAAGCTCACCGCCCGGAAGCTTGATGACGTGCCTGAATGGCAGCGCCACATTGGCGGCGAGGGCGTCGCCTTTCAATGGACCGATCTCCAGCTTCCGCTTTATGCGCTCGCGTGGCAGCGCGCGCATCGCGGCGCGGTGCGTGTCGGTTACTTCAATCTGCCGACGAGCGTGCAATCCACGACGCTTGCGCTCTGGGATGACTGCGATGAGTCCGTCCTCGATTCCGCGCGACGTTGCGCTGAGAGCGCCGCTGAGAAAATAGCCGCGCAGATTTTCTGGCCGCCGAATGAGAAAGTGAAATACGACGATTTTGAGGAGCTGTTCGGCGGGCATCCGGTGGAGCGGGTGGTGGATCCTGCTGCGATTCTTGATCTCGCCGTATTGAGGGCGACTCGCCCTCAAGCCGGTATTGAGGGCGAATCGCCCTCCATCCATCACACTCGCTCCGCGAGTGAGGGCGAGTCGCCCTCGCTACATCATGCCCCATCATGAAACCTCTCCAGCACATCATGATCTCGGCCTCGGCTGGTTCGGGGAAAACTTATGCGCTTGTGCGCCGCTACCTGCACTTGCTGGCGCTGGGGGTGGAGCCGGAGCGGATCGCAGCGATGACT
>JANPIW010000091.1:0-3125 GCA_031425215.1 Verrucomicrobiaceae bacterium
TCAAAATCCGCCTCCTCGCTGAACAAGGCCACGAGCAGCTCGACGAGCTGTGGCAGGTCTTCGAGCGTGGCTGGCTCGATGCGGGGTTCGACGGCGATGGCGGACATGGCATTGATGATAGCAGAATTGAAGCCAGCGGCACAAGAGACAATTCCACCTCACTCCTCATACTCATCCGCCGGATCAAAGGGCGGCATGGGCACGTTGATGATGCGCAGATTTCCAACCGCGCGATGCACGCAGCCCGGGCGGATCATAACCGTCGTGAGCGGCCGCAGCGGAATGCGCTCGCCGTCCGCCTCCAGAAAGCCCTCGCCCTCAAGCACGATGTAAATCTCCGTCATCTTCTTGTGATGATGCGCGCGGCTGTCGGCGGAGATGTCGGTGAGATGAACGGTGGCCAGCGTGTTCCAAGGCTCCCCAAACGCACGACGCGCCTGCCCGCAAGGACAGGGCACAGCCGGGATTTCATCGAGCTGGGCGACGGCGAAATTCTTTCCAGGTGCGGGTGCTGTGTTCATGGCCAGTCATCTACGTCGGCATCCGCGCCATCTGCAAAAAAATACAGCACGGTTGATGCGCGGTGTGACGCGCCGATTGCATTTCCCTGCGGGCAGGCTCAAATAGCGGTCCCATGAAGCCCAGGAAAAATGTCGCCATCGCCTTGTGCGCAGCGTTCGCGTGGATCGCGACGAGTGTTTTCTCGCAGCAAACGGAGCCTGCTCCGCCGTCTGCTGGCGGCGGCGCGTTTGAGTTCAAGGACGGTGACCGCGTCGTGCTGCTCGGAAACACGGTCATCGAGCGCGAGCAGCGTTACGCGTGGTTTGAGACCTGGCTGTCACTCGCGCTCGGTGAGAAGAAAGTGGCGGTGCGCAATCTCGGCTGGAGCGGAGACACAGTGTTTGGTGACGCGCGCTCGTACTTCGGTCCGCCGAAAGAGGGCATTGAGCGGCTGACGAAACATCTCGAACTGATCAAGCCGACGGTGGTGCTCTTTTGCTACGGCAGCGACATGGCGCACGGCGGACTCAAGGGGTTGCCGGATTTTCTCACCGGCTACCGCGCGCTGCTCGATCTGGTGCGCGAGAAATCGCCCGGCGCGCGGCTGATCGTGATGTCGCCGCCGCCGCTCGAGACTCTCGCGCCACCGCTGCCTGATCAGAGTGATGCAAACGCAAATCTGCAAAGCCTCACAGACGCGCTGGCGAAGTTTTCTCGGATGCAAAACGCGCGCTTCGTGGATCTCTTCACGCTCATGGGCGGCGTGCCGAAGAAAGGCAGAGCCGCAAAGCCGCTGACAGAGAACGGCGTGCATTACACTGACGAAGGTTATCAGGTGCTCGTCGGCAAAGTCATCGAGTCCCTCGGTCTCACACGTCCCGATGTGCCGACGACGGCGCTCAGCGCGCTGCGAGACGCGGTGAGGGCGAAGGACACGCTCTTCTTCAATCGCTGGCGTCCGCACAACGAGACGTACCTGTTCGGCTTCCGCAAACACGAGCAAGGTCAGAATGCGAAGGAGATTCCCATGTTTGATCCGCTGATCGCTGAGGCCGACAAAAAGGTGCAGGCGGCGAAAGCAAAGGTGCTGGGCGAGGCGAAGCGGCCGTGATTCACGGCTTGCCTGCTCCTGAGTGATGAAGGAAGATCGCGCATCATGGACGACTACAATCCACAACCCATCAGCATGGAGGACTCGCTGCGACTATGGAACTTGCAGAAGCAGAAAGCGCAGCTATCGCCGCAAGACCAAGAACTCCTCGCACAAGCGTGGCGGTGGCAGGTGTGGGTCAGCCACGGGATTCAGTTACCGAATGGGAAGAGCGAGTCCAAGCGCGCTGCATGATCACTCGATGTGTGATGCTGGCTCATTGATACCGGAGGGATCACTGATGGTAGCCGGTGGTGAAGCGAGGCTCGGCGAGCGGAACCACCGGTTGGCGGAAAATGCGTGCAAATTTCCTCAAGGTTGCGTCCTGGAGGGACGCCTGAAGCGCGCGGGCTGGCAAAATGTGGCGCGGGGTTTTCGTGTGCTTCACGCGTCCCGCCGGGACGCAACCTTGAGAGCCGGGTTTTCGCGTTCATGGTCCGGTGGTTGCGCTCACCGAGGCTCGCTTCACCACTGGCTAATTTCTGGTGAGCCTCCGGCTCGAAGTTGGACAAGGATTCTGCAGCGTGTGGCGGTGGTATTGTTTGGCGTGGTGGTGACCATGAGCGCGATTGGCTGCAGCTATAGCCATCCGGGTGGAGGTGAGTTCGGCGACAACTATATGCTGGGCGGCCCGGAGCGGGCGTTCTTGATGCACATCGCGTGGAATCGGAAACTGTGCGCCGATCCCGGCCGCGTGGTCTTGCTCGGCGATGGCATTCGTTCGCATTCTCTGAAGTGGCGCGAAGGTTTGACGATGGGGGAATTGATCGAGCCAGCTCAGTGGAGACATTCGATGAGCAAGGACTCTGTGGTCAGTGCGATGGACTTCAGGAGACTTTTCAAGTTTGGGATCATCGGTGTGTGGCGAAATGACGAAGGCAAGTTTGAGCGGTTTCCGCGCTTAGGAATAGATGGCGACGAGATCACCAACGTACGTTTGAATCACGGCGACATCGTGATCTGGTTGGAGCGGCGTGTGTCTTTCTAGTTGCCCTTCACTGGCCGCGCATTATGCCCTTTGCTCTTGGCACTTTGCCTTCCCGACTGAGCACTTCGCACTGAGCACTCCGAAACATTTCCCCGCCATGTCACACCGCCTCATCCTCATCCTTGCCGCGATCACCTCCGCCGCATTCTCCTCGCAGCCAAAAACCGTCGCGGAACTGCCCGATCCGAATCCGGAAATCCAGAAGGCTGCTTTCGTGGTGCCGGAGGGGTTTGAGATCAGTTTGTTTGCCAGCGAGCCGATGCTGCGCAAGCCGGTGCAGATGAACTGGGATTCGCGCGGGCGGCTCTGGGTGGTGAGCAGCACGACGTATCCTCATATCAAACCGGGCGAGGGCGCGAATGATGAGATCGTGGTGCTGGAGGATGCGAATGGCGATGGCGTGGCGGACAAATCGACGGTGTTCACGAATGACCTGCACATTCCGACGGCGGTGATTCCGGGCGATGGCGGGGCGTATGTGGCGAA
>JANPIW010000092.1:0-20838 GCA_031425215.1 Verrucomicrobiaceae bacterium
TAAAATCATCCGGGAAATTCAGCGAATGGCAGGCATTTATCGACGGGAAATAATTCCTGAGCCCAAGGATATAGCGGATTAAAGTCATCCAGCAAATTCAGCGAATTGGCGGGCATTTAACAGATGGAGAATTAATCCCTGAACCGTGGCTGCGGGCATTTTAAAAGCTTGTCGGAGTGAGTGAATATTCGGGCGCGGAAGAATTCTTCAAGCCAGACCACGGAACTCGTGATCCACCTCCTGACTGGATTATTGTGAGTCCGTTCAAAGTCGAGCCCGGATCACCTAAATTGCTCGCATTGCCAGAGCGGGAAGGTTTTGAGTGCCATGACTAAGGCACATTCATCACAATGCGTGACCGGGGTGTTCCTTGGCGATACATCTGTGAAAAGCGGACCCATTCAAGTTCAAGACCCTCGCGCGACTACCGCCGCTTAGGGGGGTGTAGCGCATTCCATTAACTTTTTTATCAAAGGCAGTTGAGCCCACCGATGTCCGAGGATGTCCAGGTTAGTGTGGACTTTTCAGTAGGTTTATGAATGAGAAAAAAAACTTCAAAGAAATCAAACGCCCACCCGTATTGCACTCTGCCGGGCGAAAAGCTCGGCTCTCACTCACACTCGCTGGCATAGTCGGCACCACAGGTGCAAGGCTTATTAGAGGTGGTGATTTCGTGAAACATAAGGCTGCTCACCGGGGTCGGTGTGTCCAGATGCTTCACACAGCTCTTTGATATCCAAAAACAATGTAACGGGTGCGTCCTTGATGGTGCATCCGAGAGAATCTAAATGTTTACAAACTGCGACTCGTCCGTCCAAAACGGCTATAATAAAGCCGGGGAGGATGGCCGGGAGGTGTCTGTTGCTGATGCCTTTCGGAACGGTGAGTCGGCGAGCAGGTGCGGGCTTGTGCCCAATTCCTGCCACCGTGGCAACGGTTGAGAAATAGCAGTCCAAGTCGCATCGTCCCGGACAGGGCGGTGCGGTGAAGCTGGATAAAACGCGAGTGAACTGGTATCGAAACCAGTCCACATCGCAGCACAGATGGAGCGGTTCAGGAACACGAAGGGTGTTTAATCGTCGTAACCTGGAGGCGGCGCAAATTCGATGAAGCGGGGGAGCAATTTCCCGCCAAACGCCGCAGCTAAAAAGCAAAGAGGTCAGTCTGCAGGTGTGTGTGACATCGCCTGCATTGCCGACACCGTGACGGCGCCAAATGGCCGTCACAAACGATCTCCGGCGAATACATCCGGACCGTCTCCATCGCCAATCGCCGACTCGCAACGAGGAAACCCTTGTCGTCTCTCCGCAGTAATGTGGAGAAGGTGGTCCGCCGCATGGCGGCAAGGGGTAGGACGTCCGACCAAGCCAACGCGCACCATTAAAGTGGAGCGCTATGCAAAATTCGGACGGGCAACAATGAAGAACACAACCAAACAGAGGAATTTATGACAACAAGCTCAAACTTGATTGATAACTGGGAGGACCTTCCGATGAAGAAATTCGAGAAGGAGGTCTTCCACCTTCAACGGCGAATCTTCAGCTTATCGCAAAAAGGAAATCGCAACAAAATGCATCAATCGCAGAAACTGCTCATCAACAGCTTTTCCGCAAAGTGCATTGCAGTAGCACAAGTCACAGAGAAAAATGCCGGCAGAAATACCGCTGGCATGGATGGTGAAAGAAGCTTGTCGCCCAGACAGAAGCTCGAACTGGTCAAGAGGCTGACGATAAATCAGCCGATTGATCCGGTCAGGAGGGTCTGGATACCAAAGCCGGGAAAGTCAGAGCGCAGACCGCTTGGAATTCCAACCACGAAGGATAGAGCGTTACAGGCGCTTATAGCACTGGCGCTCGAACCGGAATGGGAGGCCCGATTTACTCCGGGCATGTATGGATTCCGCAAAGGTCGAAGTGCGCACGACGCCATCTGCAATATTCGTTCCAGTATTCAGTTTTCACCGAAATGGGTTCTCGACGCGGACATCGAAAAGTTTTTCGACCGAGTCGATCACGATGCCCTCCTGGGAAAGTTGGGTTCATTCGCGAAAATGACGGATGCCATCAGGCGCATCCTCAAAGCAGGAATTCTCGAAGGAGCTGTCATGACGAACTCCGACGAGGGAACACCACAAGGGGGACCTCTTTCCCCCCTACTGGCCAATATTGTTTTATGTGGCTTGGAGACGGAATTAATCAAAGAATGCCGCGCAACGCGAATGTCAGATGGCAAAAGGCCCGGCAGGATGCCGGTGATGGCCATGTATGCGGACGATTTTGTGGTCCTGCACAGGGATCGCGATGTAGTCGAACGCTGCCGGGAATTTATCTCGGCGTGGCTCTCAAAGATGGGCCTCAAGCTCCATCCCGAGAAAACCCGCATCTGCCACACCCTCGACAGGGAAATTGGCTCCGCAGGATTTAATTTCCTGGGTCATCACATTCAGCAATTCCACACCGGCAAATACGCAGTCAAACGAGCCTTCAAAAAGGTGGTGACTGTCATCAAGCCCTCACGAGAAGCCCAAAAACGCATTTACCAAAAGGCTGCCAAAATCGTCGATGAGACGCTGCGCTGCCCCATGGTAAAGCGGGCAGGTGCTTCACCCGAGGAAATTCTGATCATCCGGCTCAATCCGGTTATCCGGGGATGGGCAAACTATTTTAGCTACAGCAATGCCAAACAAACCTTCAACCGGCTGGATCAGATCCTCTGGTGGAAGCTGTGGAAAACCATGCGACGCAGACACAAAAGCAAGGGTCGTACCAGAACTATCCAGACATACTTCAAAAAATCGGACGGGAAGTGGCAATTTCGCTGCGCGCCCAGCCCGAATGGAAATGAGCGTATGCTCAGGACGTTCAGCGAGACCCCAATCGAAAAGCACTATCCGATCGGGAAGTCACGGCTGTTTTACGACGGCGACTGGGTTTACTGGGGAGCACGGCGAGGTAAATATCCCTCCCTCCCCGCAGAGCTTGGAAGACTTCTGGAAAAGCAGTGGGGCAAATGCCATCACTGTCGGAAACCTTTCACCCGGGATGACCGGACGCAAGTCCGGCTTGAATGGGCGACGAAGGCCAACCGACGGTATGCTTACAAGGTGCTTATGCACGAAACATGCGACAACAATTTGCGACGCTCGAATGGCCCACCAGCCATTGACGTTGCCAGAAGCCCGGTGCGCTGAGAGGCGCTCGCCGGGTTACGGGAGCCACAATGCCCGTGAGGGTGTTGTGGCGCCACCTGAATAAACGTTGGGGGGAATTCCCCCCAACGACTTTCAGAAGCGGCGAACGCATCGTTCGCTGAGGATGAGGAAAGTTGTGGTGAGAATCATTTGAAAAAATGACTTGCGGCCGGTTTGAGATCCGATAGCGGACAAACCTCCGAAAATAGCGAAAAGGCTGCCGATGTGTTGCGCCGCGCGCTGGTGAAGCTGGACGCGGCGAAGGTGGAAGAAGTGCATGGCGAGTTTGTCGCTGCCGCCCGCGTCCGCGCGCACGATGAGTCCACCATTGCCAAGTGTGGGAACTCGTCACCGGTTTCCAAGGCTACGCTTTCTGCCGCGCCCACAGCACGGCCTACGCCGTCGAGGCTTATCAAGGCGCGTATGCCAAGCACTACCACCCCGCCGAGTTCATGGCCGGCGTTCTCACCAACGGGAAAGGCTTTTACTCCGCGCTGGTTTACACGCTCGAATCCCGTCGCCTCGGCATCGGCTTCCTCTCTCCCGATGTGAACGCCGCCACCGATGCATTAACCGTCGAAGCATCAAATACTCCCAGCGGCACACCCGCACCATCATTGGGAAAGGCCATCCGCGTGCCTTTGCGCTGCATCAAGGACATCGGAGACGCAACGCTTGTGCGCTGGCGCACCGAGTGTGCGCGTGCTCCGTTTGCGAGCGTGCGCGACTTCTGCGAACGCGTGCGTCCCGAAAGCACCGAGGCGATGAATCTCATTCGCGCCGGTGCATTTGACTCTCTCGGTAAAACCCGGACCGAACACTTCTGGCGCATCGGTCCGCAGTTCGTAATCAGCCTGCGGCTCCAGCGCGATGCCCAGTCGCTCAACGCCCACCGGGCCGCCTGCCTCGTTGAAGCGCACCCGTGCGATGCCAATGTGCGAGTAGTTGCCATGCGCAACCAACCGGGGAAACAGATACAGATTCCCATCGCGACCGCACGCCGATGCCGGATTCAACACGTCTTCCGCCTCCATCGGATTACCCGGCTCTGGCTCCATGACGATCCCGAGGCGTTGCAATTGGAAAGGGTGATTCACGATGTCAGGTTTCATGGCTCAGTCTTTCTTTGCTGGCGGGCGTTCCGCACGACCTTCACCAGTTCCAAAACCATCAGCGGAATTGCGCCCACCGCGAGGAGCATGAGACACTCGGAGAAGGGCATCAGGGAGGTCTTCAAAAATCCGGCGAGGACGGCGTTGTGATGGCTCCACACCTGGAGGCCGAAGGAAATGGCAACCACGATGGCGAGGTTGATGTTCGTGAGAAGGGAGATGCGCCAGACGGGCTTGGTCTCGCTGCGTGCGCCGAAGGAGCGCAGGAGTTCGGCGAAGACCAGCACGGCGAAGGCGTGTGTGCGGGCCATTTCTTCGCTTCCCGTCTTCAGCACGTAGAAGTAAACCCCAAACGACACACCCGCCGTGAGGAATCCAGTGAGGAACATCGTGTGGAGAAAACCGCCATCGGTGATGCGCTCGTGGCGGGCACGCGGTTGGCGCTTCATCACGTCGGGATCGATTGGATCGGTGGCGAGGCAGAGCGCGGGCAGGCCGTCGGTGACGAGGTTGATCCAGAGCAGGTGAATCGGCAGCAGCGGTGCCGGTAAGCCGATGATTACGCAGACGGTCATGAGCAGGAGTTCGCCGGTGTTGCCCGCCAGCAGGTATTGGAGCGTCTTGCGGATGTTGTCGTAGATGCCGCGGCCTTCCTCGACAGCGGCGACGATGGAGGCGAAATTGTCATCGGTGACAATCATCTCCGCTGCCTGTTTGGTGACTTCCGTGCCGGATATTCCCATGGCGATGCCGATGTCGGCACCTTTGATGGCGGGGGCGTCGTTCACTCCATCGCCGGTCATCGCGACCACCGCATCATTCGCTTTCCAAGCGCGGATGATGCGCAGTTTGTGCTCGGCGGTGACGCGGGCATAGACGGCGATTTCAGGAGCGCGCTGCTTGAGTTCATCGTCGTTTATCTTGTCCAACTCGATGCCCGAGATGGCCACGTCGTCAGCGGAAGCGATGCAGATTTCCCGCGCGATAGCCGTCGCGGTGTGCGGATGGTCGCCGGTGATCATCACCACGCGAATGCCGGCGGAGCGACATTTAGCGACGGCATCTTTGGCTTCCTGACGCGGAGGATCATGCATTCCCGAGAGGCCGACGAATACGAGGTCGTGCTCCACGGTGTCCGCTGTTAGATCGGCAGGTGCAGCGTTATCCAGGTCGCGAAAGGCCGAGCCAAGCACGCGCAGGGCTTGCTGCGCCATGGTGGTGTTTTGCGCCACGATGGTCTGACGATCCTCGTCGGTCATGGGACGGACGCCGGTGCCGGTGTAGAACTGGGTGCAGCGCTCCAGCAGCACATCGGGCGCACCGTTGATGAAGGCGCGAAGCTTTCCATCCGGCAGTTTGCGGATGGTGGTGCTGCGTTTGCGGTCGGAGTCGAAAGGGATCTCGTGATGCTTCGGCATTTCCTTCTCGATCTTCTCGCGGTCGCCACCCGCTTTGGAACCGACCGCCAGCAATGCGCCTTCGGTGGGATCGCCAACGGTTTTCCATGTCCCGTTTTCCTGCGTGAGGTGCGAGTTGTTGCAGCCGAGGATGACGGTCGCGAGTTCCAGCAACGGTGCGAGGTGCGGCGCTTCCGCCTTCTTGTCCCCGGTGCGCACCTCGCCTTCCGGCGCGTAGCCTTCGCCTGTGACTTCGTAGCTTTGGCCTGCGACATAGAGAGCGCGCACGGTCATCTCCCCGAGCGTCAAGGTGCCGGTCTTGTCCGTGCAGATGACTGTCGTCGAGCCGAGCGTCTCGACGGCGGCCAGCTTGCGCACGAGCGCGCGGCGGCGGGCCATGCGCCGCACGCCCAGCGCAAGCGCTACCGTGACCACGGCGGGCAGCCCTTCCGGCACGGCGGCCACAGCGAGACTGACCGAGGTCATGAACAATTCCATGAGCGGTGTCCCGCGCAGCAGTCCCAGTCCGAACAGCAGCGCGACGATGCCCAGAGCCGCCCAGACGAGCACCTTTCCGAAGGACTCCAGCTTCTTCTCCAGCGGTGTCCCCTCGTCCGCGCCCGCCTCTTCCATCATCCCCGCGATGTGCCCCAGTTCCGTCTTCATCGCGGTGGCCACGACAACGGCCTGCCCCGTTCCAGCCGCGATGCCCGTGCCCATGAACACCATGTTCTCGCGGTCGCCGAGTGGGATGTCGCCTTGTTCCAACGTGGCGGGCTGTTTCGTCACCGACTCCGATTCGCCGGTTAGCGCGGACTCGATGCATTTGAGCGAAGCCGCTGTTAGAAGCCGGGCATCCGCCGCAACCAAGTCTCCCGCTTCCAGCACGAGAATGTCACCGGCGACGATCCCCGCCGCAGGAATGGAAGTAACCTGCCCGTCGCGCTGCACCTTCGCTTGCGGCGCGGTCATCTTCTTGAGAGCTGCGATAGATTTCTCCGCGCTGTGCTCCTGATAAAAGCCGATGACCGCATTCAGAACGACGATGGCGAGGATCGCGATGGCATCGACCATTTCTCCGAGCACGCCGGAGATGATTCCCGCGACAATGAGAATCCACACGATGAGGCTCTTGAACTGGCCGAGAAAAATTTGCAGCGCGCTGATACGCTTGCCTTCAATCAATTCGTTCGGGCCTTCAGCCGCGAGGCGTTTTGATGCTTCCGCCGCCGCAAGTCCGGTGGCTGCGGAGCCGAGTTGTGCCAGCACTTCCTCGGCCGACTCGCTGTGCCAGGCTTTGCTCTGTGGTCGTGCGGTGCCTGCGGCAACGGCGGGTGTCGGCGTAGCGGGTGGCTTCGTCTTCCGCGAGAAGATCGCGCGAATCCAAGAAGCCGCGGTAGAGGCGGGTTTCGGCGCAGGGGGCATGGGCACGTCAACGGGCGCGGCTGGGGAGGGTTTCGGCGCGGCGGCAACGGGTGTTGACGGTGATGCAGCCGGCACCGCTTTGTCCTGTTGTCCGTCGTCTGCGGAAGCGACCGGCTCGGGTGCGGCGGCCGCTGCTTTCGGCCCATCAGTTTCGGGCGTTGAAGCGGAGGCCGGCCCCGCTTGCGGCGATGGTGACCCAGCCCTGTGCGCGGGCTCGTGTTCGGGTTCGCTCACATGCTTGGGTTGGAATTCTTCCGCCGACTTATAGCCCCTTTGGCGCACGACCGACTTGATATCGCCGACCTCAAGCCTAGTTTCGTCGTAGCGCACTGTGGCGCTGCCCGCAGCGTAATTGACGGTAACGCTTTCGACACCCAGCACCTCGCCAATCCGCTCTTCCACTTCGTCCACGCTCCATACCGACAGCATGTCATGCACTTTAATAACGCTCGTTTTCATGTTGTTTCGGGTTCCGTAAAGTTCTTCATACTCAAAACCTCGCAGTGGCAGTAGCAGCCGCAATCCACGATAAATGTTTTGATGTCATCCGGCGTGACGCGCGTCCTGTCGTTATACGATGGCCACCGTCCCCGCTCTGGAAGCTCGTTCGGGCCGATGGCTGCGGGGCGTTTTACTGCATTCGCCGCCGGAAGTCCGGTCGCTGCAGAGCCCGGTTGTGCCAGCACCTTCTCGGCAGACGGCTGTGTCAGGCTTTCCTCTGTGGTGGTTGTGCAGCGCCTGCGGGAGGGGCGGATGCGGGTGCGGCGGTAGGCGCGGCCGGGGAAGGTTTCGGCACGGCGGGTGCGGAGGCTGGAGGCGGTGCGCCCGGCGCCGCTTTGTCCTGTTGTCCATCACCTGCGGAAGTGCCCGCCGCGGTGGTGGACGCTTTCGGCCCGGTGGTTTCGGACGTTGAAGCGGAGGCCGGCCCACCTTTCGGCGCTGGCGCCCCAGTATCCTTGTGCTCGGGCTTGGGTTCGCTCACATGCTTAGGTTGGGATTCGCCTGCCGACTTGTAGCCGCTTTGGCGCACGGCCGCCTTGATATCGGCGACCTCAAGCCGGGTTTCGTCGTAGCGGACTGTGGCGTTGCCCGCAGCGTAGTTGACGGTAACGCTTTTGACACCCGGCACCTCGCCAATCCGCTCTTCCACTTCGTCCACGCTCCATACCGACAGCATGTCATGCACTTCAATAACGCTCGTTTTCATATTATTTCTTTTGTTTAGTTTTCGACTGACTGGCTAACGTTTGTCCATCAATTTCTTCCGCCTTGCGGTATCTATAAGCAGTTGCGTGTTCATTTGGGGTTACTCCATTTCCAATTCCGGATCTCCGGCAGGTCCTCGCCGTGTTCGGCGATGTAGTGTTTGTGTTCGATGAGCTTGTCGCGGACGGACTGCTTCACATAAGCTGCGCTTGGGCCAAGCTGTGGCACGCGATCAATCACGTCGGCGACGAGATGAAAACGATCCAGGTCGTTCATCACCACCATGTCGAACGGCGTCGAGGTCGAGCCTTCTTCCTTGAACCCGCGCACATGGAGATTCTTGTGATTGGTGCGCCGATACGTGAGCCGGTGAATCAGGGTGGGATAACCGTGATGGGCGAAGATGATGGGTTTGTCCTTGGTGAAGAGCGTGTCAAAATCTTTATCACTTAGTCCGTGCGGATGTTCGCTCTGCGGTTGGAGTTTCATCAAATCCACCACGTTGATCACCCGGACTTTCAGTTTGGGAAAATACCGCCGCAACAGATCCACCGCCGCCAGAGTTTCCAGCGTCGGCACGTCACCACAACACGCCATGACGACATCCGGCTCCGCGCCCCGGTCGTTGCTGGCCCACGACCAGATGCCGATGCCAGCGGTGCAATGTTTGATGGCGGCGTCCATATCGAGCCATTGCGGCGCGGGTTGTTTTCCGGCCACGATCACGTTCACGTAGTTCCGGCTGCGCAGGCAGTGGTCCGTTACGGAGAGCAGCGTGTTCGCATCGGGCGGCAGATAAACGCGAACAATCTCCGCCTTCTTGTTGGCCACGACATCAATGAAGCCCGGGTCCTGATGACTGAAGCCGTTGTGATCCTGCCGCCACACATGCGACGACAGCAGGTAGTTCAAAGAGGCAATGGGCCGACGCCATGGAATCTTACCGGCCACATCCAGCCACTTGGCGTGCTGGTTGAACATCGAATCCACGATGTGAATGAACGCTTCGTAGCAGGAGAAGAAACCGTGACGGCCGGTGAGCAAATAACCTTCAAGCCAGCCTTCACACTGATGCTCGCTCAATACCTCCATGACACGGCCATCGGGTGCAACGTGATCATCGCCGGGGAGAATTTCCGCCGTCGAACAACGATCCGTCACCTCGAACACCGCACCCCAGCGGTTTGAGTTCGTCTCATCCGGGCTGAAGACGCGGAAATTGGCGGGGTTCAGTTTGATCACGTCGCGGATGAATTCCCCCTGAACGCGGGTGGATTCGCCAAACGTGCCGCCTGGTTTTTTCACTTTCACCGCATAGTCGCGGAAATCCGGCAACCGCAGATCCTGCAACAGGAGGCCGCCGTTGGCATGCGGATTGGCGCTCATGCGGCGCTCACCTTTCGGGGCGAGGTCGGCGAGTTCGGAACGCAGCTTGCCGGTCTGGTCGAACAACTCCTGCGGACGATAGCTCTTGAGCCACTTCTCCAAAATCTTCACTTGGCCCGGATGGCTCATGTCGCCCATCGGCACTTGATGCGAGCGGAACGTGCCTTCCGTGGGTTTGCCGTCCACGAGCTTCGGGCCGGTCCAACCTTTCGGTGAGCGCAAAATAATCATGGGCCAGCTTGGTCTCTTCTTGAACCCATTCTTCCGGGCGTCGCGTTGGATACTCCGAATGTCGGCCACAGCCACATCGAGCGTCGCGGCCATGAGTTGGTGCATCCTGGCCGGGTCGTCGCCCTCGACGAAATACGGTGTGTAACCGTAGCCGCGAAAGAGCGCTTCCAGTTCGTCATGGGGAATGCGCGCCAAAACGGTGGGGCCAGCAATCTTGTGGCCGTTCAAATGCAGAATGGGCAGCACCGCTCCGTCGTGAACCGGGTTAAGAAATTTGTTCGAGTGCCAACCGGTGGCGAGCGGGCCGGTTTCCGCTTCGCCATCGCCAACGACGCAAGCGACGAGCAGGCCGGGATTATCGAACGCCGCGCCGTAGGCGTGTGACAGCGAATAACCCAGTTCTCCGCCTTCGTGAATCGAGCCGGGAGTCTCCGGCGCGACGTGACTCGGAATGCCGCCGGGGAATGAGAACTGTTTGAACAACCGCTGCATCCCGTCCGCGTCTTGCGCGATGTTGGGATAGACTTCGCTGTAGGTTCCCTCGAGATACGCGTTCGCCACCAGTCCCGGCCCGCCATGGCCCGGCCCGGTGATGTAGATGGCATTCAGGTCGTGTTCCTTGATGACGCGGTTCAAGTGGACATAGACGAAGTTCAGCCCCGGCGTCGTGCCCCAATGGCCGAGCAAGCGCGGCTTGATATGGTTCAGCCTGAGCGGTTTCTTCAACAGCGGATTATCGAAGAGATAAATCTGTCCGACCGAGAGGTAGTTCGCCGCGCGCCAATAGGCGTCAATCTTCCTCAGCAATTCCGGGTTCAGAGTCTTTGCGATAGTTTTTGTTTTCATCGTTCAACTTTCTTTCTGTGCGCCAAGGACGCGGATGACGGACCTCGCGATCATCAATTCTTCGTCGGTGCGAATGACACGCACGGCGACTCGACCACCGCCTGTCGAAATCAGCGGCGCGTTCTCCGTGTTGCGCCCCTCGTCCAATTCGATGCCGAGGAAGCCAAGTCCTTCACAGATGCGGGCGCGGATAGACCGGTTGTTCTCCCCAATGCCACCTGAGAACACCAGCGTGTCCAGTCCGCCGAGGGCAGCGGCGAAGGAGCCAATCCACTTTTTCGCCTGATAACAAAACAGCGCCACCGCCTCCGCCGCCCGCGCGTCCCTGCTTTCGAGCGCAAGCAAGTCGCGCACATCAGAGCTAGTCCCGGAAATACCGAGGAGCCCGGATTCGCGGTTCACCATCTGATGAAACTGCGCTGCGGTCATACGCTCGGCGCGCGCCAGATAGTATCCCAAGCCGGGATCGAGGTCTCCCGTGCGCGTGCCCATCACCAATCCCGAAGTCGGCGTAAAGCCCATGCTGGTGTCGATGCTTTTGCCCGCGAGCACGGCGGCCAGGCTGGCGCCGTTGCCAAAATGCGCCAGGATCACCCGGCCTTTCGCCGCCGCAGGATCGAGGCGGCCGAGTTCCTCCATCAAGTATGCATAGGACAATCCGTGGAAGCCATAGCGCTCGACGCCCTTGGCCGCATACCGCCGGGGGATCGGCAGCAACCTGGCGAGCCGAGGCATGGTCCGGTGAAACGCGGTGTCGAAACACGCCACCTGGGTCAGTTCGGGACACCTCCGGCGGAATGCCTTGATCAGCGCGATCCCGACCGGAAGGTGATCAGGGGCATACGGCGTGATGCGGTGCAGTTCCGCCAGCAGCTTTGTCGTGACCCGCTCGGGTTCGGAATGCTTCATGCCATGCACCACGCGGTGCCCCACGGCTTTGACCGAAGCGAAAACCTGCTGCGTCTCGAGCCAATCCAGCAGAAAAGCAATCGCCGAACGGTGATCGGAAGTGCCGATGGTGCGACTATCCGGTTTTTTTCCGGTCGAGTCTTTGAAAGTAAAATTCGTGCCGCTTAGACCAACGCGATCCACTTTTCCATCCAGTCGCCGCCGTAGCGGTTCGCCCTCATCATACAGCGCGAACTTGATGCTCGATGAACCACCGTTGATCGTCAGGATGGATTGCATAGCTCAGATTTCAGCTCCGCAGCTTAGGTTAGTTGCAAGTTGCGGCGCGGTCATCTTCTTGAGCGCCGCGATGGATTTCTCCGCGCTGTGCTCCTGATAAAAACCGATGACCGCATTCAGCACGACGATGGCGAGAATGGCGATGGCATCGACCACCTCATCGAGCACGCCGGAGATGATTCCCGCAACGATGAGAATCCAGACGATGAGACTCTTGAACTGGCCGAGGAAAATTTGGAGCGCGCTGATGCGCTTGCCTTCCTTCAACTCATTAGGGCCGTCAGCCGCGAGGCGTTTTGCTGCTTCCGTCGCCGAAAGTCCGGTCGCTGCTGAGCCAAGCTGTGCCAGCACTTCCTCGGCAGACTGGCTGTGCCAGGCTTTGTAAGGTGGTTGTGCGGCGATGGCGGGTGGCTTGGTCATTCCGGCAGGTGTTCTGGCAAGTCCAGCCGCGCAACGCCGATGCGTTTGTCGGCCATGCCGTAATAAACATCGAAGCGGCCCGGCAAACCGAGGTCGTCTCGCCGGTCAATCGCGGTCGGAAAAACGACATTGGGCACGATGCCCTCGCGCTCTTTAGGCAGCTCCGGCGTCAGAATCGGCTCGGACGAGCGATAGCGGATTTCATGAGGATGTTTTTCATCCAGCACGAGCAGTCCCGCAGAATAACTCAGCTCGCACCCCGAGAACTTTTTCAATGCCTCACACACCCCGTGATAGAGGAACAGCCATCCGTGCGGAGTCAGCATCGGCGGAGTGCCGCCGCCGATTTTCAACTGCTCCCAAGCTGCCGCCGGACACGCCAGCCGCCGGTGCGAATCAAAGTGGCAGAGGTGATGATGTTTGTCGCACACCTCATCCGCCAACGAGTGATAGGAGATCCAGATGCTCTCACGAAGGATGTCCACCTCGCTAGGAAATCGGCGGTGAAGTTTTTCGTCAGGCCCGGTGCCGGGGAAGAGCGGACGATGGATGATCGCCATGGAGGGCCGTCCGTCCGGATCTGGGATGGCGACGGGAAAGAGCAGCGCGTCCTTATTGGCGACATCATTGAAATCCACACCTTCATACGGCTGGAAGATCGCCAGCCCCAATCGGTCCCAGTGAAACAAATCTTCCGACATGGCCAGCGCGATGCGCGGCCCCCGGGATGAAAGCGCCGTGTAAGTCATCACATACCGTTGCAGCGGCTCGATGAAAGTGATGCGCGGGTCTTCGCAACCGCCGCCATCGGGCCGCAACTCGAAATCCGCCTCCGGCTCCAGCGCGATGCCCAGTCGCTCGCCCCCCACCGGATCGCCTGCCTCGTCGAAGAGCACGCGCGCGATGCCGATGCGCGAGTAATTTCCCCGCGCCACCAATCGCGGAAAGAGATAGAGCTGCCCGTCGCGACCACGCGCCGATGCCGGATTCAACACGCCTTCCGCCTCCATCGGATTGCCTGGCTCCGGCTCCATCACCACCGCGAGGCGCTGCAACTGGAACGAGTGGCTCACGATGACATCAGCGGGGTTTCATGCGGCTCCAGGCCGTGTTCAATCTTCCACCGAGAAGCCGATTTTGATGGTCACCTGCCAGTGCTGCACCTTGCCTTTGTCGATGTTGCCGCGTGTTTCGATCACCTGGAACCAGCACAGGTTCTTCACGGTTTTGTGCGCGCGTTTGATGGCCTTATCTACCGCGTCCTCAATGGATGTGGTCGAGGTGCCGGTGAGTTCGAGGAGTTTATAGACGTGGTCTTTCATGTGCGGATTTTTTGAAGAGTTAGACCACCACCAAGGTGACGGCGGTGTCGCCACGCAGGGCTTTGGAATAGGGGCAGGTTTGGTGCGCTGCCTCCATGATGCGTTGAGATTGAGGGCGGTCGATACCGAGGAGCTGCGCCCGCAGTTCCACTGCCAGCCGGTAGCCGCCCTCGTCATCTTCGATCTGGCTCACCAGCGCCCGCACGGTGGTATCCGCCACGGGGGTGCCGAGCTTTTTGGCCGCGTTTTTCAAGGCACCGTGGTAACAGGCGGAGTACGCCGCCGCAAACAGCAGTTCGGGGCTGGGGCCTAGCTTCTCAGCGCCAGGCTCCAAAGGATTGCCCAGCGTGATGTTGAGCAACTGGTCCGGCGTCTCAATGGTTCCCGAACGTCCGCCTTTGGAAATCGCTTCGGCTGTGAACAAGGTTTTCATAATGGTTGGCTGTGGGGGTATGGTGAACGTGTGGATAAGTAGGCAGCCACACTCAGTGCAGCTTGCTTCGGGTGGCACCCGTCATGCGCTGAGTGGAAACTCACCCTTGAAGTGATCGTGGACTTTCGCGGTGATCTGCCGGTCGGTCATCTTGTCGCTTGTTTCGACCTTCACGGTGCGCGCGCCGGGTTTTTTGTGATCAAGGCGCTTTCTTAACTCACCCTTGGCCTCGCCGGGTCCGAAGATCAGCAGCGATTTAGCCTTGTGGACGCAATCGATGACCTCGTCGTAGTAGGTGTTGAGATGCTGCGCGAACTTCCGGTCCTGCACATCATCAGCAGGAATCAGCAGCGCCTCAAAGGACTCCGTGGACTGCTTGCCATCGATACGTCCGCCATGTCGTTCTGCACTGGAGAAGATGACCCGCGCGTTTTGTTCCGAAGGAAGGACGATCACCGCCCGCCGATGGTCGATCCACAAACCGATGTGTGTTATCATGACCCTGAGCCAATCACTTGCGGCATCCTGTTACTATGGGGTATTCACCCCACATGGGATTGGGTTCGAGCCTCACTGGCCCTTCTTTGAGACTTCGTAGAAGCCATACGCGAGTGCTGTGATGGCTGTAAGGCCACCGGGGATGTAAAGTGCAGAATAGCCGAGACGATGGAAAGCAAGCGCTCCCGCGATGCCGCCGCAGAGGAAAGCCGAGATAATAAGAAAGCTGAGTCGCAGCCGCAGCCAATTCACGGGGAGGCCCCGGATGGCGTGTCCGAGAAAGATACCAAGGTCGGTGAACATCCCGGAAAGGTGGGTAGTGCGAACCACTGCGCCGCTATAAGTGCTCACCATCGCGTTCTGGAGTCCGCATGCACACGAGGCGGAATAGATGCCGAAGCTGTTGTCGCGATAGAGCAGCGGCACGGCAGCGCAAAGCAGCAAAGACTCCAGGAGCAAGGCAACGCCGTAACGCCGACCGAGCCGGAGAGTGCTATCCTGAATCAGATAGCCGCTGAGCACGGTGCCCGAAACGAAGGAGCCGATGATCGCAGCGAAGTGCAGCGCCGCCGCACCGTCGAATGCGGCCAACGCCGCCGCCAGCATAGACGTTGTGCCGGTCAAATGGGTGACAGTCTGATGCTCGAAGCCCAGCAGTCCAACGACGTTGACGATGCCCGCAACGAAAGCGAGTGCCCATGCGCCAGCCCAGACCCATCGCGGTAATTTAGAGATCATGAATCACTTTGGGTGGAAAGGCGGCCCGCAAGGTGGGCTTGCGCCGCCAGAGACCCGACAGCGACCCGACAGCGAATTCCACGATGGACCGGGCAGCGGCTTCGATCCAGCAATGGCCAGAGTTGTGAATGCCTTGAGTTTGCCGTGGTTTTCGGCGGACGTGTTCATAGCCTGGGAGCCCTGAGATGGAGGTGGCAGGTCCACCAAAACCGATTCCTCCGGGAATGGCTGGCCCTCATCGAGACGGACAAGATTCGCCGTCGTCACACGCGCAATTTCGCTCAACGCTTCATGCGTGAGGAATGCCTGGTGCGCGGTGATCAGCACATTGGGAAAATTGAGCAGAAGAGACAGCTCGTCGTCGTGCAGCACCTGGCCGGACAGGTCTTCAAAAAAGATGCCTTCCTCCTCCTCGTAAACGTCCAACGCTACGCCGCCAACGTGGCCGGCTTTGAGAACCGCGATGAGCGCGCCGGTGTCGATAAGCTTGCCGCGGCTGGTGTTGACGATGAACACCCCAGGCTTCATCCGCGAGAAAGTCTGTGCGTTGAGCAAGTGATGAGTTTCCGGCAGCAGCGGGACGTGCAGTGAGATGACATCACTTGCCACCAGCAGCGTATCAAGATCGACATAGCGGATCCCGTGCGTGGCCGCCCATTCCTGAGAGGGAAAAGGATCGTGGGCCAGCACTTCGGTCCCGAAGCCACGGAAAATCTGCGCAGCGATGCGGCCGATTTTTCCAGTGCCAACGATGCCGACGCTCTTGCCATGAAGATCGAAACCCACCAGACCGCTGAGCGAAAAATTCAGTTCTCGCACGCGATTGAAGGCACGATGGATTTTGCGGTTCAACGTGAGTAGCAGCGCGATGGCGTGCTCCGCCACGGCGTGCGGCGAGTAGGCCGGCACTCGGGTGACGGCGATTCCGAGTGACTTGGCGGCGGTGAGGTCAACGTTGTTGAAGCCCGCGCAGCGCAAGGCCACGAGCCGGACACCTGCCCGTTGAAGTTGCGTCAAACACGGAGCGTCCAGCCGGTCGTTGACGAACACGCATACGGCCTGCGCGCCGTCCACGCTGGCGACGGTCTGGCTGGTCAGATGAAATTCGTGATACTGGCGGCAAAGCCGGCTGGCTTCCGGCGCGCGCTCGAAGTACTCGCGGTCGTAAGGTTTGGTGTCGTAGAAGGCGACGGTGCTCATGCGGGAAAAAATTCTGGCTCATTCCAGCGCGATGCCTAGCGATGTGAATGCTCATGTTGACAGCAGCCCGAAAAGCACCCCGAGCAGTTTCACAAGATTTCCATGGCTCATGTTACTCACCGGCGCTCATGATGAACCCTTCACCCGCTCTATGGCTTCTTTCCCCTCGGAGTGATCGCGCCGTCTTTTCCTTCGGGCCAGAGGGCTCCTTCCTGGATCCAGCGGCGGATGGTCTCGATCTCGTCTTTTGGAATTCGGTGTCCAGTGGCAGGCATCGCTTTTTTCTCCTTTGGCGGGAGTGTCAGTGTGAGATAAATCATGCTCTTCTCCGGCTGCATGGGCACGATCACTGGTCCCAGCTTGCGCTTCTTCATCGCGAGCGCGCGATTTTGGAGATTAAATTCTCCGAGCAGCAACCCGGAGTTGTGACACTCGATGCACCGGTCGGCGAGAATGGGTTTGATCTGTCTCACAAAATCCACGAGGTCAGTCTCCGCAGAGTGCAAGTTGTTGACAGCCAGGCAGGCGGCCAGGGACAGGATCAGCGAGAATGTTTTCATCTTGAGATCAGGCTACCAGATGTAACGGGTCATGTCTCGTTTATGTGTGGTGGGTGTTTGCCCACCTTGCGCGCCGTCGCCCTCAGCCAGAGTGATGCTGCGCAAACGACAACAATGGACGCGGAGCGTTCTGCATAGTCTGATTGCACTGTGGATTACAACCCTGAGTTCAGGACACCGCCGACGATCACCTCGCATGAAAAACAAACTCATCACATCAGCAAAAATCGCCACGCTCGTCGCAGCCGCGTTGCTCATCGGCTGCCGCTCCGTGCCAGATGAAGACGACGGCTCCGAGACCGCGCCCGAAGGAACAACCGCACTTGCTCCTGAGTATAGGAGGCTGCCCGCGTCGGGGCCGGTCAGTTTCGCGCATCAGGTGAAGCCGATCCTCGAATCGAAGTGCCTTCCCTGTCACAGCCCGCCCTACGGCATGAACGGCTTCCGCCTCGACAGCCGCGAGTATGCATTCGCGCGCGGTGCGGCCGGTGCGCGCATCATTCCCGGCAAACCTGATGAAAGCCTGCTGCTCGCGCTCTCCAGTGCGCACGCTGGCGTGGCCGTGATGCCGAAGGTGGGAAATCGCGTGACGAAAACCGAGAGCCTCATTTTGCGCCAGTGGATACTCGAAGGCGCGCCTTGGCCCGCAGGTCGCGCAGGCGATCTCTTCCCGAGCGAGAACTGGCTGGAGAAGGATTGAGTCACTTAGCCTCACTCCCGTGCGCCGCCTTGCGATGTGGCACCGGTCCCTGCGTGGGCGTTGGTGGTGGCGTTGACGAACACCCAAGAACATTGCCAGCCGGATGCGCTTGGAATCAGACTCGACATTTGACAAGGCAATCCGGGGGCCGCTTTTCAAATAGTCCGCGCCGTCGGCGTTTCACCGCACCTTTCTATTTCAATTCGGGATAAATGCCCGATGCTTTCGGAAATCACATGTCAATCAACGAAATCCTCG
Organism: Verrucomicrobiaceae bacterium; assembly: GCA_031425215.1. Lineage (GTDB taxonomy): Bacteria > Verrucomicrobiota > Verrucomicrobiia > Verrucomicrobiales > Verrucomicrobiaceae > JANPIW01. The sequence continues at coordinate 18,111 of JANPIW010000092.1, forward strand.
GCACGATCCAAGATGGAAGCCTCCAAGTTTGCGCCACCGCCGATGCGAGTTACGACCACGCCTCGGAGAAAATCTCGGTCGTTCTCGACGCGTTTACGCGGCGGGCCTCCGTCACCGGCGACGGCGCGCACCTGGCTGAACCGTGGCTGCCACCGTGCGAGCGGGTGGGCGAGCATCTACCGCACAGCGAGGCGGATGAGTTCGTTAGAGATGTCTTCCACAGCTGGGTGAAAAAAGTGCGCGCCTCGGTTCCGGTCCACTTGCCGCTACATCAGTGAAACGCGGCACATTCCCCCGCCGCACCGCATGGCATCTCGGGTAGCGCATGACCAACGCGACCCATCCCGCTGCGGATCAGCGCGACGGCATCAGCGGCGGAGGTCATCCAAGGCTCCCTTCTGTTTTTAGGATGGCCAGCGTGGTTTTCAGCACGGTGTCGGGATTGAGCGAGATGCTGTCGATACCCTGCTCGACGAGGAACCGCGCGAACTCAGGGTAGTCGCTCGGAGCCTGCCCGCAGATGCCGATTTTGCGGCCCTTCGCGCGGCAGGTGGGGATGACCTGGGCGATCATCTTTTTGACGGCGGCGTTCCGTTCGTCGAAGATCGGCGCGACGATTTCGCTGTCGCGGTCCACGCCGAGGATGAGCTGGGTGAGGTCGTTCGAGCCGATGCTGAAACCGTCGAAGATGTCGCAAAACTCCTCCGCGAGGATCACGTTGCTGGGGATTTCGCACATGACGTAAATCTCCAGTCCGTCCTGTCCGCGCTTGAGGCCGTGCTTTTCCATTTCGGCCTGCACCTTGCGGCCTTCCTCGATGGTGCGGCAGAAGGGGATCATCAGTTTCAGGTTCGTGAGTCCCATCTCATCGCGGACTTTTTTCACGGCCCGGCACTCCAGTGCGAAGCCGGCTTGGTAGCGCGGGTGGTAGTAACGGCTCGCGCCACGGAATCCGAGCATCGGGTTCTCCTCGGCGGGCTCGTAGGCTCGGCCCCCGATGAGGTTCGCGTATTCGTTCGTCTTGAAGTCGCTCAGGCGCAGAATCACGTCCTTCGGGTAAAACGCGGCGGCGATCATGGCGACACCTTGCGCGAGTTTATCGACGAAGAACTGTGGCTTGTCGGTATAGCCCGCCGTGAGCTTCTCGATCTCCGCCTTGGCGAGCGGGTCGGCTAGCTGCGCGAAGTCGATCAACGCGAGCGGGTGAATCTTGATGTAAGTGCTGATGATGAACTCCATCCGCGCGAGGCCGACGCCGTCGTTGGGGATGAAGGAGAGGGAGAAGGCTTCCTCGGGATTGGCGAGGTTCATCATCACCCTGGTGCGCGGCTTGCCGAGGGTCTCCAGGTTCGTGCGCTCCACCTCGAAGGGCAGCGCGCCTTCATAGATGAAGCCAGTGTCTCCCTCGGCGCAGCTCACGGTGACCATCTGGCCATCCTTGAGCGCCTCCGTGCCGTGCTCAGTGCCGACAATGGCTGGCACGCCGAGCTCGCGACTGACGATGGCGGCGTGGCAGGTGCGCCCGCCGCGATTGGTGATGATGCCGGCAGCTTTCTTCATGATGGGCTGCCAGTCGGGATCGGTCTTGTCGGTGACGAGCACTTCGCCTTCCTGAAATTGGCCGATGAACTCCGCGCTCTTGATGACGCGCACTCGTCCGGTGGCTATCTTTGCGCCGACGCTCCGCCCACTGGCGAGCACGGTGCTGCGCTTGCCCAAGACATAGGATTCCAGCACGTTGTGATCCTTGCGCGACTGCACCGTCTCGGGCCGCGCCTGCACAATAAACAGCTCGCCCGTGAGTCCGTCCTTGGCCCACTCCAGATCCATCGGTGCCGGGTGGCCGCGTTTGGCGGAGTAATGGTCTTCAACGATGCAGGCCGCGCGCGCGAGTTCGAGCACCTCATCGTCGGTCAGCGCAAATTTCGCACGCTCGCCGGGTGACACCGGGACGTTCTTCACCATCTTTCCGCCGCCCGAGTCATACACGAGTTTGAATTCCTTGCTGCCCACGGTCTTTTGCAGCACGGGGTGGTGACCGGTCTTCAGCGTGGGTTTGAAGACCATGTATTCGTCCGGCGTGACCGAGCCTTGCACCACGTTTTCGCCGAGGCCGTAGGCGGCGCTGACCATCACGGCATCGCGAAAGCCCGTCTCGGTATCAATGGTGAACATGACACCGGAGCAGGCAAGATCGGACCGCACCATGCGCTGCACGCCGATGCTGAGCGCGACCTTGAAATGATCGAACCCCTTGTCCACCCGGTAGCTGATGGCGCGGTCGGTGAAGAGTGAGGCGAAGCACCGCTTGCACGTCTCCAGCAGCGCCGCCGAGCCGTGGACATTGAGATACGTCTCCTGCTGTCCGGCAAAGCTCGCATCGGGCAGGTCTTCGGCGGTGGCCGAGGAACGCACCGCGACATCAAGCGGCACGGTGCTGCTGCCCTGCAACTGGCGATACGCTTCGCCGATGAGAGCCTGCAAATCGGGCGGCAACGTCGCGTTGAGAATGGCCTGCCGCACGGTTTGGCCGCGCTCCCTCAAATTCGTCATGTCGTGCGTGTCGAGGTCCGCGAGAGTTGCCCGGATGCGCTCGTCGATTCCTGCCCCGCGGATGAAATGGCGGAACGCCTCCGCCGTGATCGCGAACCCATCGGGCACCTTCACTCCCTTGCCGGCGAGTTCGCGCACCATCTCACCGAGCGATGCATTTTTTCCGCCGACCAGG
>JANPIW010000093.1:0-4952 GCA_031425215.1 Verrucomicrobiaceae bacterium
CGGCCCCTGTGTGATCAGCGCGCCCGGAGGCAATTCGAGATCGAGCACGGTCGGCAGCGATGTGCTTCGGAAGAAAAGAACCCGCTCGTCCGGAGTCGCGCCGTGATTGATCGCAGCGAGACACGTGAGCTGGACATGATGCTCCGCCGCGCTCGTGCGGTCGCTCTGCTCGCCTCGGAGAGTCGAGCCACTTTTGCCGCGCGCGAAAAGCGTGAGCGCGCCGTCACTGGGAGCGCGAGTCTGTGACTCGCCCTTCGTAGTTGGCACCGCTGGTTTGGAAATCAACACCTCCGCCCCCGCGCTGATCTTCCCCACATTCACAAACGGCAGCGTCACCTCCGCCGCCGACCATCCTGCCGCCAAAGCCTTCGCCACGATCTCGCCCTGCAACCGCACCGCATTCTCTCCGTCCGTAATTTTGCCGGACAAATAAACACTCTCCACCACCGCCCCCGTCGGCGGCGGCGTCGCGTTGTCCTCCGGCTTAACCTTCCCCGCGTCACGAACCAGCGCGATGTACTCCTCCGGCGTGAGCAAGACCGCGTTCGGATTCTTCGCGAGCACCTGCTTAAGTTTCTCCGAAGGAACCCAAAGCTCCGTCCGCTCCGGCGCACGAGCCGCCGGCTTTTCCTCCGCCTGAAGAAACGGCACAATCAAAAGCAACGCGAGCGCCGCGAGCTTTGGAGTGCGGTGGCGCAGCCCTGAAGGGGCAGAGACACCGCTTTCCCTTCTTTGCTCTCCAACACCCAAATTCCTTGAATCGGTAAAATCATGTTGGGTAAAATCATGGCAACGAAACTCACATGATTTTACCCCCCATGATTTTACCTCCTCAGTCCGCCGCAATCTCAATCTCCGCACCAAGCCCAAGCGCGATTCGCCCGCTTGCCCTCCGCAGAGTAAAAGCGGCGTCTCCACCCCTCCGGGGTTCCGCCGCCGCACTCCAAAGCGCTGCGCGCCGCGCGGGCTGCCTCCGAAAGTAGGACGGGTTTGTTCGGCACGTGAGGCGAACGAAACCATCACAGACACGCCCGCCGAACAACCCGTCTGGTTGCGCGTCCGAACGAGCAAAGATGCGTCGGGAGCACACTGGCGTCCGGACACAGACGGGTAGTTCTGCGAGATCACTCTTCCTGCATTCCAAGCCTGTGGCGCAGAACACACTCGTCCTACGTTCTCGCGCAGCGTCCTCATGTTCTTTTGTGGTTCAGTCTTCATCGGCATCACAGCGTCGAGTGACCTCACTTCCCATCCTTCCCCTCATCCCCATTCCCGACATCAGGAAACTCCAGCGTGTCCGGCGGCATCGCAGGAGATGGTGGCGGCAATTTCGCAGCGGGTGGTGGCGGCGGCTCTGGCGGCGTAACCGGCTGCGGCTTCACAGCAGCAGGCGTTGACTCCTTGGTTGTAACAACCGGCGACGCAGCAGGCGGCGGCGCGGATGGCGACCGCGAAGCTGGCGTCACCGTCGGTGCTGCAACAGCCTTGCCCCGTCTTCCCCCAAAGATCGCTCGCACCACACTAAAGAACCCGCACACAAACCAAATCCCAATCACCAAACACACCGCGAGAAGCACCGCATTCGCCACGCGCGCGTTCACCGGACTCAGCCAGCCCGTCATCAGCGCAGCGCCGCAGCCGAACAACACGACAAACACCAGCCTGCATCCCATCGCGCAGCGACAGCACATCACGCCGATGAGCGCAGTGATCAAAAACGCCACGCCCTCCAAGCCCAGCGTGATCTTCTTCGAGCGGAAGCTCGCCACGATCTGCGCGGGCGGACCGAGTCTTCTCAATGTCTCGCGATGGCCTTGCTCGGGGACTTGGAAATCAAACAGCGACCTCGTCTCCGCGGCCACTTGAGGCGGCTCGTTCCAGTTTGATCCCTCCACACTCGAAACACGCGGGCCAAACGCGGGCAGCAGCGCGTCCATTACATTGCGCGCGCGGCGCGCAGCCCAGCCATGGTTTTCATCCGTGCGCGTGAGCGGGCCTTCGAAGGCGGTGTAATGCCAAGCATCAGGCAAAAACAACCGATGCCGTGTCTCGAAGATTTTGATGTCGCCCACAGACGGCGGATCAATTGCGAGCGTGCCGAGCATCCCAAGCTTCTCACCTGGCTTCGTGCTCGGCATCTCATAAACAAAGCGCACGAGGAACGATTGCCGGTTCGTGCTCGATCCCGAGGGCAGGCGAACAAGCAAATCCTCGCTGCCCTCGCGTCGCATCGGCTGCTGCGCCTCACGACCCACGATGATGTCGGACACGAGCTTCGCTCCGGCTGGCAGGCGCACGACGAGGAATTGCAGGTCGATGTTCTTCACCCAGTAGATGACCTCGGTCGATTGCGCGCGGTCGGTGGCGACGGCGGTGGTGAGATCGGCGTGTGTGACCACGGCCTGCGGCACGGAGAAATAATCGTTCTTCGCCACCTCGACGCTCAGCTTCATCGGCGGTGCGCGATATTTGAAGGCGAGAAAAACACCAGGCCGCTGCACAGCCGGATGCAGCTCGCGCGCGTCGATCTCCTCCAGGTTCTCAGGCGTGGACGAGCGGATCTCCAGGCTGTCGTCTTTAATCACCGCGACCTGACCCGTCTCCTGAAACGCGCCGGGCACATGCAGTTGCAGCAGCTCGACCTTGCCCGTCTTGCCCGCTTCGAGCGCGCCTTGTTTCTCGTGACTGAGCGCGAGCGTGAACGCGCCCTGCTTCTCGCTGCGCAGCACAACCTCCCAATACGCGTTCGCAGTCGCATCGATGTTTTTGATCTTCGCCGGATCAGGCGTGAAAGCTTTGTTCGTCTCCTTCAGCAGCGGATCAACGAGCCGCACCTCACCCGCGATGGCCTTCGGCACCGCCAGAACAAAACGATCCACCGCCGCATAAGCGACATCAAACGCCAGCGTCCACTGATGCCGCGTCGATTGCTCCTTCGCCTCCACCAGCGTGAGCACCTCAACACTGACCTGCGGATCGCGGCTCTTGAAACCGAGCACGGCAGGCTTCGCGGCATCGCGATAGCGGAAGGCGAGAGAAGCCGCGCTGCCGCCCGATTTCATCTGCGCGCCCAGCGCGGTCACGTCTTCCTGCTGGAAACCGCCGATGTCTTTCGTGTTCGCTTCCAAGCTGGAGTGAATGGCAATGCCGACCTTGGCTTCGTGCCGATTCACATTCTGCGGCGCGAAAACCGGCGCGGTAAGATCATCTGTCGGCTGCGAGCGGAGCTGGCGGGCGCTGACGGTGTACTTAATAGCGCCGGTCTTCTGCTGCGGCAGTTTCACGACGAGTGTTTGCACCGCGCTGGTCGTCTCCACGTTCCATTCGCCGATGCCATCGCCTTTGACCGTGGTGATCGAGAGACCCGCTGGCAAAGCGACGCGCGTCTCGAAGACACCGACGCGGCGCACATTGAAATCGAACTCCACGTCGATCTTCTCCGCGTCGCGCTGCACATCAAGCTTCGTGAGGCTGCTCACCTCCACCTGCGGCTTCGCTTCCACTACATCGAGCGTGAGTTTGTACGGCTGCTTCAGCAGACGGAAACTGCCGACGGCGATCATGCCCTGAGGCGCGGCAGCAGACGCGGCATTCGCGCGCGCCACGGCATCGAGCAACTTCGGCGTGGCATCAAATTGCGACTCACTCCGCACGCTCGCCGTGCCGCGCGCATAAGACGCGCCCTCGATCACGAGGTCCGGTACGGACACCTCGGCGGGCAGCTTCGCGATGGTGGACTCAAGCGACAGCGACAGCGCATACTTGTCCTTCACCGGTTTGTTCGGCGTGACCACGAGCGTTTGCCGACCTGCAACGGCACCAGCTTCGAGGTTCCACTCTTTAATATCATCGCCCACCACGCCGAGAACCTCCTGCCCGGTGGCCAGGCTGATGCGAAAGCTGCTCACCGGCGCGCGCATGATGCGGTAGCTGATCGCCGCGCTCGTGGCGATGGAGCCAGCACCGATGGACGAATCCAGCTTCGTGTCCGCAATGATCAAAGGCGTGAGCTGCGTCGCACCCTGCGGAGCGCCCCACGACACATCATGCGAAGCGCCCGCGCCAAAGAAGAACGAAAGCTCCGTCTGCCCCGCGCCCATCGCGCGCGACGTGAATGCAGCCGCAGGCGCGACCTCAAACTCCAAACCATCACCCGGAATCGCCGCCGTGAGTTTTGAAACTGCAGCACGCGGCAGCGCCAGCTTCACTTTGCTTTTGCCATTTGCCTGCGTGACCGGCGCGAAAAATTTCAGCGACAACTCATAGACGCCCTTCTCCGGCAGCAAAATCTTCACCCCATCCGCAGCCGTTTGCAGCACTGCCTTCCCCGTCTGCGCCTCGCCGATCCCCGCCATGTCCGCACCACCGAGCGCCAGCGACACCCAGCTCTTTTGAAACGACTCCACCGTGATCTTCGCATCCAGCGTGAGCGTCGCGCCATCGACGCGGCCCGTGTACTCCGCGCGCGACACCACGCCATCCGTCGGCGGCTTGTCCATCTCTTCGCGCTTCAAAGACAGCTCATTCCAAAGCTCAAGGAACTCGCGATACGGCAGAAACACACCGCGACCGCCGTCTTGGAAAACTTTCTCGAGATCCTCATACGGCACATAAACCGTGCGCTCGCGTTCACGGACCGGAAGCTTGGTGTTGTCAGCGGACGGAACAACCGGCGCCGGAAGCGGCGGCGCGGGCGGCGTCTGTGAAAACGCGAGCGATGCAACGAGACTGTACAAGACAGCGAGGAGTGGTGATGAAGCGCGCATTGAGTGACTCATCTCGGGAGCTGATGTTGTTAGGAAGCCCGAATCATGATTTCACGAGTTTACGAAATCACGCGAGCAAGCACAAGAGCGGACGTGTAAAGAGAGCGTAAACTTGGGTCGCTATTATGTGCTGATGGCACTCCGGCTATGCCGTATCGAGGCGCGAAGCGCTTTGGACTGCGGCAG
>JANPIW010000094.1:0-6013 GCA_031425215.1 Verrucomicrobiaceae bacterium
CCATCGGCATCATCACTCTGCGCCTCGTGGCCGGTTATTGCATCAAGCTGCTGGAGAGACATCCGTGGCTGGAGCACACGGCGTTTCTGCTCGTGGGTTTCGTGGGCATGCTGCTTTGCTTTGAGCTGTGGTGGGATTTGAGCATCAAGAAGCCCGTCGAATGGCTCGGCATCACCATCATCAGTGGTGAAAGCGGGCACTATCACATTGAGAAAGTCGCGAAATTTGGCGGCATCGTGCTCATCCTGCTGGGCCACATCGCCTACGAGAAGCTGCCGGCTGCAAGGGCGATCATGCGCCCGCTGCTGCGGCCCTTCATGATACCGATGGAGCTGGTCTCCAGCATCGCAGGCGGCGTCTTCCTGGTGGTGACCTGGCCGTTCCGCTTCGTCTGGAAGAAACTGCGCGGCAACGCGGCGTGACCAGAGTGTCCGGTGGCGAGGCGCATTTCACCACCTTCGTTTTTGCGGTTGCAAAAGAGTGCCGGCGCAATTACATCGCCGCCCGCGTCCTCCCAAGGGGTGCGGAACGCTTCGAGGTGATCGAAACGGGTAGGTACCCAAGTGGCCAACGGGGGCAGACTGTAAATCTGCTGGCTTACGCCTTCAATGGTTCGAATCCATTCCTGCCCACCACCTTCAACAGGCGGTTACTTCGCGGTGTAGCCACCATCGACGGGCAGGTTCACGCCGGTGATGTAGCGCGAGGCGTCGCTGAGCAGGAAGATGACCGCTCCGCCGAGGTCGTCGTCGTCCGCCATGCGGCCCAGCATCGTGTGCTCGGCGTAGCGAGTGAGGAACGGCTCGGGCTGGTTGTTGAAGAAGCCGCCGGGTGAGAGGCAGTTCACGCGCACACTTTGCGGGCCGTAGAGCGCGGCATAGAAGCGTGTGAGGTTTATCATTCCGCCTTTGTGGAAGAAGTAATCCGGCGGCATGTCGCCCATGTTCGTGCCCGTGTAGAGCTCGTAGCTCGGGCCGATCATGCCCTGGATGCTGCCGATGTTCACGATACTGCCGCGTCCCGCGTCGGCCATCCATCTACCAAAGTGCCGGTGCATGAGCATGATGCCGGTGGCGTTCACGCGCATGGATTCCGCGAACTGCTCCACAGCGCCGTTCGCGCCTTTCATGGGGCGCAGCACGGAGTTGTTCACCAGGCCATGCAAAACACCGTGCCGCTCCTCCATGCGTTGCTTGAGCGCGATTACCGAGGCCTCATCGCCTTGATCGAGTGATTCAGCGAACACGCGATGGCCTTTGGCGGTTTCCTCGTCGGCCACGGCCTGAAGCTTCGCTCCATCGCGCGAGGCAATGATAAGGGTGGCCCCGGTCTCCGCGAGAGATGCAGCGAGGCCGCGACCGTAGAGGCCCGCGCCGCCGGTGAGGAGGATGGTTTTGTTTTTGAGTGAGAAGGAGGTGGGCATTGGGGTCACTTGGATTTGTAAACGGAGTCACTCGCCGTCGCAGCACCCGCGCCGCTGAAGTCACTGACGAGTGTTTTGAAAGCATTCCCCAGTTCGATCACATCCGCGCCGAGTGTGAACACGCGCGTGCCTTCTTCCACCAGCATCTCTCTCTGTCCGAACAAGGAGGCGACGGCGACGTGTTTGCCGTGCTTGATCGCGGCAGCGTGGACGCGCTTCCTGGCGGCGACGGTCTCGGCGCAGGTGGCCTGGCCGAGCTTGCCGATGCGGTGGCTGAAATCTCCTGCGCCAAAGAGCAGCATGTCGTAGCCGGGCACGGCGGCGATCTCTTCGACCTTCTCGAGGGCCTCGGGTGATTCGATCTGGAGGATGACGAATTTCTCGGTGTTGCAGTGCAGCGCGTAGTCGGCCAGCGGCACCTGGCAGAAGAGGCCGTCCATGTTTCCTGCGTCGAGCGGTTTGCTGCCGAGCGGGCGACAGCGGACCATATCGACGACGTTGCGCGCCTCGTCGGCGCTGGTGATGTGCGGGACCATGATGCCAGTGGCATCGCACTCGAAGGGCTTCACATAGTCGCTGTAGCTGCCTTTGCTGACGCGCACGATGGTGTCCATGTCGTAGAGCTTCGCGGCGCGGATTTGATGCTCGAGATTGAGCCAGTCATTGGGCACATGCTCGTTGCACAGCCACACGGCGGAGGCTCCTGCCAGGCCGGCCAGCTCGATGATGCGCGGATCACCGAGGTTGAGTTTGATGACGGTGGAGTTCTGGCCGGAGCGCAGTTCGCGGAGGATTCGTGAGGGGCGGAGTTTCATGATGGAAAAAGTGCGGTGGCGGTGAGGCAGCGTGTGCTTCCTTCGCGGCAGAACAGTGGAACGTCAGCGGGATAGCTGCTGCAAGAGGAAATCTTCCGGCGAAGGCAGCGCGGCGGAAGGTTTGTCCTCGATGCGGAGCAGGCAGGTCGCGCCGAGGCTCGTGGCGCGCTCTTGGAACTTCATGCTGAGCATCGCATGGTGAATGCCGCTGCCGGCTGATGCCGCTGGCAGCGGGTCGATCCTCGGATTTGAGAGCAGCATGGGCGGATCGTCTTTTGAGAGATGCGTGATGGGAGAAAACTCGCGGAGTAATTTCACCCAACCGGGTTTTGGTTTTCGCACATTGTCGCCCTTCGTAGCGCCGACCGCCCTCGCGATCATCGCGTGATTCATGATCTGGTCACCTACCCAGCTAATGACGATGTCAGGCTCCAGGCAGGTCTGAGGTGACATGCCCACGGCGGCCTGGAGGCGGGTGGATTGCCTCGAGACGGGGTCGCTGCTGCGCGCGTCTGCAAGATCATCGTGACATGCGAGCCAGAGCGTGGTGCAACCGCCTGCGGAGATGCCGTATGCGCCGATCCGCGTTGCGTCGAGCCGCCACTCGCCCGCTTTGATGCGCAGGAGCTGCACGGCGCGCGCCACGTCATGCACCGGCGCAGGCAGCGGGGCGGTCGTCGAGTAGCGGTAATTGACGGAAGCCACGGAGACACCTTTGTCAAGCATCGCGGTCAGAAGCTTTACGGGCACATCGGCTTTGTCTCCGCCCGCCCATCCGCCGCCGTGGATGAAGATGACCAGAGGCGCGGGCTGGTCAGATTTTGTACACCAGATGTCGAGCTTGTTCCGCTCATGCGTGCCGTAGCTGATGTTCGCGTGCGTGGGCTGCGGCTTGATGTCGCTTTGCGCGAGTGCGGTCGTGGTGAGTAGCAGGACGGCGAGTTTCATGGCAGTGTTAGGCGTTGAGTTCATCCTGCGTGAGTTCATTCCAAAGCGGCCCGCCATCCAGGAAGCCCGCGATGTTGTGCGCGATGATGTCCCAGACGCTGTCGAGGAAGTGCTGGCTTTTGTCCGAGCCGGAGATGTGCGGTGTCATGATGACGTGCGGCATCTGCCAGAGCGGGTGCTCGGGCGGCATCGGATAATGATGATGCGTGTCCAGCGCGGCTCCTGCGATCCAGCGCTCATCGAGCGCGCGGATGAGAGCGGCCTCCTGGACGAGCGGACCGCGCGCGGGATTGAGAAGGAAGGCGGAGGGCTTCATCGCGCGCAGCTCGCGCTCGCCGATGATGCCAGTGTTGGCGGCCGATAGTGGCATTGCGAGAATGAGAAAATCGAGATCGCTCAGAAACGCCATCTCCTCACCACTGGTAAAGCTGCGAATAGGCAGAGTGCCGTCGGGATCACCCGTGCCGGGGACCTCATACATTCCGACGCGCGGGTGGATGCCATCGCGCGTCATCACATGCACGGTCATGCCGAGGGTCCTGGCGAGCCGCGCGGTCTCGCGTCCGATGCCGCCATAGCCCCAGATGCCGAGTGTAAAGCCGCGGACTGCTCTTTGAAAACGGCCGTCGCCTCGCTGCCACACACCTTGCTCTTGATGCCGGATCATGCCGCGCAGATCGCGAGCGAGGTTGATCATCATGGCGATGTTCCACTCGGCGATGGTGGTGTCGAACACGCCGCGCGCATTGCAAGCGCGCACGCCACGCGCGACGAGTCCGTGTCCGTGCAGTTGCGTGTAGCCCACGGAGAAAAGCTGAATCAAACGCAGCGCGCGCATCTCGTCCAAACACGCGGGTGCCGCGCCGCAGAGCAGGATGGCGGCGCTGGCGATCATCTCCGGCGTGGCATCCGCGAGCGGCACGATGCGCGCGTCATGCCGGTGCTCGATGTCGCGTCGCGCATCCTCCTTGATCTGCATGTCGGCGATGATCGTGGTCATGGCTTAATCGACGAGCACTTTTCCCGGCACGCTGTTGAACTCCCCGCTGCCGGGCACGAACGGGTAGCGGTTCTTGATCTCATCAGTCAGCGTGATGCCCAGTCCGGGCTGCTCCGGCGGCAGCACGTCGCCGTTTTCAAAATGAAAATCACGCGCGATGTCGAGGTGGATGCCGCCTAGCGCGGGGAGGATTTCGCAGATGAGGTTGTTTTCGCAGGCAAAGGCGACGTGGATGTTTTGCATCAGAGCGCCGCCGGCGCCTGCGGCGTGAGTGGCCACCTTGCGTCCGCGCTTTGCCATCATTGCAGCGACGCGCAGGTGCTCTCCCAGGCCGCCAGTGTACGCCGCGTCAGGCTGGCCGATGTCGAACGCATCAGCCTCGGCGAAGATCTTCCATTCATACGCGGCAGTGAGCACCTCGCCGCCAGCGATGGGCACCGACGTCGCCTTGCAAAGTTCCGCGTAGCCCCAGGGGTCGGTGTAATGCAGCGGCTCCTCGAAGAAAAACAAATCGAACGGCTCCACCGCCTTCATCACGGCGAGCGCGGTGTCGAGCGTCCAAGTCGCGTCGGGATTGTTGCCCATGTGACCGTCGAGCATGAGCCGCACATCCTTGCCCACGTGCTGACGCGCGAAGGTGAGCTTGTCCGCCTCGAAATCAGCCGCCTCGCGCGGCTCCAGCGGCATGTGCCAGCCATCTTGTTTTGAGAACGAGCCGGTGGCGATCTTCACGCCGTGAAAGCCGAGGCCGAGATAGAAGTCGAGTTTTGCCGCCAGTTCAGACTTGGGATAATTGCTCGGCCCGCCCGATGCATAACAAGGCAGACGGTTGTGTTTGAGCCCGCCGAGCAATTGATAAACCGGCACACCATGCATCTTCCCGCGCAAATCCCACAGCGCCGCCTCGATGGCATTGATCACCGCGACGCCGAGGCCCACGCGGCACCAGTAGTTTCCGCTGCGGTACATGTGCTGCCAGAGCACCTCGACGTCATCAGGCGACTGGCCGATGAGGATGGGCGCGAAGAAATCCACGATGCAGGGCACGGACTCCGGGAAAAAATATCCCGCGTAGGTCTCGCCCACACCGACGACGCCCGCGTCCGTGTGAATCTCGACAAACGCCGCGCTGCGTCGCGGACGGCAGGCGAGGATGTAAGGATCGGCGCTGTAAGGCCCGGTGAGGAGAATGGTTTTGATGCCGGTGATCTTCATGAGGGGAGCCAGCGTGGGTGGGTGGCGCGCAAGGTCTCGGCATAACGATGGAAAGCATCATTACTGACCGACGAATAGGGAGGCAGCAGGCACAGCGGAAACTCAGGGTCGTGAATGCGGCAGAACATTTTGTCGAATGCGCCGTCCATGTGGGCAGAGTCCCCGACGGCTTCTTTGAACGCGGCGATGAGGCCGTCGAAGTCTGCCGAGATGGCGGCGAGTTTCGCTGCGTCTTGCTCGCGACCGGCACGGAAGTAATCCGTGGCGCGCGCAAAGTTTGATGACGCAAAGGAGATGAGGAAACCGCACTCTCCCATCATCGCCGCTTTGGCAAAACCGGTCTCGGTGATGAAATGCTGGAGCTGCGGCGCGTCGTTCATCAGACTGCGCAGGCGCGCTTCATCTGCGGTGCTGTTTTTGGTGGCGACGAGGTTTGGATGCTGATCGGCGAGCCTGCCATACTCCGCGCCGGTGATGATGCGGCCGGTGCGCATGAGATTGTAGTGGAGGAACTCGCAGTCGGGGAAGCGCCCGCATGTCTCGCGGAAGAAAGTCGTGACCTCTGTGTCGCTCAGCGCGCCCCAGCTCGGCAGGCTGATTTGAAAGCGCCGC
>JANPIW010000095.1:0-1928 GCA_031425215.1 Verrucomicrobiaceae bacterium
GAGAGCGCGCACGACTGGCATTTCGTGCGCCTCGGTCGCGATCTTGGCTGGAGCGGTGTCGCATTGAAGACCTGCAAAACACAAACCGGCGCGCTGCTCAGTCTCTGCTGGGCCAAAGCCCACGCGATGCCGCTGATGGTGCAGGACCTCACGAACCCCATGCTGGCGATGATCCCGCACGTCCGCCTCGCCGCACACGCCGGCACGATCCAGGGCGTGGAATGCAACGCGATGCAGTTTTATCCCGCCGCGTCAGAGGCTGAGGAGCGCGTGCATCCCGGTCTCTTCCGCAGACGGGATGGCGTCGTCGATCTCAGCACGATCAAAGGCCCGGGATTTGGATATCGTTGCGCGGAGATCGCCCGAGAGCCTCCGCCCGCCACAAGCCAGAGTTAGATTTAACGCAGCAGGCCCATCACGCGAGAACGCAGCCGGTCGTCGCGTAGATTCCGCGTGAAATTTTCCGTCCTGCTCTGGCTTTGCTGTCTGTCGTTCGCGGCGGCGGCGCCGGATTTCGTGCATGATGTGGCACCGCTGCTGAGCCGGTTTGGTTGCAACAGCTCATCGTGTCATGGCAAGGCGGAGGGGATGAATGGGTTCAAGCTTTCCATCTTTGGTAATGATCCCGCGGCCGACTTTGAAGCCATCGTGCGGCAGTCGCGCGGGCGGCGTGTGATGATGGCTGCGCCTGATGCGAGCCTGATGCTGCAAAAGGCGGCGGCGGAGGTTCCGCACTCGGGCGGCGCGCGCATGAAGGTGGGATCACGCGAGTATTCGATCCTGCGCGAGTGGATCGCGAGTGGCGCGGCTTATGAGATAAAAGATCGCAGCGAGCTGGTTCGCGTGCGCGTGGAGCCGGAGCAGAAGATCATGGGCTTTGAGCAGCGGCAGCCGTTGCGCGTCATCGCGGAACTTGCGGATGGCAAGCAAACCGACGTGACGTGGCTGGCGCAGTTTCACTCGAACAACAGCGTGGTCGCCGAGGTGGATGAAAGCGGCGTGGTGACGAGTGGCTCGTCCATCGGTCAGGCGGCGGTGATGGCGCGGTATGCGGGGCAGATCGCGGTGTTTCAGGTGACGCTGCCGCGCCCTGGGCCGCAAGTGGCGGCGGACACGGTTGCGGGTTTCAATGCCATCGACAATCTCGTGCAGGCAAATTTGCAGCGCATGAATCTGCGCGCCTCGGGTCTCGCGGACGATGCGGAGTATCTGCGCCGCGTGTTTCTCGATGTCGCGGGCCGTTTGCCGACGGCGGACGAAGCGCGCGGCTTTCTCACGGACACGAGCGATGGCAAGCGTGCGCGGCTGGTCGAGACGCTGCTTGATCTGCCGGACTATGTGGATTTGTGGACACTGAAATGGGCTGATCTGCTTCGCGCAGACCAGCTCGCGCTCGGTGCTCCGGGTGCGCACGCTTACTACTCATGGATTCGCGAGGCGGTCGCGCAGAACGTTCCGCTGGATGAGTTCGCGCGGCAGTTGCTCCTCGCCGAAGGGCCGCTGAGCGAGCAACCGGCGGGATACTTTCTCAAAGCCTCGAAGAAGCCCGGCGAGCTGGCCGCATCGGTGTCGCAGGTTTTCCTCGGCATCCGCATCGCCTGCGCGGAGTGCCACCAGCATCCGTATGACCGCTGGACTCAGGGCGACTATCACTCCATGCGCGCATTTTTCGAGCAGGTGCAGTTCAAAAAACTCGGCGACGAAAAAGAGGCGTTGCTCATCGAGGGCAATGCGGAGGTGAAGCATCCGCGCACCAAAGAGATCATCCACGCGCATCCGCTCGGCACACCAATGCCCGACGCAACGCCGGATGGAGACCGACGCAAAATTCTCGCCGGCTGGCTCGCCACTGCTGAAAACCCATGGTTCGCGCGCAATCTCGCGAATCGCTTCTGGGCGCATTTCTTCGGCCGCGGCCTCGTCGAGCC
>JANPIW010000096.1:0-6123 GCA_031425215.1 Verrucomicrobiaceae bacterium
GGCGCAGAGCACTTATTTTTTTAATGCGGGCAGCGGTCTGTGGGTGAATTCGCTGGGCGCGGAGGCCAGCGATGTGGTGGTGCGGCCGGGGCAGGGATTCGTGATCGCGGCGGGCAGTGCGTTCTCGCTCATGCTGGGGAGCGGCGAGGCTTGCTATGTGAAGGATACGTCCACGCGTGTACGAGCCTTTGCCAATGTGCCCAATGTGATCGGCGCGCTCAATCCGCAGGCGGCCACGACGACGCTCGGCTCCCTGGGCGTCACGTCGTCGATGCAGGCGTTCAATGACTCGCTGGGCCTGCTGACCCCTGGCACGCTGGCATCGGGCGGGACGTTTTTGAGCAACGGCACCAACCTCATCGACGGTCTCGGCCAGAACGCCACGAACACCTCGCTGCCCGCAGGCACCGGTGTGGTGATCAATGTGAACACGGCCAAGACCATCCACTTCGCGCCGCCGCCCGTCGCTCCGTAACCCGGCGCTGTTTTGCCTCTGATGAAAACCTTTCCTCTCATCCTCATCCTCGCGCTCGCGGCCACCGGCATGGTGAATGCGGGCAGTGTCACGCTCACCACGGCAGGCGGGCGGCAGTTTGCCAGCCAGAGCGGCGGTGTGCTGCCCTTTGGCGTGACGATCCGAGTGGGCACGTTCAATCTGCCCGCCGCGACGCGCGACGCGACGCTGGCGGCGACACATGATTTCAACCAGCTCAACGCGTGGTTCAAACCCCTGGGCGAGGCCATCGCGGGCGCGGGCGTCATCGCGCAATCGAATGCGGTGGGGAACGTGCTGTGCGCGAATGGATTTCCGACCACGGGCGAGGTCTTTGGCACCATCGCGAATGTGGGAGGCAGCTACATCGCGGCGGGCACGCAGCTCTATGTGTGGATGTTTGACACGATGAGTCCGTATGATTACACGCAGTGGGGTATCTTTACGGCGGCGGAATGGACGATGCCGCAGAAGCTCGGAGCGCGCACGCTCTCGACGGCGGCGGGCGTCACGGCGCTGCGCGGCAGCGTGGCCTCCACGGCACTGCGCCTCGGCACGCCGCTGCTCACTTACGGAAACTGGGGCATGAAGAAATTCGCGCCCGGCTCCGCCGCGGCGATCACCGCCGTCGATGCTGATCCCGACCACGACAAGCTCAACAACTTCGCCGAATACGCCTGGCTGCTCACGCCGACATCGCACGACAAGGAGCGCAGCGACATCGCGAGCGACGCGGGCGGTGTGATCTTCACCTTCAAAGCGCCGCGCAACCTGCCCGACGTGGCCGTCACCGCCGAGTGCTCGCAGGATCTGCTCAACTGGACCGCCGCGCCCAGCAGCGTGGTCTCGTCGGACGCGGACTTTGACACTCGCGTCTGCATCGCCGCGCCCGGAGCGCCGCGCTGTTTCTACCGCGTCCGCTTCGCTCCCGTCGTGCCCTAGCCGCCGCGCTTCGATTTTAGATTTCAAATACTCCAGCCATGAAACCTCGCATCCTACTCCCACTCGTGAGCGCCCTCGCCTTCATCGCCGCCACGGCGCAGGCCATGCCTGTGTCCGTCACGGTGAACAGCAACGGCGGCTCCAAATACACCAGCTCCAGCGGCAGCCTGCTGGGGGCAGGCTCGGTCATCCGCGTCGGCCAGTTCAATGTCATCGGCGGCAATCTCACCACGCTGCAGACAAGCGATGATTACGCGGCAGTGAACAGCCTCTTCACGCCGCTGGCCGAGAGCATCATCAATGCCGGCACAGTGAACCAATCTGGCGCGCCGGGGCAGCAGATCGTGATCAATGATCTCTTCGCCGCCGGCGATGTCTTCGGACAGATCATCAATGCGGAGGATTTCTATTTTGCCACCGGCTCGCAAATGTACGCGTGGGTGTTCAATCACGCTGACCCGTTACTTGCGACGGAGTGGGGCATCTTCACCTCCACCACCGGTTGGGGTTACCCGATGATGCACGGCAGCGAGACGCTCTCGACCTTTGAGGTCGATGACGTGATCCGCGGCAATGACACGGGCACCGAGCTGCGCCTTGCCAGCATCGCCGCCGTGCCCGAGCCTGGGAGCGCGCTGCTCGTCATGGTCGGCGCGTGCGCACTCTTCCGTCGCTCGCGTCGCGCTTGAGTTTCACCTCCAACCTTTCCTCGCAAGAAAACTATGCGCCTCCTTACACTCCGCCTGCTCGTGGTGCTGATGCCGCTCCTGGCTTTAAGCGTTGAAAATGCCCATGCACAGCAATCGGCGGCGCGAATCTGGAATGAGGAGCTGCTCGCCGCCATCCGGCGCAATGTGCCAAACCCACCCGCCCACGCGCGCAATCTGCATCACACCGCGGTCGCAATGTACAATGCCTGGGCCGCCTACGACCTCACGGCGGTCGGTTATTTGTACAATGAAAAAGTCTCGCCGCTCCCTGGAAACATCGAGGCCGCGCGCCACGAGGCGATCAGCTACGCGGCGTATCGTGTGCTGCGCAATCGTTTCGCATCTGGCGCTGGTGCGGCGACATCGCTCGCGAGCTTTGACACGCAGCTCACCAATATCGGTTATTCCACCGCCACGGGACAAGCCGCAGTAACTAACGGCACCACGCCCGCCGAGGTTGGCAAACGCATCGGCCAGTTGATTTTAAATTGGAGCGCCACCGATGGCTTCTCCGGAACGGCCTTTCCTCAAGCTTACAACTCGGCCGTCAATGCCAATATGAATGTGCCGCTCAGCGTGCTAGGCACCAACAGCGTCTCCCAAACCAACATGCCGCTCGGCTATGGCATCCCTGCTGGCACCGATCCAAATCTCTGGCAGCCGCTCTCTCTCTCCGTCAGCGTCGCGCAAAACGGCATCCCGATTCCCGGCGGCACACAGACATTCGTCGGTGTGCAGGGCCTTTCCACCCAGGCGTTCGCTCTTACGCGCAGCGATCCCACCAAGCCATGGATCGAAATCGGCCCGCCCTCACGCATCAGCACGCCGGGAAATCCCAGCGCCTCGGATGCCGCTTACAAAGAGAATGCCATGGACGTGCTGCGCAAGAGCGCCAAACTCAATGACACCGCCGTCATCGACATCTCCCCCGGCGCCATCGGCAACAACCCCATCGGCACCGACGACGGCACAGGTTCCGCCACCAATCCCGTCACCGGCCTGCCTTACGCCGCTAACAATGTCATCAAAGGCGACTACGCCCGCGTGCTCGCTGAATATTGGGCCGATGGTCCGAACAGCGAGACTCCACCCGGACACTGGCATGTCCTTGCCAACGAAGTCGCCGACAATCCCCTCACCGTAAAGAAGATCAAAGGCGTCGGCCCGACAGTAAGCAATCTCGAATGGGATGTGAAGACCTATCTCTCCCTCTCCGGCGCCGTGCATGACGCCGCGTGCGCCGCGTGGTCGCTCAAGCGCTTTTACTCCGGCATGAGGCCCATCACGATGATCCGCTACATGTGCAGCAAAGGCCAGTCATCGAACGTAAGCGGCCCGTCTTATGATCCCGAAGGCATTCCGCTGGAAACCGACGTGACCGAAGTCATCACCGTCGCGACAACCGCCGCCGGACAAAAGCACGAGTTCATCTGGGACGTGGCCACAAACTCAAGCCAGCCCGGCACAAACTACATCGGCCAGATCGCCGTCCTATCATGGCCCGGCGAGCATCAGAGCAATCTGCCCGCGCCATCCATCGCCACGCATCAGAGCACTGTGAAATGGATGCTCGGCAAGGACTGGTTGCCCTTCCAAAGAAAAACCTTCAACACGCCAGCCTTCCCCGGCTACGTCTCAGGCCACTCGACATTCTCGCGTTCCGCAGCCGAGGCGCTCACACTCATCACCGGAAGCCCCGATTTTCCCGGCGGCTTTGAGCATCACACCGTCGCCGCCAACTCCATGCAGATCGACCTCGGCCCCAGCGCACCTGTCGATCTCCAATGGAGAACCTATTATGATGCCGCCGATCAGGCCGGCCAGTCGCGCCGTTGGGGTGGCATCCATCCCTATGAGGACGACTACCCCGCCCGCATCATAGGTTCACAGGCCGGCATCTCCGCATTCAACAAGGCGGAGAAATATTGGAGCGCCACAATTCAAGGCGAAACCATCGTGCCCACTGTCACCATGCAGGCGAACGGCAACTCCGTGGTGACGTGGCCGCAAATCCTTGGCCGGTTTTATAAAGTGCAGGAGTCCACCAACTTCAGCGCGTGGACTGATTCAAACTACAAGGCTTTCTCGTTCGGCTCTGCCGGCACATTCACCGATGTCCTTCCTACGGTCGGAACGGTGTATCGCATCATCGAAGTCACCCCAACAGCGGCGCGCGTGTGGAACGAGCAGATGCTCGCCGCCATCCGTCGCAACGTGCCAAACCCGCCCGCGCACGCACGCAATCTGCATCACACCTCCACCGCGATGTACAATGCCTGGGCTGCGTACGACGGCACCGCCATTGGCTACATCCACAATGAAAAAGTCACGCCACTGCCCGGCAACGTCGAAGCGGCGCGTCACGAGGCCATCAGCTACGCTGCTTATCGCGTGCTCCGCAGCCGCTTTGCGTCAGGCGCAGGTGCGGCCACATCACTCTCGGCCTTTGACGCACAGCTCACCGCGCTTGGTTATTCCACCGCCACCGGCCAGTCAGGCGTCACCTCCGGCACCACCCCGGCTCAGGTCGGCAAGCGCATCGGCCAGGCCATTCTCGACTGGGGCAATACCGATGGCTTCTCCGGCACCGCTTTTCCGCAGGCGTACGACGCGACGGTGAATCCTAATCTGAACCAGCCCCTCAGCGTGCTAGGCACCAATGCCGTGTCCCAGACCAACATGCCCCTCGGCTACGGCATTCCCCAGGGCACCGATCCCAATCTCTGGCAGCCGCTCTCTCTGTCCGTCAGCGTCGCGCAAAACGGCATTCCCATCCCCGGCGGCACCCAGACCTTTGTCGGAGTGCAGGGCCTTTCCACCGTTCCGTTCGCACTCAAGCGCACCGATCCCACTAAACCCTGGATCGACCCCGGCCCGCCCTCGCGCCTCAGCACACCGGGCAATCCCAGCGCCAGCGAGGCCGCCTACAAAGAGAACGCCATGGATGTGCTGCGCAAGAGCGCCAAACTCAACGACACCGCCGTCATCGACATCTCCCCCGGTGCCATTGGCAACAATCCCCTCGGCGAAGACACCGGCGCAGGCAGCGCGCTCAATCCCGTGACTGGCCAGCCTTACGCCCCGAACAACGTGATCAGGGGCGACTTCGTCCGCGTGCTTGCCGAATATTGGGCCGATGGCCCCAACTCCGAGACACCACCCGGACACTGGCAGGTCATGGCCAATGAGGTCGCTGACAACCCGCTCACCGTGAAAAAGATCAGAGGCACCGGCCCGACCGTGAATGATCTCGAATGGGATGTAAAAACCTATTTCTCACTCGCAGCCGCCACGCACGACGCTGCCTGCGCCGCCTGGGCGCTCAAGCGCTACTACTCCGGCATGAGACCTATCACCATGATCCGTTACATGGGCACCCTCGGCCAGTCATCCGACTCCGGCGGCCCGTCCTATCACCCGCAAGGTCTGCCGCTTGAAACCAACGTCGTCGAGGTCATCACCGCCGGCACCGCCGCCGTTGGACAGAAGCACGCGCAGATTTGGGATGTCGCGACAAACTCCTTCCAGTCCGGCACCAACTACATCGGCCAGATCGCCGTCCTCTCCTGGCCCGGTGAGCACCCGAGTAACCTGCCCGCGCCATCCATCGCCACCCATCAGAGCCTCGTGACCTGGATGCTTGCCAAAGACTGGTTGCCCTTCCAGCGCAAGACATTCAACACCCCCGCATTCCCCGGCTACGTCTCAGGCCATTCCACCTTCTCGCGCTCCGCCGCCGAGGCGCTCACGCTTATAACTGGCAGCCCCAATTTCCCAGGCGGCTTCCACCATCACACCATCGCCGCAAACTCCATGCAGATCGACCTCGGCCCCAGCACCAACGTCGATCTCCAATGGACAACCTATTACGACGCGGCCGATCAGGCCGGACAAAGCCGCCGTTGGGGTGGCATCCACCCGTATGAGGACGACTACCCTGCACGCGCCATCGGCTCCCAGGCCGGCATCGCCGCGTTC
>JANPIW010000097.1:0-3336 GCA_031425215.1 Verrucomicrobiaceae bacterium
CAGGGCGCGGCAGGGCGTGGAGTATCTGGCGAACGCCGAGGTGCGCGTGGTCGATGACGCGGGCAACGAAGTCGCGCGTGATGGAGCCACGATGGGAGAAATCATCATTCGCGGGAACGCGGTCATGGCTGGCTACTACAACGATCCCGAGGCGACCGAGAAGGCGATCCGCGACGGCTGGTTTTATAGCGGCGATGCTGCTGTGGTGCATCCCGATGGCTACATCGAAATCCGCGACCGGTGGAAGGATGTCATCATCAGCGGTGGCGAGAACATCTCTTCAATCGAGATCGAAGGCGCGCTGCTACGCCATCCTGCCGTGCAAGAAGCCGCCGTCGTGGGCCTGCCGCACGAGAAATGGGGCGAGACACCGCAGGCGTTTATTGTGCTCAAGCCTGAGGCGACGACCACCGAGACGGAGTTGCGAGCCTTCTGTCGCGAGCATCTTGCGCATTTCAAAGTGCCCCACGGCTTCACCTTCATCGCCGAACTGCCGAAGACAGCGACGGGCAAGATTCAGAAGTTCGTGCTGCGCGGCGGTCGGGCGAACATCGCGCGGCAGTGATTCAATGCACGCTCCCGCCGCGCGTCGTGATCTTCTCCCGCCCCTGCTCCACCGGCACGTGACGTGGCGTGTTCGGGGCCGCGCCTTGCGGACGCGCCCATCTGATGCCGTTGGCGATCACTCGCTGGATGTCGGGGTGATGGTAGATCGGGTAAATCTCATGGCCGGGGCTGAAGTAGAAGATGCGTCCGCTGCCGCGCGTCCATGTCGCGCCGCTGCGGAAGACTTCGCCACCTTGGAACCAGGAGACGAAGACCAGCTCGTCTGGCGTGGGAATGCCAAACGGCTCGCCATACATCTCGGAGTTCTCCAGCTCGATGCAGTCGCCGATGCCCGCCGCGATGGGATGGCCGGGATTCACTACCCACACGCGTTCGCGCTCGCCCGCCTCGCGCCAGCAGAGCGCGCAGGTCGTGCCCATGAGCCGCTTGAACACTTTCGAGAAATGCCCCGAGTGCAGCACGATCAAGCCCATGCCCGCTAGCACACGCTGCTGCACACGCGCGGCGAGTTCATCGCTCACCGCATCGTGAGCCGCGTGACCCCACCACAGCAGCACGTCCGTTTGATCCAGCACGTCCTGCGGCAATCCTTGCTCCGGTTCGTCCAGCGTCGCCGTTTGGACTTGGAAGTCGTCGTGCTTCGACATCGCCTCCGCCAGCGCGCCGTGAATGCCCTTCGGATAGATCTGCGCGACGGCGGAATTTTTGCGCTCGTGGACGAACTCGTTCCAGATGGTGACGCGGATGGATGAGAAGGAGGGCATGGTAGGACTCAGTATCACAGCCGATTGCAGGCTTGTCATGCACTCGCGGACTCGATAGCCTCCCGCTATTGGCCTGCTTGCCGTTGCGACGAGCAGCGCCGAGATGATTTGCAAATGTGGAGATCATCCGTCACTCTTTGCCGCACAAGGTCAAGACTCCCCTGCATGATTGCTGACACGCACGCCGCCCCTCTGACCAGCCCCTCCGCAGAGGATTTCATCACCTGGGCCACCGATCCCTCTCGCACTCTTGAGGAGCGCTTCGGCATTCTTCAGCTCCTTGAGTTCGTCTATGCACATCACTACAGAGGTGATGACAAAGCCCCCGCCAACTATGAGGCTGACCGGCTCATGCGTGAAGCTCGCCGCTTCGATGCCGCCTACCAGCCCGTCCTCAGCCCTCAGCGCATCCGTCTCCTCGCCCCCCTCCTGCCACAGGTGTTCATGATCGAGTTCTACCACTGGAACAACGACCGCCCCATTCGTGATCTCAGTTTCCTGCGCTTCCTGCCCTGGCTCCACACACTCTGCGTCCAAGGCCTCGAGATTATCCGTCTCGACATCCTTCGCCACCTCCCCGCCCTCCGCTCCCTCTCCCTCTGGAGCAACGAAATCGAAGACTACTCCGACCTCGCCGCCTGTCGTGAGCTGCGCGATCTCAGTATCTACACCGAGCATCCCTGGCCCATCCTCACCGGCCTCGACACCCTCCCGCATCTCACTCACCTCGACTGGCATAGCAACGGCCGCTCCCTCATCGGCCTTCCCGCCCTCCCTGTTCTCACCCACCTCCAGATCAGTGGCGGCCACACCGTCCACAGCCTCGCCGCCTCCCTGCGCGACTTCCATCAGCTCCCCGAGATGCCCCGCCTGGTCCACTTCTGGGGCGGCGCCTTTTACCGCCTCGACGGCATCGAGCGCTACCCCCTCCTGCGCGTCGCCTGCATCAGTGGCTTCTTCACCTCCCTTGCTCCCCTCGCCGCCCTCCGCCACCTCACTCACCTGCGCCTCAGCAGCCCCCGCTTGGAGGAAGTCGGCAGCGTCACCGCCATCCCCTCCCTCTTCCAGCTCGCCGTCCAGAGCATTCGCCCCCAGGATTGGACACCCCTCAATGACTCCACCAGCCTGCGCGAAATCTTCGCCTCCGGCTGCGACACTCCCCAGCCGGACCTCGGCACAGTCCAGATGCTCCTCACCCCGGCCGACGACTACTTCACCACTCCCACGCCCCGTCCACTGCTCCCCCTCCAGCTCATCGTCCTTGACCGCGAGGGCCGCACCGCCGCCATCACCGCCCGCCAGAATCCCAGCCACGAATCCCCACCACCCTGGCACGACTGCCCTTTCATGCACGAGTCCGAGCACCGCTGGATCGCCGCCCGCCTCGAAGGCTGCCTCCAGCTCGCCGGCCTCGGCGACATCCCCGGCATCCGCGTCGGCGGCCGCTCCCGCCGCCACCAACGCGACCATGAAGTCAGATCCCTCTTCCTCTCCGCCCCCGGCACCCACGTCCACCGCGGCACCAGCATCGATCTCCTCAAAGTCCACGCCATCAGCCGCCTGCGCGATGTCATCGACGCCATCCGCCCCTTTCTCACCACCACCCGCCTCCCCTGGTGCGTGGACATCCACTGCAACGCCGAGCCTGATGCCGACGAATGGGACGAAGACTGGCGCGACTCCGAAGACAGCCCCCAGCAGCGCATCATCGACGACCTTCAAGACGAGCAAGACCGCGAGCAGCAGAATCTGCGCCAGCAGCTCTACCTCGCAGATGAGCACCGCCTCCGTCTCCTGCGTGAGCAGGGAAACGAACCCGCCCCTGGCGACTTCCGCCCCACCCCGCTCCCGCCCCCCAAGCCCCTCCCCAACATCCGCGTCACCCCGCCCGGCTCACCCCTCAACGCACCCGCCCCCGACCCGCCCGAATACAACCCCTTCGATAGCAACGATGACGACGGTGACTCCGGCGGCGGCATCGCCGAAGCCCAGCCCGGCCAGGAAG
>JANPIW010000098.1:0-4489 GCA_031425215.1 Verrucomicrobiaceae bacterium
GTCGCTGGCGATGCCCATGAGCGGCGGCTGTTTCAGCTCGGTGATGCGGATGGTGTTGGCGGCATCCCACACTTGCTCCATCGACGAGGTGGCGCGCGTCGGATCGCCGGTAGTGAAGGTCTGCGGGTGGCCGTTGTACACCTCGACGTAGCGGTCCTCGATCACATGCGCGAGGTCCTCGGCGGTGAGCGCCCATCTGAAGTTCGGGTGATTGATGTGCGTGATCATGGGTTTGCCGGTCTTGGCGGCTTGTTCGGCGACGAGCTGCAAATTCGCGCGCATCACCTCGCGCACGGTGGCGAGGTCTTTGACGGGCCTGATCACCTCGGAAACGTTCAGCGCGTTCATGTGGACGGGTATCTTGCCAAGGCTCGCGGTGACCTCTTCGGCCTCCATGAGCAGGAACTCGCCCGGTTTTTCGAGCTGCTTGCGATATTCCTCCAGCGTCTTGAGACGCACTTCGAGCTTCCCGTCCGCTGTCGCGCGCGTGGTCACCCAGTCCTTGCCAAAGCGCGCGAGGTATTTGTCGAGCACCTTTTTGCCGAGCACGACCTTCTTCTTCTCGATGGCAGCCTCCGCCATCCATTTCTCGCCACGCGCGAGGATGTTGTGATCTGACATGGCGAGAAAGTCGTAGCCGTTGTCGCGATACCACGCGGCGATCATGTCGGGGAAATCATCACCGTCGCTCCAGAGCGAATGCGTGTGCGTGTTGCCTTTGAACCAGCGGAGTTCAGCGCCGTATGAGATCGTGACTATGAACAGCGCGAAGAGAGCGTGAAAGAAGGATGAGCGGAGCATGGTAGGAGGTCAATGAACGGCCTCAGCGCCGAAACATTTCCCGCCATGCCCATTCATCTGCCGCACGTTTCACGAAGGAATTTCATCACCGGACTCGGCGGCTCGCTGCTGCTGCCGGCCTATTCACAGACAGCGGCGAAGGCGGCGGACGAGACGATCGTCGCCATCCTCAACGACACTCACATCGGACAGAAGCAGCCAGCGGACGCCCCCGCGCCCGCGCATTTGCAGGCGACGGTGAAGGCGCTGCTCGCGCTTGAGAAACGTCCGTGCGCCGTGTTGATCAATGGCGACCTGGCGTTGCTCGACGGACAGGCAGGAGATTACGCCCGGTTTCTCGAACTCATCAAACCGCTGCGCGATGCCGGGCTGCGGATTCATCTCACGCTCGGGAATCAGGATGATCGCGCGATGTTCTTTGCGGCCCTCGGCAAGAGCGAGATCGCCTCGATCACACAAAACGGCAGGCAAACTGGCGTGGTGGAGACCAGGCTGGCGAATCTATTTCTGCTCGACTCCCTCAAGACCGTGAACCAGGCACCAGGCGAGCTGGGCGTCGCGCAGCTCGACTGGCTCGCGAAGGAGCTGGACGCGCGCGCATCGAAACCGGCGATCATTGTCGCGCATCACAACCCTAGACTCGGCGGTGATCCGAAGCATTTTCCTGGAGGGCTGGAGGATTCAGAGGCGCTCTGGCAGGTGCTCGCACCACGGAAGCATGTGAAGGCATTTGTTCATGGACACATCCATCACTGGAGCCTTGCGGCGCATCAGGACATCCACATCATCAACACGCCTGCTGTCTCGTATGTGGGTAATCCCGCGACATCCACCACCGGATGGACGATGGCGCGGCTGAGTGAAAGCGGGATCGACCTCACGATCCACACGCACATCGCCGATCACGCGTGGAATGGGGAGCGCAAGCAGCTTGCGTGGCGCGTGTGACGTTCAGCGAGGCGCGCGCATCCGGCTTTGATCCGACGCGTCACCGGAGCTGGTCACAAACAACGCATAAGCCAGCACGAGGAGCGCTCCAAAGCCGCACGTCATCGCATAGACTTCGATGTGACGCAGCGGGTGCAGCAAGCGTCCCGCGATGTCGGAGAGAAGAGACAAAGGGTTCGTGATCACATCCCAACTGTTCCAGCGCAGGAAGCGCCCGAGGTAGATGCCGAACCCTGCGGCGAACATGGAGACGATCACGATGAGCCAGCCGGAGATGACACCGCTCATTCGTGTGATGATGCCATGCACCTGCCTGAGCGAGATCAAGCCGAGGAAAAACGAAAACCCGCCGCACGAGAGCAGGAGCAGCAGATCGTACCAGAGCGGAATGCCTGGGCGCGGCTTCAGATGGAAAAGATCGGTGAGGACATAAGGCGCGTTGGGAAACAGCAGCAGCCATGCGGGGAATAGCAGCATGGCGAACCAAGACTTTGAGCGAGACATGATCTCGCTCACCACGAGGGGCAGAGCTGCGAGCACGAGATTCCAGGAAAGGAAATAGTAGGAAGCCTTGCCGCTGACCGCCATCCGCGCGGCGATCAAAATGCCGCACCACAAGGCGGCCAGGAGGATGAGCAAGAGTCTGGTTTTGTTCATGGCGGCCCGAGCTTTGCCACGCAAAGCCACCGGTGTCAAACGCGGGCCTGCATCTCGCCGGTCATCAGCGCGGGATGTCTCCATTATCTTTGAGCCACTGGTCGAGTTGCGCGCTGAGTTTCGTGAGGATCGCAGATGAGGCGGGATCATCCGCTAGGTTCCGCATCTCGAAGGGATCGGAGCGCAGATCAAAGAGCTGCACCCGTTCCGCCTTTGGGTAGCGGATGAATTTCCAGCGCTCGTCCCGGATCGCGCGCTGCGTGTCGGTGAAACAGGTGACGACGAAATCGTAAACGTGCGCGACCTTGTCGTGCAAAACAGGCGCGAGGCTGCGGCCCTGGACTGTGGGCGGGATCGTTATGCCGGCGAGATCGCAGCATGTCGGGAAAAGATCGCGCAGGTAGCATTGCGCGTTGGATTTCATGTTCGCGGGAATGCCTGGGCCGGTGATCACGAGCGGCACGCCGATGGTGTGCTCGTACATGTTCTGCTTGCCCATCAATCCGTGGCGGCCCATTGCGAGACCCTGGTCGGTGGTGAAGATGACGATGGTTTCCTGCATTGCGCCGTTTTCGTCGAGCGCGGCGAGGATGCGGCCGATCTGCTCGTCCATGTGAGTGATCACGGCATAATAGCAGGCCAGCTCGCGACGATAGTCGGCCTCATCGAGCGGCTTGTTCAGCAGTGTCTCGTCGCGGCCTGTGAGGTTGCCGTGATCGAACGGATGCTGCCGCGCGAAATTCTCCGGCAGCTTCAGCTTCGCCGGATCGTAGCGGCCTTCGTAGCGGGGCGGCATGATGCGCGGATCGTGCGGCGCGGCGAAGTTCACATGCAGCATGAAGGGGCGCGGCTGCTTCTGTTTGATGAACGAGATCGCGCCATCCGCGACATGCTCGCTGGTGCGTGGAGTGAGACCGATGCCTTTCTCGATCTCCGCTTTGCCATCGGCGCCTTTGAACGTCCAGCCGGTGTAGCCCGTGACCGGGTGGCCTTGTGTGTCCGTCTCGATGCGCGCTCCGTCTTTGCCTCCGCCGCTGGAGAAGAGACCGCTGGTTTTCTCGTAGCCCCAGCGCTTTGGCCCGCCGTCGTTATGCCACTTGCCGGTGTAGCAGGTGGCATAGCCGGCGTCCCGCAGCGTGCCCGCGAACGAGGCGAGCTTTGGATCAATGGGAGGCAGCGGGTAGTTTGGATAAGCGCGGAAGGCGCAGCAGCCCGTGATGATCTCCGCGCGGCTGACGTGACAGATCGGATAGCCGGCGACGGCGCGGGTGAATCTGGTGCCCCGCGCGACGAGGCGGTCGAGATGCGGCGTCTCGATCGCGGCATTGCCGAGCGCGCGGATGGTGTCGGGACTTTGATCGTCGCTGACGATGAGCAGGATGTTCGGCTGCCGTGCCGAAAGATGGCATGTCACTGAGACAAAGGCGGCGACACCGATGAATGCTAGCTTGCTCGTGACGTGCATGGCTCCTGAACGCCGCGCCTAGACCTGCTTCTTTCGCACACTCCAGATGAAGCCGTCCCACCAGAAGTGCATGATGGAAACCGTGATGGCAAGGAACGCGAAGTCACCGCTGTCCAGCTCCATGAAGGTGCCGTACGAGAAGCCGACCACGAGCAGAGCGATGAGGACGCCGATGGGCGCCCACTTTTGCGGGATGCGCAGTCTTTGGGCGATGTTCTTTTTGTCCATGGCCCAGACGATGGCGAAGTACTGCCAGGCATGGAAGAAGTTCATGACGAAGAGCGCCATGCCGAGGGGGTTCGTGCCCCAGGTGTAAATCGAGATCAGCGAAGTGACGGCGTAGAGCTGGATTTTCTGCGGGGAGACTTGGTAGCCTTTTTTGACGAGGCGGTGGTAGGACCAGAGATAAAAGAGCACATACACGCTGCCGAGCGCGATCACATAAGGCGCGAGGGTGCGGGCGTAGTCGTCACGCATGGCGAGCGCGGCGAGCTGGGTCCAGCCGATCTCTGAGAACTCCTCGAAGTCCTCGATGTGATCGATGAGCGAGGCGCCTGAGAGGATGGGTCCGGCGTAAACGAGGATGTTCAGGCCGTAGTCGAGCATGCGGCCCTCGCG
>JANPIW010000099.1:0-19339 GCA_031425215.1 Verrucomicrobiaceae bacterium
CAGGCAAGATGGCCAAGGCAAAGGCGGTGGTCGATGGCATTGACGATACGGACGCAACCCCCGTTGGGGACAAAACTTGAATGGAAACTCTTATCCGGCGGAACCCAGGGTTGTTCCAATCCTGGGCTTGGTCACCGAAGGCCGTTGCTTTCAACTTCGGGAGAAAACTGCGCCTCACGGCTTCTTCGGCTGCGCGGCGGGTGTGGCTGGCGGTGTCGCGGGCTTTGCAGCAGGTGGCGGTGTTGTCGCAGGTTTCACGGCTGGTGTTGCAGCAGGTTTCACTGGCGCGGGCGGTGTGGTCGCTGGCTTGACGGTCGGTGTGGCGGCTGGTTTCGCGGGCGCGGGCGGTGTGGTGGCGGGCTTTGCGGC
Source organism: Verrucomicrobiaceae bacterium (assembly GCA_031425215.1). Lineage (GTDB taxonomy): Bacteria > Verrucomicrobiota > Verrucomicrobiia > Verrucomicrobiales > Verrucomicrobiaceae > JANPIW01. Next base: position 370 of record JANPIW010000099.1, read on the forward strand.
GGGTGCTGCAGCGGGTTTCTTGTCGTCTTTCTTCGCGGCTTTTTTGTCGTCCTTCTTTGCTTCGGGCGCGGGTGGTGGCGCAGGCGGTGGTGCGGTGAGTTTAGCGATCTCGGCTTCGGTCAATCCGACGTTCACGGCGAGGCCGGGGACTTTGCCTTCGAGCGCTTTTGCTCCGGCTTGTGTCACGCCAGTCTGCCAGACGAAGAGTTTCTTGAGCGACTTCACAGCTTCGAGTTTTGCCACGCCGCTGTCGGTGGTCTTGGTGCCGTAGAGGTTGAGGTATTCGAGGTTCTTCAATTCGGCGAGCTTGGCGATACCTGCGTCGCTGACTTTGGTGTTTTCGAGATGCAGGCGCTCGAGGTTCGGCATCTTGGCGATCACATCGAGCGCGGCGTCCGTCACCTGGCTGCGGGCAAGATCGACCCAGACGATCTGCGCAGCCACGGGTTCGAGAGCGGCGAGTTCTTTGTCGCCAAATTTATCAGCCGCGTTGATGACGCTGAGACGGAGATGCTCGGTGTCTTGCGCGAGGGGCATGAGCGAGGCGTTGAGCGCCACCATTTTGGCGGTGGCTTCGGCGATGAGTTTTTTCTCGGCGTCGGTGAGCGGTTTGGCCTTGGGTTTCTCGACTTTGGCGACGGCTTTGGCGGCGGTTTTTGGCACGCCTTTGCTGAGCAATGCGGCCAGGATGCCCTCGACGGCGGGATCGCTCTTGGCTGCGGCGACGGTCATGGTTTCGGAGGCGCCGTTGGTGATCCACCAAGCGAGCAGGGCGGTTTCTTCTTTGGTGAGCTGCTTCTCATCGGTGGGCGGCATGTGCTCGTCGTCATCGGCGGGGAGCGCGATGCGTTTCATCATGAGGCTGTCCGCTGCCTTGCTTGCGATGACGGTGTTCGCGCCGTCGCTGCCGCCCTTCATGATGCTGGCGAAGTCGTGCATCTGGAGCTTGCCCTTCTTTTTCTCGGTGCCGTGGCAGGCGACGCATTTCTCGGAGACGATGGGCGCGATGATGTCTTTATAAATGACGGCCTTGGCGGCAATGGCGGCATCGAGCTTGCCACCGGATGCGGGCGCTGCGGCTGCTTCTGCCGGGGCGGGGGCCGGTGCTGCGGCAGGTTTGGCTGGAGTCGCCGCAGCGGCGACTGCGGGCGCTGCCGCGACAGGGCGGGGCTTCGCGTCGTCCTCAGCGGTCCAGCCGATGTTCACATGCGCGTTGGCGAGCTTGGCTTTGAGCTGCGCCACGCCTGCTTTCGTCACGCCGGTCTGCCAGAGGTATAGCGATTTGAGCTTGCCGAGGCCGGCGAGTTTTTGCGCGCCGGCATCAGTGATCTTGGTGTTGTAAAGATTGAGGTATTCGAGCGAGGCGAGGGCTTTGAGGTGATCAAGCCCCGCGTCGGTGACGCTGGTGTTTTCGAGATGCAGCTCGGTGAGGTTTTTCATCGCGGCGAGCGCGGCGAGTCCGCCATCGGTGACCTTGGTGCGCGCGAGATCGAGTGATGTGATTTTGTCGGCAATGGGCGCGAGCGGCGCAAGTCCGGCATCGGTGAAGTCCTTGGCGACGTTCAGAGCGGTGAAGCGGAATGTTTTCGCGTCAGCGGCAATGGGCATGAGCGATGCGCCGGATGCGTTGACCTTGTCCATCGCCGCTTTCACGGCGGGGTCGAGAGCCGGCTGGTCAGCGGCGCGCAAGCTGATGGAGGCGAGCGCGAGGAGGGTGAGGAGGAGGGATTTCATGGGTTTCAGATTTGGGGTTTCAGATTTCTGAGCGGTCACTTTTTGAGAAGGTTCTCGACGAGGGTTTTTGTCGCATCCGGGAACTGGGCTTCTTTGACCGTCTGCGTTTTGGATGCGCCTTGCTGGATCCACCAGTGGAGCAGCGCGGTTTCCTCGTCGGTCATCTGCTCTTTTCCTTCGGGCGGCATGTGTTCGTCGTCATCAATGGGAAGCTTGATGCGGGCAATGGCGAGGCTCTCGTCGGGTTTGCCCGGGATGACGGTTTTCCCTGGCTCGCCCTCACCACCGACGAGGAGCGCCTCGTGAGTGTCCATGCGCAGATCGCCCTTGGATTTTTCCTCGTTGTGGCACTTGTTGCACTTCGTTTCGAGGATCGGCATGATGAGGTGATCGAAGACAAGCTTTCCGTCATCGCCGGGGCCTGTGCCCTGGCCTCCGGTCTCGGGTTGCGGAGGTGGCGTCGTGGGCGGTGTGCTGTCCACGACTACGGGCACGGTTTTTGGTGGCTCAATAACAGGCGCGGGCGGTTTAGGAGTCACTACTGCTGGCGCAGGCTCAACCTTGTCCTTATCCACGAGACTGAGAAGCCACTTTTCCATGCCCTTCATCGGCTCCGCGACCGCGGGCGGCGCGTACTCGGTGAGGTATTTGTTTCCATGCACCATGTTGCCGCCGAAGTGCGCGCCAAGACCGATGAGGCCGAAGGAGCCGAAGAACACGATCCGATAGGCGTCCATCATTCCGCGGTGCCCGCTGCCCATCGCCATGATGCGCATCACGAGCGCGAGCAGCACACCGGCCGTGGCCGCCACGCCGATGCCCTGATGCAATGTGAAACTCCCGCCCGAGTAACCCCCCTCGCGCGAGAGCATGATGCCAAAGAGCACCGCCACCACCGAGCCGGCCGAGCCGAGAAACAAGACGAGCAGCGCCGCAGGCCCGAGCTTTTCCTCCATGCGCCCGAAGAGGATGGCCAGCTCCATCACCACCAGCACGATCAGCCCGCCCACAGGCAGATGCACCATGACCGGATGAAAGCGCCCCAAGAACAACGTGTTTGGTTTTACCTCGCCCTTGAACGGCTCAAAGAGCGGCGGAAACAGAATGAGGCCGAGGACAAACGCGAGGATGAGCAGGAGCGTCGCTGTCCACGTCACGACGTAAGTGCGCTGCTCCGGTTCCAGCTCGTATGATGGGGGGGGATTGGTCATTCAGAAAAACAGATTCAACTCAAGGAATCGCGCGGGGCAGGAAAGAACCTTCAATCCGCGCGCTTCTTGCCAGTAAAACGCAATATATGCACAGGATGATTCATGTGCGCGGCTCGAAAAGCCGGGTTGCGGCGCGCTCCTTTGCCCTTATTCTCGCCGCCCCAAAACATGAACCAGCTCGACCAGCTCAAGAAGCACACCATCGTCGTCGCAGACACCGGAGATTTCGAGGCCATGAAGGCCTACAAACCACAGGACGCGACCACCAATCCCTCCCTCATCCTCGCCGCGTCGCAAAAGCCAGAGTACCGCAGCCTGGTCGATCAAGCCGTAGCTGAGATCAAAGGCAAGAAGGGATTGAAGGACGACGCCAAGGTTGAGGCCATACTCGACCGCATTCTCATTCTCTTCGGCCTCGAGATCCTCAAGATCGTCCCTGGCCGCGTCTCCACGGAGGTCGATGCGCGCCTGTCCTTCAACACCAAGGGCACCATCGAGAAAGCGCATCAGCTCATCAAAATGTACGAGAAAGCCGGCATCAGCCGCAAGCGCATCCTCATCAAGATCGCCTCCACCTGGGAAGGCATCGAGGCCGCGCGCGAGCTGCAAAAAGAGAAGATCAACTGCAACATGACCCTCCTCTTCTCGCTCGCCCAGGCCGTCGCCTGCGCTGAGGCCAAGGCGCGGCTCATCTCTCCGTTCGTCGGCCGCATTCTCGACTGGTACAAAAAGAGCACCGGCATCGACTACAAGCCGACTGAAGACCCCGGCGTGCTCTCCGTCACGCAGATCTACAACTACTACAAGACCTTCGGCCACAAGACCGAGGTCATGGGCGCGAGCTTCCGCAACAAAGGCGAGATTACCGAGCTGTGCGGCTGCGACCTGCTTACCATCAGCCCCGGACTCCTCGGCGAACTACAAGCCTCCAGCGACAAGCTCACGCGGAAACTGAACGAAGCCGGCGCGAAGAAAGCCAAGCTCACGCGCATCAAAATGAACGAGAAAACCTTCCGCTGGATGCTCAACGAAGACGCGATGGCTACGGAGAAAACCGCAGAGGGCATCCGCAAATTCGGCGAGGACATCGTGAAGCTCGAGAAGCTCGTGGCGGCGGCGCTCAAGTAACCCGCCTCAAGCCACAATCCCATTCGCCACCTCGCCATAGACATCGGTGAGGCGAAAATCGCGGCCAGCGTATCGGTAAGTCAGCCGCGTGTGATCCATGCCCAGCAGGTGCAGCATCGTCGCGTGCAGATCGTGCAGGTGCATCTTGTCCTGCACTGCGGTCTGCCCCGTCTCCTCGGTCGCTCCGTAGCGGATGCCTGGCCTCACGCCGCCACCCGCGAGCCACATGGTGAAACCCACGGCATTGTGATCGCGGCCCTTGTTCTTATTTAGAATCGGCGGACGGCCAAACTCGCCGCCCCAAAGCACCAGCGTGTCTTCGAGCAGACCGCGCTGTTTCAGATCGGTGAGCAGCGCGCCCACGGGCTGGTCCGTCTCCAGCGCGTGTTTCGGATGTCCCTTGAAGATGTCAGTGTGATCATCCCAAAAATCATGGTTCACCTGCACGAAGCGCACACCCGCCTCGCAAAAACGCCGCGCCATCAGGCACGCGCGCCCGATGTGATCCGTCGCCTTGCCGTCCCCGATGCCGTACATCTCCAGCGTCTTGGGATTTTCTTTTGCAAAGCTCATCACCTCCGGCATCTCGCGCTGCATGTTGAAGGCCAGCTCCGCGCTCGAGATCAGTCCCTCCACCATCCCGTTGGCCGGATCACGCGCCAGCCGCTCGTGATTGAGCCTCTGCACCAGCTCGAGCTGATGCCACTGCGCCGTCGCATCCAGCCGCGCGTTCTTCATGAACGGCAGCTCGAAGTCCTTCAGTGATTTCAGCGGCGCGCCCGCGCCAGAGCCGCTCCCGCCATCACCGATCTGCGTGCCCGCGCACGCCGCAGGCAGAAAGCACGCGCTGTGCTTCAGCCCGCCGCCACCGGAGAACGAGGGATTGATCGTCACAAAGCCAGGCAGGTTTTGATTCTCCGTGCCCAGCCCATGCACCACCCACGATCCCACACTCGGCCGCGCAAAAGCAAAGCTCCCCGTGTTCATCTGCAGGATCGCCTGCGGATGCGCGCTGTGATCCGTGTGCATCGAGTTGATCACGCACAGATCGTCCGCGTGACGCGCGATGTTCGGCAGCAGATCGCTCACCATCATCCCGCTACTCCCGCGCGGTCGGAACTCCCAAGGACTCTGGTAGTACACCGAGGTCGGATTCTTGTCGCTCACCGCTTTGCCATGCTGTTTTGAGAGCGCCGGTTTGAAATCAAACGTGTCCACCTGGCTCGGCCCGCCCGACATGAAAAGAAAAATCACCCGCTTCGCCCGCGCCGGGAAATGCGGCTGCCGCGCCATCAGCGGATTAACCGGCTGCGCGCCATGCAACCCCCGAAACGCCAGCCAGCCGAACCCCGCGCCGGTGGCGCGCAGCATCTCTCGACGTGAATGTGAGGACGGTTTCATGATGGAAGACGAAACCAATACGCGAACCAAACGCAGCCCTTGCGGGCCGCACATGGCATTGCAGGCATTCTCGCCAGATTGACGATAGAATAGCTTTCGGATTACCGAATTAACAGCGCCCGAACAGTATACCGTATGAGCATCCACACACTCCCGCTATCTTCATGCACCGACACCGCCACGGACAGGCTGCGGCGTGAAATCCTCGATGGCCGGGCGGCTCCGGGTGATCTGCTCGCTGAAGCTGCGGTGGCGCGGGGGTTGGGTGTGAGCCGCGTGCCGGTGCGGGAGGCTTTGTTTGCGTTGGAGAGGGATGGCCTGGTCGAGTTCAGCGAGACAGGGCGGGCGTATGTGAAGGAACTCTCACCGAGAGACTTCGAGGAGCTTTATGTGCTGCGTCTTACCCTGGAACCGATGGCCGCGCGGCTCGCCGTTCCAGCTTTGCGGGAAAGTGCTGCCGCTTTGGAGAAAAACATCGCCGCCACACGAAAAGCCAGGTCTCTGACTGAGGTGACGCGGCTCGATCTGGAGTTTCACGAGATCATTCTGACACTCAGCGGCAACACCCGACTCCTGAAGCTGTGGCGCTCGATTCGCAGTGAGCTCGAGTTGTGGCTGGGACGCCTGCACCGCCAGCATCGGGGTCAAAAACTCGATACCCGTGAGCGCACCGCTGCATCGCACGAGCAACTCGTGAAAGCCTTTGGCAGCCAGCCGCCCGCAACCTCCGAAAAAATGATGCGCGAGCACATCCAAGGCTGGCGCGATTGGCTACCCGCACTGCCAGAAAGCGAGTGATAGGATGCGACCATAAGCAACCCCCAAAGAACCAAGAACCCCCATGAACACCCATCAATTCAACCGTCGAGCCTTCCTGCGCGGAGCAGGTGTCACCATGGCGCTGCCGTGGATGGAATCCGTCAATGTCTGGGGCGATGAGCCGAAGAAGAATAAACCGGCCAGCGAGGCTCCGGTGCGCCTTTGCGTGACCTTCTCCGGAAATGGTTTCCAATCCAAAGAATGGTGGGCGAAGGGGGAGGGCAAGACAATGGAGCTGGGGCGAGTGCTCGCGCCTTTGAGCGAGTTCAAAGAGAAGCTGCTGTTCGTGCGCGGCCTGTATCATGAGGAGGCTCGCAAAGGGAACATCCACTCCTCGCAGACGGGCAACATGCTCTCCGGTGCTCCCATCGCGAGCGGTGGCGAGATTCGCAGCGGCACGAGCTTTGATCAAATGCTGGCGCAGACCTATGGACGCAGCACGAAGGTGCCGAGCCTCGTTTTGGCCTGCGAGAAGTCGAATCCATCGGTGCATAAAAACTACTCGATGCTCTACAGCTCGCACATCTCGTGGTCATCGCCGACTACGCCGACACCGCTGGAGCTTTACCCCGCGTTGGCCTTTGATCGGCTCTTCAAAGACGATGCCTCGCCAGCCGATAAGAGCGTGCTGGATGCCGTGCTGGCTGACGCGCGGAATTTGCGTCGCGGCATCAGCAGCAGCGATCAGCGGAAGCTCGATGAGTATCTCGACAGCGTGCGCGAGGTGGAGAAGCGCATCGAAAACGCGGGCAAACGCGGCGAGCTGCAAGGCTGGCGGCCCACGCTCGACAAACCAAACATGCAGCGCCCCGCCGATGGCATCCCACAGGACATCGCCGAGCACATGAAGCTCATGTGCGACATCCTCGTGCTCGGCTTCCAGACCGACACCACGCGCATCACCACGCTGAAGCTCAACAACGACCACAGCGCCCTGCGTTTCCCGAACCTGCCCAGCATCCAGCAGCCCGGCCACGGCATCGACTACATGATTCACCACCTCCTCTCGCACAGCGACGGCGAGGATTACCTGAAGGTGAACCAGTTCTTCATGAAGCAGCTCGCCTACCTCGCGCGGAAGCTCGACAGCATCCGCGAAGGCGAGCGCACGCTGCTGGACAACACCATGCTCATGCACTGCTCCAGCATGATGGCCGGTGCCAAACACGACAACGACCAGCTCCCCGTCATCGTCCTCGGCGGTGCGGGTGGCCGCCTCAAGACCGGCCGCACGCTCGACTACCAAGCCAAACCCGAACGCCAGCTTTGCCGACTCTTTATGTCGATGATGGACAAGATGGAAGTGCGCCCGAAAACCTTCGGCGATGCGAAACTCATGCTGGAGGAAGTGTGATGCGTTTCTTCTCCATCGGCCTTCTCCTTCTAGGTGCAGCTTCCGCGGCTGAAGTGCGCCCCATTCTCCGAACTCACTGCCTGAACTGCCACTCGACCGAGAAGCAGAAGGGTGATCTCGATCTCGAAGCCTCGGACATCCACAAGGAGCCGCACATTTGGGAAAACGTGCTCGATCAAATCGAGCTGGGTGAGATGCCGCCGAAAAAGGAGAAGCAGCTCACGGCGGAGGAGAAAAAACAGCTCGTCGGCTGGGTGCGCGGCACACTCGACCAGATCTCTCTCGCCAATGCAGGTGATCCGGGACCGGTGGTGCTGCGGCGGCTCTCGAACATGGAGTACACCTACACGCTGCGTGATCTCACCGGAGTGGAGTCGCTCGATCCAGCGCGGGAGTTCCCGGTCGATGGCGCGGCGGGCGAGGGATTCACGAATGCGGGCGCAGCGCTCGTCATGTCGCCTGCCTTGCTCACAAAATATCTCGACGCGGCCAAGGACATCGCCAGTCACGCCGTGCTGACGCCGGCGGGCATGCACTTCTCCGCGAGCACGTCTTCGCGTGACTGGACGGACGAGACCCTGGCGAAGATCCGCTCTTTCTATGCGCGCTACAGCGAGTCCGGCGGCGCGCAGTCGATGAATCTCCAAGGAGTGAAATTCGACACGAACTCCGGTGGCCGGCTGCCTGTGGCGCAGTACCTAGACGCACTCCAAGGCAAAGGCAGCGCCGAGGGATTGAACTCCAAATACTTCGCGACACTGCGCACGGCACTCACGGAGAAGGCGCCTTCCATTTTGCTCGATCCGCTCCGCACGAAGTATCGCGAAAAAAAGCTCGTGGCGACAGACATCGAAGCCTGGCAGCAGGCGCTGTGGCGTTTCACCAGCGTGGGCCACATCGGCAAAGAGAATGGCCCGAACGCCTGGCAGGAACCGGTAACACCGCTGGTGTCGAACCACGAGATGCGAGTGAAGCTGACCGGCGGGAAGGATGTGACGCTTTACCTCACCACCCGTGATGCGGGCGATGGCACGGAACAGGACGCGGCAGTCTGGGACAATCCGCGTCTCGTCGCTGCGGGCAGACCCGATTTGCCAATCAGCGATCTTCCCGCGCTGGTGAGGCATTTGGAAGAGCAGCGTCGCAAGGTCATCGAAAGCACGGAGGCCTGTCTCGCGGCCATTGCGACTGGGAAAGATGATGCCGATGCCAGCCAGCTCGCCGCATGGCGCGAATACCTCGGCTACGGCACGACCAAGCTCGAACCGCTGCTCACCAAGAAACTGGAGAGCACGCCGGATTACAATTTCATCAAAGGCTGGACCGGCGAGCAGGCGCTGAGCGTGCTGGCGAACTCCTCCGACGCAAGCGTGCGCACGCCGGGTCTCATGAAAGCGCACAGCGTCGCCGCGCATCCCTCGCCGAAGCTCGCGGTGGTCGCCGCATGGCGCAGCCCGGTCGAAGGCAAGCTGCGCATCAGCGGCGATGTGTCCGACGCGCATCCCGAATGCGGCAACGGCATCACCTGGGCGCTCGAAGTTCGGCGCGGCAACACCAGCGAGACGCTCGCCAGTGGCGTGACCCAGGGCGCGACTGTGCTGCCGATGGGCCCGTTTGAAAATGTGGCCGTGATGAGCGGCGACGTCATCGCGCTTGTCATAGGCCCGCGCGATGGGAATCACGTCTGCGACCTCACCACGATCAATCTCACGCTGCACGATGGCAAGACGATCTGGGATCTCGCCAAGGACGTGTCGCCAAACATTCTCGCGGGCAACCCTCATGGCGCGTGGCATTTCCTCAGTCAGCCTGCGTCGATCGAGGCCGCGCCTGATCTGCCTGCGCCGATGGTCGAGTGGCGCAAAGCGCCGACACCCGAGTTAGCGGCGAAGGTGCGGCAGCACTTGGAGCGCGAATTTCCGCTCAACAGTCCGTTGCTGGCGCATGCGATGCGCTCCTTCAAGCATGGCGGCTACGCGGCCGCCCTGAATGCCAGTGCGCCATCCATGATCGAGGTGAAGATTCCCGCCGCGCTTGCGGAAGGGATGGAGTTCGTCGTCACGGGCAAGCTCGCTGCGGGAAGCGACGGCAGCGTGCAGATGCAGGTGCTCACCACCAAACCTGAATCGTCGCAAGGCCTTGTCGCCGGCAAATCCGAGTCCGCCCTGGCGGCCGGGCAGTGGAGCGACAACAACCTGCGCACGCAGCACAGCGCTCCAATCATCGTGAACGAAAATAGCGGGGCTCGAAAACGATTCGAGGCCGCGTTTGACGAGTTCCGCTCTCTCTTCCCCGTCGCCCTCTGCTACACGAAAATCGTGCCGGTCGATGAAGTGGTCACGCTGACACTCTTTCATCGCGAGGACGACCACTTGAAGCGCCTGATGCTCGACGAAGCTCAAACCAACGAGATTGATCGTCTCTGGGACGAACTGCGCTTCGTCAGCGAAGCGCCACTGAAACAGGTGGATGTCTTTGAGCAGCTTTACCAATTCGCCACGCAGGATGCGAAGCCGAGCGCCTTCGAGCCGATGCGCCAGCCGATCATGAAAGCGGCCGGGGAATTCAAGAAGCTGCTCGTCGATGTCGAACCGCGGCAGTTGCAGGCCGTGCTCGATTTCGCCACGCAGGCCTGGCGTCGCCCGCTGAGTGCTGCCGAGCAAAACGAACTGCGCGCGCTGTATCAAAAGCTGCGCAAACGAGAACTGCCGCACGCAGCCGCCGTGCGGATGTTGATCGCCCGTGTTCTGATCGCACCAGCATTTCTCTACCGTGGCGAACGCGCCGCTCCTGGTCCCGCTGCCGCGCCAGTGAGCGATTGGGAACTGGCCACTCGCTTGAGTTTCTTTCTTTGGTCGTCAGCGCCCGACGATGAATTGCGCGCAGCCGCCGCGTCGGGCACGCTTCGCGAATCACTCATCCCGCAAGCCCGGCGCATGATGAAGGATGCGCGCATACGCCGTCTCGCGACGGAGTTCGGATGCCAGTGGCTGCATGTGCGCGATGTCGAGGTGCTCGACGAGAAAAGCGAGCGCCACTTCCCCACCTTCCTCGATCTGCGCGACGACATGCAGGAGGAAGTCGTCCGCTTCTTCATCGATCTGTTTCAGGAGAATCGCGGCGTCTTGTCGCTGCTCGACGCCGATCACACGTTCGCGAATGGAGCGCTCGCGAAGCATTACGATATTTCAAATCTCAAATCGGATGACTGGCAGCGCGTCGATAAACTGCGCGAGACGGGACGCGGCGGCATCCTTGGCTTTGCCGCCACGCTTGCGAAACAATCCGGAGCTTCGCGGACCAGTCCCATTTTGCGCGGCACCTGGCTAAGCGAGGTCATCCTCGGCGACAAACTTCCAATCCCGCCGAAAGGCGTGCCCGTTTTGCCCGAGGAAGCGCCGCAAGGCCTGACCGAGCGCCAGCTCACAGAACGGCACAGCAGCGACGCACGCTGCGCTGGCTGTCACAAGCGCATTGATCCCTTTGGCTTCGCCCTCGAAGGCTTTGACGCCATAGGCCGTGCACGTGACGCGGACACAAAGACGGTTCTTCCCGATGGCACTCGTATCGATGGTCTCGCCGATCTCCGCTCATATCTTCTTACCATCCGCCGCGATGACTTCCTCCGCCAGCTCTGCCGGAAGCTGCTCGGCTATTCCCTCGGTCGCAGCGTGCAGCTCTCCGACAAACCGCTCATCGAAACCATGGTAAGAAGCGATCACCGCATCGGCACTCTGATTGAACTGATTGTGATAAGCCCCCAGTTCCTCGAAGTGCGGGGGCGGGATAATCCTGCGGGCCAGTCTCCGTAGTGATGTGACACTTTGTTTCCATGTCCCTCTCTACTCGCCGCCAGTTTCTCGCTTCGCTCGCCCTCGCTCCTCTCGCCGCGCGCGCCCAGGACGCTCCGAAGTTTCCTCCGACACGCATCATCACGCGCGGCCCCGGCTTCCACTGGTTCGCGTATTATGACAAGCTGCAGTTCTCGCCGGACAACCGCTTCGTGCTCAGCAACAAGGTCAGCTTCGAGCATCGCTCCCCCACGGCGGACGACGTGATCGAGGTTGGCATGGTCGATCTCCAAGAGAAGGACAAATGGATCCCGCTCGGCAAATCGAGCGCGTGGAACTGGCAACAGGGCTGCATGTTGCAATGGGTCCCAGGCACCGAGTCAAAGGTGATCTGGAACGACCGCGAGAAAGATAAATTCGTCTGCCACATTATCGATGTGAAGACGATGGAGAGGCACACGCTGCCGGCTCCGATCTACGCGCTCGCGCCCAATGGCAAAGAGGCCGTGAGCTGTGACTTCTCGCGCGTGGCCGATTGCCGACCCGGCTATGGCTACGCCGGAATCCGCGATCGTTTTTTCGATGAGATGGCACCCGCCGGCAGCGGTGTGACGCATGTGAATCTCGAAACCGGCGCGGAGAAGCTCATCGTCAGCCACGAGCTGCTCGCCAGGACCGGCGAGGTGATGGAAAACCATCCGACATCGAAACATCACGCCTACCATTTGCTCGTGGGGCCGGATGGAAAACGCTTCATCATGCTGCACCGCTGGACGCAGCCAAAGGGCGGCCATCTCACGCGACTCATCACGGCCAGCATGGATGGCAGCGATCTGCGCATCGTCATCCCGAACGGCTACGCATCCCATTTCATCTGGCGCGATGCCACGCACATCCTCTCGCAGTCCAAGGACTGGCTCGGCAACAAAGAGTGGGGTGATTTTCTCTTCGAGGACAAGGACAGCGGCATCGTCGCCGAGATCGGTCATGGCGTTCTCGACGGCAGCGGTCATCTCACTTATTTGAGAAACAACGAGTGGATTCTCAACGACACCTATCCCAAAGGCGTCCGTCGCATCCAGACGCCGCATTTGTATCACATCGCCACGAACAAGCGCATCGACCTCGGCCACTTCCCGCAGCCGCCAGAGTACAAAGGCGAGTGGCGCGTGGACTGTCATCCGCGCAGCAGTCGCGATGAAAAACTCGTCTGCATCGACGCCCCCGACGGCGCGAATGGCCGCCAGCTTCACCTCATCGACATCCAGGGGCTGATGGCGTGAGCTGCCGTCACCGCCGCCGCAACACCCCATTACTTTTTTCATGAAGACATTTCTTTGCCTTTTCATTCTCTCCACGCAGGCCTTCGCGGTGCAGCTCGCCACCTTTCGTGCTGATGTGACGCCGCCAGTCGGCGCGCCGTTGTGTGGCGGGCTTGTCAAACCAGCCGTGGGTGTCAGCGAGCCGCTGCTGGCGCTCGGTGTCGTGCTCTTGAGCGATGAAAAGCCCGTCGTGCTTTGTGCCGTGGACTTCTGCGAGATTCGCGGAGCCGATCACATTCACTGGCGCGAGGTTTTGGCAAAGGCGGCGGGCACTTCGGCGGAACGTGTGGCCTTGCACTCGCTGCATCAGCACAACGCTCCGCTGGTGGACACCGCCGTGCAAAAGCTGCTGCCCGAGATCGGCATCATCGACGTAGCGGCGACTGAAAAAGCGCTCACCGATGTCGCCGCCAGCATCGAGGCTGCTTTGATAAAGCCGCAAGAGGTGACTCACATTTCAACGGGCGAGGCGAAGGTCGCTGAAGTGGCCGGGAACCGTCGTGTACAAGTCATCAATGGCAAAGTCGGCAAGATGCGTGGCAGCGGCTCCAAAGACCCTGCGTTGCGCGCGCTGCCGGAAGGCCTCATCGACCCGATGCTCAAGACAATCAGTTTTTGGAACGGTGAAAAGAAACTCGCCGCGCTGCATTACTACGCCACGCACCCGATGAGCTACTACGGCGATGGCATCGTGAGCCATGACTTTGCGGGCATCGCGCGTGAAAAGCGCACGCAGGAGGATGGCGTGCCGCACATCTACTTCACCGGCTGCGGCGGAAACATCGGCGCGGGCAAGTACAACGACGGCACACCGCCGATGCGCCCGCTGCTCGCCGCACGCATTCACGCCGCCATGCTCGCCTCTGAGCAGGACACGAAACGCGTGCCGCTCACCAAAATCATGTGGAAGCACATCCCGGTCGTGTTGCAGCCCGATCCCGAGTTCCCGGAGGAGCGCATGCTCAAGGTGCTGCAAAACACCGCAACACAGACCACCACACGCATCGCCGCCGCATTGCGTCTCGGCTTCATCCGTCATCGCGAGCCGATCCCGTTCACCAGCCTGCATCTCGGCGATGATGTGTGCCTGCTGCATCTGCCAGGCGAGAGCTTCGTCGAGTATCAACTCTTCGCGCAACAGCAGCGTCCCGGTGGTTTTGTCTGCACCGCGAGCTATGGCGACGGAGTGACCGGCTACATCCCGCTGGAGAAATCATTCGTCGAGGGCGGCTACGAACCATCGCAGGCCTACGCGGCTCCGGAGTCGGAAAAAGTGATGAGACAAACCATCTCGGAACTTTTGGAGAAGCGACCATGAGCCGCGTAATGTTGTGCCCATGAATTCCATGCCCCAGCCTGCCGTGCAGACCGAAAACCCGCATCGGCCACGTTCCGAAAACCTGCTGCAGGATGATGAGATCGCGCGAGCGGACAAGGCCGGTCCGTTGAGCCGTCGCGGCTTCCTCGAGAGACTCAGCCTCGCCTCCATGTCCGCCGCCGTGGGCGCTGAAATTGTCTTTGCTGACAGAATGCCCTCCGGCCTCATCCCCGTCGCGCTGGCGCAGAGTGCGCAGCCGTTTCAGATCAGTGGCAAAGAAGGGCTCAGCGTGATGAACGACCGCCCTCTCGTGGCCGAGACACCCGCGCATCTGCTCGATGATGCCGTCACGCCCGCAAAGCATCTTTTCATCCGCAACAACGGCATCGCGCCTGCTGCGGAGACGCTCGATCCGGACAAGTGGACGCTGGAGATCGCTGGTGAGAGCTGCGAGAAGCCGACGACTTTCACTCTGAAGGAATTGAAGGAAAAGTTTCAGCATCACACTCTGCAAATGGTGCTCGAATGCGCGGGCAATGGGCGCAGCGAATTCAATCCGCCCGCGACGGGCAATCAGTGGACCACGGGTGGCGTCGGCTGCCCGAAATGGACTGGCATCCGGCTGGCGGACGTGCTGAAACACTGTGGCATCAAGAAGGACGCGGTGTACATCGGCTACTACGGCGCGGATTTGCACCTCTCTGGCGACGTGAAAAAATCCGCCATTTCGCGTGGCGTGCCGATCCAGAAGGCGCTTGAGGACGAGTCGCTGCTCGTGTTTGCGATGAATGGCACGGACATTCCGATTCAGAACGGCCATCCGCTGCGCCTCATGTTCGGCGGCTGGGCGGCATCCACCTGCGGCAAGTGGCTGAGAAAAATCGTCATCCGCGATCGCGAGCACGACGGTGAAAAAATGACGGGGCACTCCTATCGCATGCCTCGTCATCCCGTGGCTCCAGGCACAAAGGTGCCGGCAGAAGACATGATCGTCATCGCTGAGATGCCGGTGAAGTCGCTCATCACTTTCCCGAAATCCGGCATCACACATCCGCTGGCGGAAAAACTAACCGTGCGCGGACACGCCTGGGTCGGCGCGGGGGCGGTGGCCTCCGTGGAAGTGTCGATGGACTTCGGCATCACCTGGGAAAAAGCTGAACTCGACGAACCGGCGAACCGCTATGCATGGCAACAGTGGCGTGCCGCGCTGGCCTTGCCGAAGAAGGGCTACTACGAGATCTGGGCGCGCGCCACGGATGACCAGGGCCGCTCGCAGCCGATGGTCCTGCCCGGCTGGAATCCCGAGGGCTATCTCAACAACTCATGCCACCGCCTCGCCATTCAGGCTGTCTGACCATGCGCCTTCTCAGCATTCTCGCCCTGGGTCTTGCCGTCCTCACTGCTCATTCGGCGGAGGAGAAGACGGCGCTCGATCCGATCACAGGCATGAAGATCGCGCCCGATTGGGAGATCGTGCGCAATCACTGCATCGTCTGTCATTCACCGCAAACTTTCCTGCGCCAGCGCGCCACCGAGGGGAACTGGACTTCCACGCTCGACTGGATGCAGACCAATGGCGGACTGTGGAAGCTCGATCCAGACGTGCGGAAAACGATCATCAAATACCTCGCCGCAAACTACGGCCCCGGCGAATCGACAAACTACCGCCGCGCCCCGATCCCGGCCACGCTGATGCCTGTGAATCCCCATGCCACCGAGGCCCGCCTCGAAGTGGAGGCGAAGAAAAAAGAGGGCCTCATCCCAACCGCGCCGCCAGTGGTGAAGTGAAGCCAGATGGTCCTCATTTCTGCTCAGGGACAGGTCCCTGAATCTGTTACGCTACGGTGGCACTTGTTGCCTGGGCCGGGCCAAATTGCAGTGGATGCAAGCTATCCCCCCAGCGGCAGCACGCATTCGAAGACCAACCCTCCGCCATTCCGTTCTCTGACGGTGACGGTGCCGCCGCAGGCTTCGATGCAGCGTTTGGTGATCGCAAGGCCAAGGCCGCTGCCGCCCGTGTTGCGACCGCGTGCGGCTTCGGGGCGGTAGAAGGGCTCGAAGAGGCGTGCGAGTGAATCGGCGGGCACGCCGGGGCCTTGATCGAGGACTTGGATGATAACGCTGCCATGTTCGTCCTTGGCGTGGATCTCGATGTCTTTGGCGTAGCGCACCGCATTGCGTAACACGTTGCCCAGGGCCCGATCCATAGCGGAGCGCAGCGTGTAGAGCTTCAAGTCTCCGACATCGACCTGGATCTCACTATCCGGCGCTTCGCGGGCAATGATTTGGACGATGAGTTCGCGCAGATCGAACGTCTCGGCGGTCTCGCGTTCCGGCAGTGTTGCCGCTTTGGAGAAAACGAGAACTTCCTCAACGAGCTTCGCCATGTGCTGGAGTTCGTTGTCGAGCTTCTTGAGATACGACGCCTGCTCCGGCGTGCTGCGGTGTTCCACCACACCAAGTGCCATCTGCATTCGGGCGATGGGTGAGCACAGCTCGTGCGCGACATCCGCCGTGATGCGGCGCTGCTGCGCGACATAGTCTCCAAGCTGGGCGGCCATGACATTAACGGAAGTAGCGAGTTCGCCGAGTTCATCGCCGCGTGTGTCGGACAGGCGCACGTCGAATTGACCTGCGGCGATTCGTTTGGAGGCCTCATTCGTGCGGCGAATGGCCCGTGTGATGCCACTCACGATGGGCAGCCAGATCAAAGCGGATGCGCCCACACCCATCAGCACCACGACGATCCACGGCCACCACTCAAACAGCAGGCCGTTCGCTGTTAGAGTGTCTGCGATGAGCACCATGGTCAGCGGATGCCACTGGCCATCCGCCTCATACATCATGTCCAAGTGCATGCCCGACCAGTAATGCGTCGGCGACTCACTGCGCAGAATGAAACGCGGCTTCCTCGGCTGCATGCGGACGTCAGCGTCCATTTCACGCCTCGGTGGTCGCAAGCGAGTCTCAGGCTGCCGTTTGTCGATGAGCCGTTTTCGCACCTCATCGGGCACCTTTACGCTTTCGCCGAATACCTGCCTGCCGTCCGACGTGAAGAGGGTGAATGTCACGCCATTCTCCGCGTGGTAGTTCTTCAGCACACGATCCCAATCACTCTGCGGCGAGGCGATGAGTTTATTCGTGAGATGAACCGCCAGCAGCTCAATACGGCTACCTGGCGGACCGTTAAGCAACCAGTCCAGCCCTGGCTGGAAGGTCACTCGTGCATAAAAGAGGCCAATGGTAGCCACCACACCCAGGTTCACTAGGAACCAGAGCAGGATCTTCGAATAGAGCGGGAGTTTAAGGCGCATCATAAAGTATTCGGGGCATTCCTGCCCCGTCATTGAACCGGACCAGGAATGACCCGATTACTCGGAGTCACAAGTTGATAGCCATACCCACGCACCGTTTTGATGAAGCGCGGCTCCTTGGGATCATCGCCGAGTTTCTTTCGCAGCGTGGAGATGTGCATGTCGATGGCGCGATCAAAGACATCCCACTCGCGGTCGGCGACCTCCTCAATGAGTTGCTCGCGCGTCTTCACACGACCATGCGCTTTCGCCAATGAAAGCAGCAGACCAAACTCAGTCGGCGTGAGTGTCAGCGCTTCATCACCCAGCACGACAGCGTGTGAATCTGGATTGATGCGCAGCGGGCCGACGATGATCTCCTGCATCTGAGTCTGCGGCACTGTTTCCGCTAGCCAGCCCGTGCGCCGCAGCACGGCACGCAGCCGCGCGAGCAGTTCGCGTGAAGAAAAAGTCTTCGGCAAATAATCGTCCGCACCGAGTTCAAGACCGACCACACGATCCATCTCATCACCACGACCGGTGAGCATGAGCACGGGCACCTTCGACTTCATGCGGATGCGGCGCAGCACTTCAAAACCATCGCATCCGGGCATCATCACATCGAGAATGACGGCGTGCCAGCTTTCCGCCAGTGCGCGCTCGGCTCCGTGTTCGCCGTCGTGCTCCATTTCGACCTGGAAGCCCATGGGCTTCAAGTAGTCGGCCACGAGCTGGCAAAGCTCGGCGTCGTCGTCGATGATGAGGAGTCGCATGTGGGCAAAGGTGCCTGCTTTTGAGCGCCGGGCCATCGTCTTTACCGGATGCTGACAAAGTTCTCGCTATATGGACGACCCCCGAGGGTAAAGCGGGCGCATTCATCCTGATCGAGCCGCGCATGGGCACGCTGGTGTGTTTCATGGCCGGTGATTTCTGGCATGAGGTGCTGCCTGCGAAGAAAACACGCATGAGCATCACCGGCTGGTTTCGTCAGCGCTGAGAGTGTTACAGCGCTTTAGCCTGTAGCATCGTCCGCGTTGCGGAGCCAAGAGGCAGGCTAAAGCACTGCATCACACTTCCTGACACAATCCCGACAATTCTCCTGCAATCGACAGATGAACGCCTGACAGGGACCATCCACTGATGAGGTGCATGAAGCTTCGATTTTCTTTTCTCGCCCTCGCACTTCCCATCTCCGTGTTTGGCCATACGGCGGATTCCAATGGCCTGCCGATGGACAAGGAGATGCTCCGCCAGCACATCGCGGATGAGTTCATGGCCAAGCGCATGGCGCTGAGTGTGAAGCAGACATTCCTGTCTGCCCCGACGGCCCCAGGTGTTGCATCGCGGGGAGCCGCTCGTGCGGACAGGAATGTCCGCATCACACTGAAGAAGCCGATCCAGGTGGCGTCGCTGATGACGAATCTCGCCATGCTCGCTCAAGGCTCGACTTTGGCGGCACCGGGGAATGGGGAGCTGATGTCGGCTTCGTTTTTGCCGTTTAAGCCGAAGCTGCGGTTCTACAATGATGCCTCCTACTTTTACGTGGAGTCGGATGGCATCCCGGATCGCACGCGGCAGCCGAATCTGATGGTGGGGATC
>JANPIW010000100.1:0-4371 GCA_031425215.1 Verrucomicrobiaceae bacterium
TCGCTCAAGCCTTCGAGCAGCGTGTCACGAATCTCGAGATGTCCGAGCTTCGTGCCTGTGCGCGAGCGCTCCATCATGTGTGGCGCGTTGCTCATGGACTCCGTGCCACCCGCGAGCACGACACTGGCCTGGCCCAGGCGGATCGCATCAGCCGCGAGCATCACCGCCTTCATCCCGGAGGCGCAGGCCATGTTCACGGTGTGAGCGGCGGCCGAGAGCGGCACGCCGGCTTCGCGCGCGATCTGCCGCGCGATGTTGTTCTCCGGTGGCAGGCAGTGGCCGACGATGGTGAGATCAATGTGCTCGGCATTAATGTCGATCAGCGCCGCACGAGCCGCCGTCACACCGAGTTGCAAAGCGGAGTGCTTGCTGAGCGCGCCGAGAAAGCGGCCTTGAGGCGTGCGTTTGGCGGCGACAATGCAGATGCGGTTGTTGTTCATGACAGGATGCGGATGCGGCAAGGCACAACCATGAACGCCCTGACACACTTTGCCAAGCTGCGCCGTTCTGCCTCACCATGAAAACAATCATCTCCTTTCTGTTCCTAGCATCCACACTGAACGCAGCTCCCGACGCTGATACCTTGACCAAGCTCGGCGCGAAAGTCACTGAGGCTGGTGGTGTCGTCACTCAGGTGCAGGTGAAATGCGACGCCTTTACCGAGGCCGACTTCCGCGCGCTGGGCAGCGTCACCACGATCCAAAAGCTCACCATCAGCGGCAAAACGATCACCGATGCCACGCTGCCGCTGCTGGCAGGTCTCACGAATCTCGAAGAACTGAGCACCGACGGCATCCAGCTCACCGACGAGGGCTACAAACACTTTGCGCCATTCCAAAAATTGCGCTCGCTCGCGCTCTTCCATCCCGCGTTTCGCTCCGCGGCATTCACCGGCAGCGGACTCGTGCATCTCAAATCACTGCCCAAGCTTGAGCGCCTCACCTTTGCTGGATCGACCGCAGGTGATGCCGCGCTCGAAGCCGTGGGCCAGCTCGAACAGCTCAAAGAATTCCGCACCTGGCACACCGCGCAGACTCAGGCGGGCAACGCTCATCTCGTGAAGCTCACGAACCTCACTGCGCTGCGCATCGGTCAGCGGCTGCCGAGTTATGGCAAGGACTCGCCCATTAGTTTTGACGAATCAACGATGGCCACGCTCGCGCAGATCAAGACACTCGAATCCCTCGAACTCACCGAGGCCCGCCTTACCGCCGCGATCATTCCGCATCTCAAAGCCTTGACGAAACTCGCCAAGCTCAAGATTCAAACCGTGGACATCTCCGCCGCCGATGTCGATGCCATCAAGGCCGCGCTGCCCAATGTGAAGGTGGACTGGCAGCCGATCAGTGACGCGGACAAAGAATCCACGCTGGTGAAGAAACTGCGGCTGTGAGCGCCCTCGCGTCCCGGCGATGGGATCGCGGCACCGCGAGGCGCTCCACGGTCCGCATTCTCACGCGCCCTTCTTTTTCTTCCTCGCCTTCTTGTCACCCTTTCGGTTCTCAGCGCCGTTCCATCGCTGATCTTCCCAGCGCGGCGGCTGCATGGTGTCGTTCCATTGGTCAAACAGAGATTGCAGCGCGGCCATCTTCGCGGGCTGCTCGGCGCTTAGATCTTTTTGCTCGCCGGGGTCGGTGGTGAGGTTCACCAGCATCGGCTCCATGTCCTTGGATGCCTTGACGAGTTTCCAGTCGCCCTGTCTCACGGCGTGTTGCACGCCAAAGCGGAAATAGAGCGCGCGTTCATCGAGGTGCTCCGTCTTGCCTTCGAGGAGAGGGAGGAGACTGATGCCGTCGAGTTCTTGATCGCCCTTGGGTTTGGCGTCAGCAGCGGCGAGCGCGGTGGGAAGCACATCGAGCTGGATCACGGGATCGGCGATGACGCGGCCCGCTGGTATGCGGGCCTTCCATTGCGCCAGCCACGTCACGCGGATGCCGCCTTCCCAGACAAACCACTTGCGGCCGCGCAGTCCGAGCTGCTCGGAGATGGGCGATGCGCCGCCGTTGTCGCTGATGCAAAAGATGAGCGTGTTCTCCTCCAGCTTCAGCTCGCGGAGTTTGGTCATCACAGTGCCGATGGCTTCATCGGCCTCGGAGATGAGCGCGGCGTAGGTGCCCTCGCGTTTGTCGAGGTGCTGGAATTTGTCGAGCCACTTTTGCGAGGCGACGACGGGTGAGTGGACGGCGTTGAAGGAGAGATGGAGGAAGAAAGGTTTGTCTTTGCTGCGCTCGATGAAGCCGCAGGCCTCGCGCGCATTGACTGGAGATGTGATTGGCGCGCCCTCAAGCTCAGGGAGCAACTCCGTGCCGCGATAAAACGACGGGCCTTTGCCCTCGCCGAGATTGCCGATGGTGCCCATGGAGAAATCGAAGCCGCGCGATGCTGGCATGAATTCGGCGCGCGTGTCGCCAAGATGCCACTTGCCGACGATGCCGGTGGTGTAGCCCGCGGCTTTCAAGTGCTGCGCCATCGTCGTCTCAGTGAGCAGCAGCTCGCGGCCTTCGCGTGTCGGGTTCGCATCGTGACCGGTGCGCGCCTGGTAGCGGCCCGTCAACAAGCCCACGCGACCGGGCGAGCACACGCAGCCGGATGAGTAACCATTCGTGAAACGCACACCGTTCGCGGCGAGGGCATCCATGTTCGGTGTCTGCGCGAGCTTGCCGCCGTAGCAGCCCGGTTGCGCCCAGCCCATGTCATCGAGATAAAAGATGAGCACGTTGGGCTGCGCGGCGAAGAGCGACGGGCTGAGGGCTAAGAGGATGGCGGCGAGGAAGTGCAGGCGAGATGGCTTCATGGCGGTGTCTTCGAGGGGTGGTGGTTACTGAGCTGCGGCGAGTTTCTTTTTCTTCTTCGCGCTCTTGCCGGGCTTGCTGCCCTTCGCCTTGCCGCCCCAGAGAGGAGGGACGTTGCTTTGATTCCACGCGTCCCACTTTGCCTGCAACTCCGCCCCTTTCTCCGGCATGGTTGCGGAGAGGTCCTTGGTTTCGCCGATGTCGTTGTTCAGGTTGTAAAGTTTGGGGCCGATGAGTTTTCCTGCGGTGCTCTCAGCCGCGCCATCGTAGCGCACGAGTTTGTAGTCGCCCATGCGGATGGCGGTCTGGTCCCCAAAGCGCCAGTAAAGCGCGTCGTGAGGGGCTTCCGTTTTTTCCCCGCTGAGAAAGGGCAGAAGGTTCACGCCATCACTTTTGCTCTCCACGCCCGAGCCAGCCAGCGCGGTCGCGGTGAGATCGAGCTGGATCACGGGCTGCTCATACACACCGGGTTTCACCTTCGCGGGCCATGACACGATGAAGGGCACACGGATGCCGCCTTCCAGAGTCGTGCGTTTGCTGCCGCGCAGTGGTGTGTTCACGGAGCCGTTCACGGTCACGCCTTGCATCGTCGGGCCGCCGTTGTCGCTGATGAATGTGATGAGCGTGTTTTGCTCCTGACCCGTCGCGGCAAGCTTGGCGCGCACGACGCCGATGGCGTCATCCATCGCGATCATCATTGCCGCGTAAGTCCGGCGCGTTTTGTCCGTGATGTGCGCGAGCTTTGCCAGGCGCTCCGGCGTGGCCTGCATCGGAGTGTGGACGGCATTGAAAGTGAGCGCGAGAAACCACGGCGAACCTTTATGCTTCTCGATGAACGCAGCGGCTTCGCGGCCAAACGCATCGGTGGTGTGGTCCAGCTCCTTCACTTCTTCTGTGCCGCGCAAGATGCCGTTCTTGTTAAAATAATCATGCGCGCCGCCGAGAAAGCCGAAGAACTCGTCGAACCCGCGCTGCTGCGGCTGCATCGCGGGCTGCGAGCCGAGATGCCATTTGCCGACGAGGCCCGTGGCGTAACCAGCGGCCTTGAGCTTGTTCGCAATCGTCGTCTCCGTTAAAGGCAGTCCGCTGTCCTCGCCGCCCGGATTAAACTCGTGACCGAAGCGCGTCTGGTAGCGTCCCGTCAGCAGTCCGGCGCGCGTGGGCGAGCAATACGGACCGGTGACATATCCGTTCGTGAAGCGCACACCCGATGCAGCGAGCGCGTCGAGATGCGGTGTGGCGATGTCTTTGCAGCCGTGAAAGCCCACGTCCGCATAGCCCATGTCATCACCGACGATGAAGAGCACGTTGGGAGGGGCGGCTGCGAACGCGGTGACGCTGAGTGCGAAGAGGCAGAGGAGTGGTTTCATAGTGAGAAAGTGCGTGCTGGAACGATGAGTTCGGACAGCGACTTGCGCTGTACTGTCGATCATGTGCGCAATGACACATCTGGTGGAAGTGGTGGTGTCGGCGTCTCGTGGACGCACATGGAATTTTGTGAGTCATGACATCAGGGCTTTGCTCCACAGGACGGCGATCTCGATCCCGGAGGGATCACAGCAGGTAGCCAGGGCCAGAT
>JANPIW010000101.1:0-3547 GCA_031425215.1 Verrucomicrobiaceae bacterium
GGGACGTGATCCATTTCAACTGGGGCCTCCACGATTTGAAATACATCGGCGACGATCCGAGCAAGCGCGCTGATCCCAAGGCACCCGGCAGCCACCACCAGGTCTCCCTCGCCGATTACGAGAAAAATCTCACCGACCTCGTCAAGCAGATGAAAGCCACCGGCGCAAAGCTCATCTGGTGCAACACCACCCCGGTCCCCGAAGGCAGCAGCGGACGCGTCGCCGGTGACGAGGCGAAATACAACGAAGCCGCCGCCCGCGTCATGACCGCCGCCAGCATTCCGACGAATGATCTCTGCGCCCACGCCGCCGCGAAGAAAGACGCGCAGCTCCCCGCCAACGTCCATTTCAGCGACCCCGGCTCCCGCTACCTCGCGGAGAAAGTCGTGGCCTCCATCACCGAGGCGCTGCCGGTGAAATGACTTTCAATGCCTGGCGGGTGCGTCGCCGGAATGATGTCGTGTGGAAGGAGCCGCGCCAGAGCGGCCCGCGCAGCCCTCTGTGCGGCATCGCAGTCCAGTGGGCGCGCGTTCCGCACATTGGGCTGCGCGGGCCGCTTTGATTTGGCATCTCACACCGGCGGCAGCATCGTGATCGTCCGCACAGCTGTTGTGCGGGTACCGGTGCTGTTGCTCACCTCGGTCATCACCTTCACCACCGCGTCGACGGCGAAGGGGCCAAGTGTGTTGCCGCTCGGGTCGATCGGGGCGCTGTGGATGAAGCCGGCGTCCACGCCTTCCACCATCCACTTCACCAGTTGCGACGTCGCATGGTCACCGCCGCCGGGGATGTAATTCACCAGCACTTGCAGGCCGCCCGTGCCGCCCTGGGTCAGGGTGTCTATCTCCACCGTCTCCGGCTCGTCCGTGCCGCTCTCCGTCGTGATGCCCTCCAGCGCGTCTGCCAGGGCAATATTGGTTTCAGCCGCTACTTTCGCACCCTTGTACCAGCGCTTGTTTAGCGAGTCCACCGTGCGATCCAGCCCCCGCAGGTCGGAGCGCGTCTTCTCCAGGTCCACGTTCTTCGTCTGGACCGTGTTCATCCGCCCGTTATGGCCGTCAAAGAGCGTCTGCGCCAGCGCCACGGTATAGACAGTGGTGCCCACCGTCATCGTGATGGGCGCCTGCGCCGGCGTCATCGCCGCCAGCGCCGTGTTCGCCTTCACCCACAGCGGCAGCACATCGCGCATCCGTTTCAGGATGCTGGCCTCCGCTCTCGGAGACGTGCGGTAGAGATCATCCACGTTCTTCATCAGCAGCGCGTCGCCCTGTAGTTGGATCTCGATGAGCTTCGGCACTCCGATGCCCAGCTTTTTCATTCGCGCCAGCCCGTCAACTGCCGTGCGCGAGGCGTCATCGGACGCATCCTGCGCCAGTGTGCGCGCCGTCGCGGCAGGCTCGAACTGGCCGATCAGCGCCAGCAGATCAGCCGGCGTGATACCGCCGATGTTTTGCGTCGGCATGTGGAGCTGCCACACGGGCAGGGTTTCTTGTGCTCGGTTCTTTGTTACTTCCCAGTATTCCATGGCTGTGTGAGAGTTGAGACTGATGTTCGTATCGCTGATGAAATCTGCCGGGCCACCCGGAGGCGTTGCCTGTGACCACAAACCGCCGCCATTCCACACGCTTCCATCATTCCACCGCATAGCGCTCCAGGTCGGGGTTTGAGGTCTGGCAAAAAATCGCACGCAATCGGCTTGGGCTTGTCGGCGCTGCAGTAAAGCGAACCTGGCACTGAGCGCCAAGCCATGGCATGGCGTGCCCTCCTGTCACGGCTGCAAACCCCTCCGTCACGGCTGCGCGTGCCACTGCAGCAGCTACTTGGGGGGCTGCAATGGCTGTACGGGCCTCTGTAATGGCTATTTGTGCCCCTGCAGCGGCTGCACGGGGGTCTGCAACGGCTATTTGTGCCACTGCAGCGGCTGCACGGGGGTCTGCTATCACAGTTACTATCCCTGCTGCGGCTTCTTCCCTCGGTGTTATGATATCAGAGCCCCAAATAGCCGCTGCAGACCCACAAAAAGGCACTGCAGACCCCCGTCCAGCCGTTGCAGACCCGGAAATAGCCACAGCAGCCCCACAAAAAGGTATTGCAGACCCCAAAATAGCCATAACAGCCAGACATGCAGCCGCCACCCTCCGCCCTCCAGCCGCTACCGACCCCCAAAAAGCCACGGCAGCCCGCCGAAAAGCCGTCGCAAGCACCCGACCAGACCCGGCAGCATCACCAGTCAGCCATTCGCCACCGAGCAATGGCCTGCCCCAGGGCACCCCGAGAGTGCTCATCACCAGCGCTGAATGTGGAAACCAAATCATCAGGTGTTCCTCGGCAGGCAAAAGCGGAATTTATTTCCGATTTCCGAGTCAGTGTGATGAAAATCGGCCGAAATTACAAGCCCGGATTTCAAAAATCATCACCACCCGCCCGCACCCGCACCCGCAAAGACAACCCCCGAGCTGTCAGTTTGCACGCGCCCGCGCGTGCATATCCACATCCATGTTGCTTTGCACACACCGATGCGCGAAAAGACACAAAACTGTCGGATATAAAGATGCTGTGACACAAATTGACATTTTTGTTTCTGATCCACATTGTTCGGCGACATCACACGTCATGGCACAAATCGACAAGACTTTGGCTGACGCGGCTTATGGCCTCGCGGAGGAGATTCGCGACGGTCGTTGGAATCATGTGGCCGACTTCGAGCGGGCGCCAGCACCCGCTTGCACCGAGTTGATTGACGAGCTTCAGCGGCGTTGTCCGGGTTTCGCAGTTCCTGATTACCAGCGAGCTTTGGCAGATGGACTATTTGCATCGAGATGAACGCCATGTCGCCGAACAAAACGGATGCAGGCAACGGCTCGTATGGCATCTGTCGTGTCATCGACGCCTCCCGCTCGCCGTCGCCTGATCCGGGACGTTCGCCCAACTTCACAGCATTCACCTCCCGAGTTTCATGAAGCTGTCCTTAGCCAGTCCAGATGCAGACCACCTTCGGAGCCTCAAGCTCTGGTTTCGGGAGCTAGATGAAGATGCCGATGGCTTCGCTTCACTACAGCACGAGATCATTGATGCTATTCTCACGTTGCTCTACACCCGAGACAAGGATGGTTGGTGCAACTGGGATGATAGTTACCACGAGTATTTGGATACATTGAGCCGCTGGCTTTGCCGTCAGGGCGATTGCGAGCGAGTCAAACGGGACATCGCCGCAGTTCAGCAGGCCGGCGATTCCGGTGCCGACGAAGGTGATTTCGCAGATGCTCACATGAGAAGGCTGACGACCGATGTTTTTGTCTGGTGCTCAGCTCGTCCAGAGGCAATTCCTCTGCCGTCGGGCTACGTCTTCTGGTCTGATGTGGCGACCGACTTGATACCATGACCTCACCACATCAACCAACCAAGGCGAACGGACATGGTTATCATTGCGCGAAGCCGCAATGATAACGGTTGTTGGACGATTCGCGGTCGGATGGCTGAAGACTTAGCCCGTGGGGAAAGCTTTTCCCTGATTCTTTGATGGCGCGGGTTGATCTCGCGCAGGGTT
>JANPIW010000102.1:0-3798 GCA_031425215.1 Verrucomicrobiaceae bacterium
GGACTGGACGGCGATCACCGACTCAGACCCCGCGCTCAACGGGTTCACCTTCAGCGCACCCGCCAGCGGCGCGACCCAGCTCTTCATGCGCCTCACGGTGGCAGCGCCGTGATTCATAAATCCTGATTTCCATCCCAGGAATCCAGTTGCTCAATTTTCTGCCTCGTCTCTAATAGCCGCCCCATGACCATCCCCCTTGAAGACACTTTCTCCGACATCATTGGCAAGGCCCAGCGCGGCCTCAAATTCACCGACCGTGCCCTCTTTTTGCGCGCGGCCATCGGCCCTTATGAGGACACGCTCCTCGCGTTGAAGGCCGGGGAGTTTCATCACACCGCGCTCCTGAAGCTCGCGCCCGCGCTCGGCCTTCACGCAAAGGCACTCGTGGCCGTCGCCCAGGGGAAATACTCTCCCGCACCGGTCGAGGTCGAGGGGCTGGCGCAATTCAACACTCAGTTCGAAGACATGACGGTGAACGCCTACATCGCCTGGGACGCCGTGAGCAAAACAGCCGCCGCGTTCGACACCGGCGCCGATGCGCAGCCGATGATTGATTTCATCAAAGCTAAGGGTCTCACGCTGAAGTCGATCTTCCTCACCCACACGCACGCCGACCACATCGCGGGCCTCGACGCGCTCAAAGCGGCGACGGGATGCAAAGACGTTTTCTCCAATGTGCGCGAGGCGCAGCCTGACACGACGACCTTTGAGGCCGGCGCGTCATGGGACGTGGGCGTGCTCAAGATCGGCTCGCGTTCCACTTGGGGTCACTCGAAAGGCGGCACCACTTTCGTCATCAGCGGCCTCGCGCAACCCGTGGCAGTGGTGGGGGATGCGCTTTTCGCGGGCTCCATGGGCGGCGGCGGCATTTCCTACACCGACGCGCTGGAGACGAACCGCAAAGAGATCATGACGCTGCCGGACAACACAGTCGTATGCCCCGGCCACGGGCCGCTCACCACCATTGCGGAGGAGAAAGCGAACAATCCTTTTTTTCCTGAGTTCAAGTGAGTCGTTGCAGTGAGGGTGGCTCGCCCTCACTTCTTCGCGTTCTTGTAAACCCTCAGCACTCCCGATCCCACCCGCGATGTGGCCGCGCCCGTCGGCGTGGCGTGACGCTTGAGCAGCGCGATCACTTCTTTCTGCGACACGCCCCATCCGAGATAGGATGCCACCGCGCCGCTGACGAGTCCGGTCGAATGCGAGGTGCCGCTGGCAATGGCGACCTTGTCCGTCTCCCACGCGGACACGACGCCGACGCCGGGCGCGACGATGTCGAGGCCATTGCCGGAGTTTGAAAAGCTCGCCTGCTTCTTGCTCTTGTCCACGCTGCCGACGCTCAACACATCCCCATACGCCGCAGGAAGCGAGAGCTGGTCGTAGCCATCATTGCCCGCGGCGGCCACAACGATCACGCCTTTGTTCGCCGCGTAGTTCAATGCAGCGCGTAGCACCTCGCTGTCGCCATATCCACCGAGGCTGATGTTCAGGACCTGCGCACCGCGATCCACCGCCTCGATGATGCCTTGCGAGAGCACCGTGCTCACCGTGTAGCCCTCGGCATTCGCCACGCGGATGTCGAGAATGTGCGCCGCTGGCGCGACACCCGGCGCTTGTGCATTCTGTCCGGCGATGAGCGATGCCACGCTCGTGCCGTGACTGTGAAAGGTCTGGCCGTCTTTCACGAAATCCAAGTGCGTGATCTGATCTTTGCCAAACGTCGGATGATCCAGCACACCTGTGTCGAGCACCGCGATCTTCACCGACTCTCCCCAACCCGCGCGATCTCCGCCCGCCGAGATCGCATCCATCATCTCCTGCGCCTTGCCGATTGGCGTTGCGCCTCCCTCGTTGTTCGGATCAGACTGCGGTTCACGCGGCACTTGCATCCACTGGTTTGCCTCCGCGCTCACATCACCGCCCGCGCCAGCGATGAGATCGCGCAGCTTGTGGATGTCTTTGTAGCCCACGCGGATGGAGTTGAGCTTGTCGAGCGTTCCGAGCAGATCGAGGCCGGCGCCGCGCATGTTTTTCACGAAGCTCGCCATCGCCGCCTTGTCCTTGAAGGAGAGCACCGCCTCACCCTGCACCGCGCCGGGCACATTCAGACTCGCCTCGAGATTCTCCAGCAGCGGATCGGCAATCGCCGCAGCACTCGTGTCTGGCAAAGCAGCGCTGTCGCGTTTGAACTCACGCACATCACCACGAGAAAACCTCGGAATCAAAGAAGAGGTACGCGCATCGTCTCCCGGCGGCGTGATTGAAACCGGGTTCATGCTGCCGCTCTTGAACATCCACCCCGCGATCAGAGCCGCCACCACGGCGACAGTCGCGCCCGTGACGATGAGGATGGCAATGCGGATGCGATGATTCATGCGGCAGCAATGCTACCCGACCTCGCAGCGGTAGCAACCACCTGACTTCCCGGTGACTTCCCGCTTGCCAACTCCCGACCTCCAGAGAGAATCAGCGCCCCGCTGATTTCAATTTCAAATCCCAAATCTCAAATCTCAAATTCCATGCGTCCCGTCACACTCTTCACCGGCCAGTGGGCCGATCTCAAATTCGAAGTCATGCTCAAAAAGGCCAAGAGCTTTGGCTACGACGGCGTGGAGCTTGGCTGCTGGGGTGATCACTTCGAGATCAACAAAGCCACCGACGCCTACTGCAAAACCAAGCGCGCTTTGCTGAAAAAACACGGCCTCCAATGCCACGCCATCTCATCGCATCTCGTCGGCCAGGCCGTGTGCGACAACATCGATCCGCGCCACAAACAAATTCTCCCCGACTACATCTACGGCGACGGCAAACCCGAAGGCGTGCGCCAGCGCGCTGCCGAGGAGCTGATCAAAACCGCTGAGGCCGCCAAGCGCTTTGGCGTCTCCGTCGTGAACGGATTCACCGGCTCCTCCATCTGGCATCTCGTCTATTCGTTCCCGCCAAATCTGCCCGGCCAGATCGAGGCCGGTTACAAAGATTTTGCCAAGCGCTTCAAGCCCATCCTCGACGCCTTTCACAAACTCGGCATCCGCTTCGCCCTCGAAGTACATCCCACCGAGATCGCGTTCGACATCGCATCCGCCGAGCGCGCCCTCCAGTCCGTCGATCACCATCCCGCGTTCGGCTTCAATTACGATCCCTCGCACTTCGGCTACCAGGGCGTCGATTACGTGAAGTTCATTTACAAATTCAGCGACCGCATTTTCCACGTCCACATGAAGGACGTGGCCTGGGGCATCGGAGACGGCACCACCGGCGTGTTCGGCGGCCATGTCGATTTCCACAAGCCCGAGCGCTACTGGGATTTCAAATCCGTGGGCCGCGGCATGATCAACTTCGAGAAAATCATCCGCGCCCTCAATGACATCAGCTACGGCGGCCCGCTCTCCATCGAGTGGGAAGACGGCGGCATGGACCGCGAGCACGGCGCAAAAGAAAGCTGCGAGTACGTGAAACGCATCGACTTCCCCCCGAGCAAAATCATCTTCGACGCGCAGTTCGACAAATCGAAACAGAAGTGAATGACGAGGACTCAGATCCCACGCGACTCAGTGACGACGAATGTCGCGCTTTTTTTCTGACTCTGTTTCCCGGTGGAATGCAGACGCAGGCGCTCCTGGAGGTGCTCGCACCGGAGGGGTGGGTGACTTCTCCGCTGCGGCTCGCGTTTCATCCGCCGGACGAGGTGGTGCAGGAGGAGACGGAGCGCTTCACGAAGAACATTGAGGAGCTGACGAAGAACCGGCCCAAACCGAAGAATCCGCCCAAGCGCAGCAAGGAGCTGGATGACATGTTTGC
>JANPIW010000103.1:0-11884 GCA_031425215.1 Verrucomicrobiaceae bacterium
AACAGCTACTACCGCCGCGTCGTGCATAATGTCTTCGCCGAGGACAAAGAGATCATGACTGTGTCCCACGAAGGCAACGCCCGTTTCAAGCGCATGACGCTGAAGAAGCGGTCGAAGTGATGTAGCTCGGTATTCCGATACCGAGTTTACACGGACGGATCGCGGAATCGGAATTCCGCGCCAAAAGCCGGGCTCCAGACGATCCTCGCTTCATGACCATTTCCGAAAACGCCGCCTCGATCTTTACCGCCTCGATCTTTAATATCTGCGAGGGATCCCTCTGGCTGCTCATCGGGTTCGTGATCACCATCAGGTTTGCTCGCAAGCGTCCCGTCCGTTCATTCTACTGGCTGCTCCCCGCCGCGTTTATCGTGTTCGGAGTTTCGGATTTCATTGAGAGCAAGACCGGCGCATTCTGGCGGCCGTGGTGGCTGTTCGTGATGAAGACTGGATGCGTCGCTGCTTTTCTTCTCGTCGCTTTTCTTCACCAAAGAATCACTCGAAGGAAAGGCTGATCGTTGGACGATACCTGCATCATGACACGCCTCATCATTACCGCCCTCATCATGCGCTCCGCGCTTCATGCCGAAGCACCCGCGCTTACCTTCGACGACCCATCGCCTCAGCGCTACGAGCTGACCGCG
This sequence comes from Verrucomicrobiaceae bacterium, assembly GCA_031425215.1. Taxonomy (GTDB): domain Bacteria; phylum Verrucomicrobiota; class Verrucomicrobiia; order Verrucomicrobiales; family Verrucomicrobiaceae; genus JANPIW01. The sequence continues at coordinate 645 of JANPIW010000103.1, forward strand.
CGCGCCAGCGCCATCGATCCGCGCGCGAAAGAGCATCCCGAGATCAGTTTCGTGTTCGAATCCAAAGGCAAACCCGCCGACACACAAAACGCCAGCGTGGACACGCGCGTCGCGCCGCAGGGCAAGCTCATGATCTGGCTCATGGGCCACAGCGCGCCGCTTTTCGAGCGCGTGAACAGCTACGGCATCCATGCCATCCGCGTGCATTACGCCAACGGATGGTTCGGCAAATTTGGTGACAAATCACCTGGCGACGACGGCACGCTGCTGGGCAAAATCCGCCTCGAAGCCGCGACGGGCGAAGACTTCAGCGATCTTGTCAGCATCCCGAAGCCCGACGGCATGATGGAGCGCGCGCTGCAATTCGTGAAGTGGCTCGCCAAAGAAAATCCGCAGGGCCGTTGGGGTTACTTCCTCGCTGATGACGGCAACGCGTTGCGCTGGGACCGCGTCATCATCTCTGGCAGCTCGCACGGCTCCACCACCGCCGCGCGCTTTGCCAAGCATCAGCGCGTGGATCGCGTCGTGATGTTCTGCGGCCCGCGCGATCAGCACGAAACATGGCAGGCGCTTGACTCCGCCACGCCGCCGGAGCGCTTCTTCGGTTTCAGTCATGTGCTCGACGGCGGCTGGAGCGGCGATCACTACTGCCGCTCCTGGGAGCTGCTCGGCATGCATCAGTTCGGCCCCATCGCAGACGTGGACAAGACCCCGCTGCCCTTTGGCAACACGCGCCGCCTCACCACCGCCGCCGACGTGAAGGGCGATGACAAACGCGCGCACAGCTCCGTCGTCCCTGGCGGCGCTGCGGTGAAGGACACCGCTGGCAAATTCGTGCACGAAGCCGTGTGGCGGTATCTCTTCACCCATCCCGTCGAAAACAAGGGCGCGCCTGTTCCTCCAGACGAGAGCTGCGTCAAAAGCCTCGTCGGCACGAAATCCAAGTAACGGGTCCCGGATTCACTTCAGTCTCAGGTAGCGGCGCGCGCCTCTGCCGGATCACGACGCGGTTTTTTCTCCTTGTGAACGCGGCGGCGTTCTGAAACTCTAAGGCCGCTCCTTTCCCACACACATACCGCACCATGTCCATCACACCTGATCAGTTCGAAAAGCTCGGCACCTTTTACATCGGCAAGGAATACGATGTCGCCACGCAAAAGGCGGCTGATGAGCTGGTGCTTTATGATTCGAAGGATCTCGTCACGCATGGTGTCGTGCTCGGGATGACGGGATCGGGGAAGACGGGGCTTTGTCTCGCGCTGCTGGAGGAGGCGGCCATGGATGGCATTCCGGTGATCGCCATTGATCCGAAGGGCGACATTGGAAATTTTCTCCTGCAGTTTCCCAATTTGAGCGCGGAGGAGTTCAAGCCGTGGGTGAATGAGGATGACGCGCGGCGCAAGGGGCAGAGCGTGGATGAGTTCGCGGCGGCGCAGTCGGCGCTGTGGCAAAAGGGCCTGGGCGAATGGGGCCAGAGCGCGGAGCGGATCAAGAAGCTGCGCTCCACCGTCGATATGGCGATCTACACGCCTGGGAGCAACGCGGGGTTGCCCGTCTCGATCCTCAGCTCGCTCGACTGCCCGCCTGCGGAGGTGATGGATGATGCGGAGGTGCTCGGCGATCGCATCGAGAGCACGGTGTCGTCGATGCTCGGGCTTATGGGCGTGGACGCCGATCCTGTGCAATCGCCCGCGCACATTTTGCTCTCGAACATCGTGAGCTACTGCTGGAAAAAAGGGCAGAATCTCTCGCTGGAACAACTCGTGCGTCACATCCAGCAGCCGCCGATGCGCAAGGTGGGCGTGGTGGATGTCGATACGTTCTGCCCGGAGAAACAGCGCAACGAGATCGCGATGAAGCTCAACAACCTGCTCGCATCGCCCGGCTTCGGTGTGTGGCTGGAGGGCGAGGCGCTGAACATCCAGCGCATGTTTTACACTGCGGACGGAAAGCCGCGCGTGAGCATCTTCAACATTGCGCATCTCAACGACAATGAGCGCATGTTCTTCGTGTCGCTGCTGATGAACCAGCTCCTCGGCTGGATGCGTACCCAGCAGGGCACGACGAGCCTGCGCGCGCTTTTCTACATGGACGAAATCTTCGGCTACCTGCCGCCGACGGCCAATCCGCCTTCGAAAAAGCCGATGATGATCCTGCTCAAACAAGCGCGCGCATTCGGCCTCGGCATTCTACTGGGCACGCAAAACCCGGTCGATCTCGATTACAAAGCGCTCTCTAATATTGGCACCTGGTTTCTGGGTCGCTTGCAAACGGAGCGCGACAAGGCGCGTGTGCTCGACGGACTCGAAGGCGCGGCAGGCAGCGCGGGCGCAAAGTTTGATCGCGGCGAGATCGAGCGGCTGCTCTCGGCGTTGGGCAATCGCATCTTCCTCATGAACAACGTGCATGAGGACGGCCCCGTGGTGATGCAAGTCCGCTGGGTGCTCTCGTATCTCAGCGGCCCGCTGGCGAAGGCGCAGGTGAAGCGGCTCATGGACCCCATTCGCAAACAAGCAGCCGAGCAAAGCGGTGGCGGCGGCGAGGACTCCGGCTTTCTGCCGCCGCAACGAGCGACGACGGCGGTGCGCAACACCACCAAACCCAGGCTGCCCGAGGGCGTGGAGGAGTTCTTCTGCGCGCCCACGAGCGCCGTGGCCTCCGACCGCCTCTGCTATGTGCCCGCGCTCATCCGCTCCGCGACGGTGAATTTCGACGACGCGAAGAGGAAAATTGCAGGCCGCTCCTCCGTCACGCTTGTGAACGAGATCGACACCGAGGGCCAGCGTGTGAACTGGGACAAATTCTTCGACTTCCCGCGCGATATTGATTTGTCAAAGCTCGCCCGTAGCGTGGGAGACGAGGCTGAGTACACCGACCTGCCCGGCGCGGCGATGAAGTCGCAGACCTACAGCGGCATCGAGAAGGACTTCACCGACTGGGTTTATAGCAATCACTCCCTCGAAGTGCACGCCAGCCCGCTGCTTGAGCTGTTCTCGAATCCCGGCGAAAGCGCTGGCGACTTCCGTGTCCGCATCGCGCAGACCGCGCGCGAGCTGCGGGACAAGATGATCGAGGAGCTGCGCGATAAGTACGGCAAAAAGATCGGCGCCCTCGAAACCAAGGCCGCCAAGGCCATGGAAAAAGTCGATGTGCAAAAAGCCCAGGCATCGAGCGCCAAGCTGCAAACCGCCGTGTCCATCGGCTCGACCATCCTTGGCGCGCTGTTCGGGCGCAAAGGTGTCGGCTCCATGATCAAAAGCTCGTCCGTCAGCAGCGCGACACGCGCGTGGAAGGAAGACCGCGAAGCCGCTGCGGCCGAAGGTGATGTGGAGCGTGCGAAGGTTGAAATGGCGGAGATCGAGCGGCAGATCACCGATGAGACCCAGAAAATCCGCGATCAATACGAACCATCCACGATGGCACTCGAAACCGTGAAGCTCACGCCCGTGAAGAAAAACATCCAGCCGACGGCGACAGGCATCCTCTGGCTGCCGCATGAGCGCGTGAGCGAGAAAGAACTGCGCGCGGCGTGGTGAGCAGAAGGAACAGAGAGCTTGCTACTGGAGCAGCCAACGTGATATAAACCACCCGCATGACCATCGACGAAATTCTCGCAGCAGCGGACACACACAGGGCGAGCGATGTTTTTCTTCAGGAAGGCGAGCTGGCGCGGCTGAAGATCAATGAGGAGATCATGCTTTATGGCGAGTCCCCGGTGAGTCTCGCGCAGATGCATGCGCTGTGGTCGTTGTGCGGCGCTGATCCGACATTGATCCACGACAAGGACTCCGGCCTCCTCTCCCCGGCGCACACGCGCTTCCGCGTGAACTTGCACAAGGTCATGGGCCGCCTCGGTGCGGTGATGAGGCGCATCCGCACGGACATCCCGAGCCTCCAGGCGCTCGGCGCGCCGTTCCATCTGCTCACCAAATGGGCGGCGCGACCTTATGGCATCATTCTTGTCACGGGTCCGACGGGCACGGGAAAATCCACCACGCTCGCGGCTCTGCTGCAATGGATGAACGAGACGATGGCGCGACACATCGTGACCATCGAGGATCCGGTGGAGTACATCTTTGAGAACAAAGGCTGCCTCTTCACCCAGCGCGAGGTGGGGCGTGACACGGATGCTTTCTCACGCGGACTGCGCGCTGCGATCCGTCAGGCGCCGGATGTGATTTTCGTCGGTGAGATTCGCGATCACGAGACGGCGCTCATCGCGCTCCAGGCCTCGGAAACGGGCCATCTCGTGCTCGCCTCGCTGCACTCGGAGCGCGTCTCGGACACGATGGAGCGCTTCCTGAATTTGTTCCCGCCGGATCAAATCAACCTCGGCCTCCATCTCCTCGCACATCAGCTCATCGGCGTGGTGTGCCAGAAGCTCGTGCAGCGCAAAGAGGACGGAAAGCTCATGCTCCTTGTCGAGCACGTCGAAAACGGCGGCGCGGTGCGCGACTGGATCAGCCGGCGCGATGTGGATCACATTCAGGACTACCTCCAGCGCGGCAGCGATCCAAACGCGATCAATTTCCTCCGCTCCATCGTGCGCGCCTATGAGGCCGGCGAGATCAGCGAGGAGGTGGCCATCATGGCCGCAGGGAATGAAACCGAGTTCCGTCGCGCAGCGCGCGGCATATCCAGCTAGCGCACGATGCACAACCACGATCTCATCGAATATCTCTCAGCCGTGTGCGAGCGCGGCGGCTCCGACCTGCATCTCTCCGCCGGCGCGCCTCCCACGGCGCGCATTCATGGCGTGCTGCATCCGCTGACGGACGAAATCCTCGACAACAATGACACGCGCGAGCTGATCCTCGCCGTGCTCAAAGAATCCCAGCGCGCGAAACTCGAGCACGAGTGGGAGCTGGATTTCGCGCTTAACGTGGACAACCTCGGACGCTTCCGTGGCAATGCCTGCTATGTGCTTGGTCGCATCGAGGCAAACTTTCGTTACATCCCGGACACCATCCCCGAGATTCGTGATCTAGGCCACGGCGACACCGTTGAGCAGCTCTGCACTCTCAAAGACGGCCTCATCCTCGTCGCCGGCGTCACCGGCTCGGGCAAAACCACCACGCTCTGCAGCATGACGCAGCACATCGCGCGCAACCGTGCGGCAAACATCGTGTCCATCGAGGATCCCATCGAGTTCGTCTTCTCCCACAGCCGCAGCCTCATCAGGCAGCGGCAGGTAGGCGCGGACACCCAGACATTCGCGCAGGCGATGAAAAGCGCGCTGCGTCAGGATGCGGACGTGATCGTGGTCAGCGAACTGCGCGATCTCGAGACGATGCGCACCGCGATCACGGCGGCGGAGACAGGCCATCTCGTGATCAGCACGCTGCACACCACGGAGGCCACCTCGACCATGACGCGCATCTTTGACGCCTTCCCCGAGGAACAGCAGGACTACGTCGCGGCGCAGCTTGCCAATTGCCTCAAAGGCGTCGTCTGCCAGCACCTCATCGCGCGTGCGGACGGTCAGGGCCGCTGCCTCGCCACCGAAATTCTCACGATGAACCACGCCATGGCGCGCTGCATCCGCGACCGCCGCTTCTCCCAGATGCCCGGCCTCATGCAGATCGGTGCCAAGGACGGCATGCACACCATCGACGACAGCCTGCTGCACCTTTTGATCCACGACTTCATCACGCTCGATGACGCACTCGGGCGCTGCCGCGACAAGAACTTCATCCGTGAGCAACACCACAAAGAGATGAAAGCGCGCCACCTGGCTGCGAAGGGAAAAAAATAACCATCCGCGATTTCCCGGCTTGCCCTCACCCGCCTCGTCTCTAGCCTCACCAGCGAACCATCACTCCGCACACCATGGGAAAAATCATCGGCACCATTATCATGCTCGGCGCACTTGCCGGTATATTCTTTACCGCCCAGGAATACTGGCAGAAAAGACATGGCGGTAAAAATCCATTCGTAGATACTCTCACGCCGCTGATCAGGCTGCATGTGGCAAAAAAAGTCGGCTCCGAGGAGGGGTCATCTGCCAGCGAGGCTAGCTTCATGACCATTCTCTACTACGCGCACCGCGCCGCCGCAGAGGGGCATGATCTCATCTCCACCGTCAAGAGCGCCGCGTCCGCAGCGGGCGCTGGCAAAAGCGAGGCCGCGCGCATGGCCACGTCCATCAATGAAAATGTCACTCTTGCCAAGAAGATGGGAGTCTTCGGCCAGGCAAACAATGAGGTCGCCATGGAACGAGGTGACTCGCCTGTGGCCACCGCAAAAGGCTGGGAGGATGAGCGCATGGTCATCGGCCACACACTTTCCCCTGTGCTCGCGCCCGAGGCTGCCTACGCCATTCCGAATCTGATCATCATGCCCGAGTGCATCCGCGACATGCAGACCGAGCGCGTGACGACGGCCACCACCGAGCTGGCGCGCAAGTGGCTCGTGGATCAGATCATTTTCCCGGCATCGAAGATCGACATCGAGGAAAGAATGCGCGCGAGCAAAAACTGAGCCGGGCCTGACCGGCTGCGGTTGCTCAGGAGAAAAAACTCGTGTGGTGGCTGCTGAAGTGGCCCACGGCTCATGCGCGGACTTCATCTGCCCGCAGCATTGGCCTTTGAATCGCAGATTACCATCGCGGCAGGACGCGCTCGCTTGCCAGAGGCACGGATGGTCGATGGGGTTCGATGTGTCCGGGCTGTCGGCAGTGCTTTTGCGGTGGGACTGTTCTTCACGCTGCGCGAACCACCGCACGAGAGGGGAGTGGAGACATCGAATGCGAAGCGTCCGCGTCTCGGCCAAGCTCTCACCACTTGTTCCGCAGCAACTCGTTTCTTGGTTCAGCCGGATTGAAGGCGCGGAACTTACCCGCCCCACATCGTTCTGGCTCCACAGATTTGCTGGCGGCCGCTCAATTGATGTCCAAAGCTTGGCGGCAGCGCCCTTATGCCAGCCATGACACGTTTCGCCATCTTGTTTCTCGCCCTCGGTTTCACCGCTCACGCCGCCACGCAGGCGGATGTGATTGTGTATGGAGCCACGCCGGGTGGATTTTGCGCGGCCATCGCGGCGGCGCGGGAAGGCGCGTCGGTCATCTTGCTGGAGCCGACGACTCATGTGGGCGGCGTGAACACGGGCGGGCTGTGCTTCAGTGATTCCAATCAAACCGCGCGCAGCACAGTGATGGGTCTCTTCGATGAATGGCATGCGCGCGTGGAGAAAGACTATCAGCAGCGTGGCGTGACGCTGCCCTACAAGGTGGGTGAGAAAGATCACAAGCATTGGACCTATGAGCCCCACGTCGCGGCCAAGATCACGAAGGAGATGCTGGATGAAGCAGGCGTGAAGGTGCTGACGAAGCGTGTGCTCAAGTCTGCGATCAAAGAAGAGGCGCACATCACGCAGCTCACGACCAGTGATGGCGACTTCGCAGCCAAAGTCTTCATCGACGGCACTTACGAGGGCGATTTGATGGCTGCGGCGGGCGTGAGCTGGACGATTGGTCGCGAGGGGCGAAAAGAGTTCGGTGAGTCGCTGGCAGGAAAGCAGTATCCAAAGAAGAAAATGGCCATTTCAGGCCTTGGAGCCGATGGCAAGCCGCTGCCGCTCATCACGACGACGGAAGCCGGCCCCGACGAGGCAGGCGACAAGAACGTCATGATCTACAGCTTCCGCCTCTGCGTCACCAAAGACCCGGCGAACCGCGTGCCCTTCCCCAAACCTGCGAACTACGACCCAGCGCGGTTCGAGGTCGTGCGGCGCTACTTCGCGCAGGAAAAGCGACCGCACCTGCTGTGGGACCTGTATCCGCTGCCAGGGAACAAATTCGACGCCAACAACGGCATCGGAAAACAATTCTCCATGGGCCTGATGGGAGCCTGCAATGGCTGGAGCGAGGCGGATGAGTCCGGTCGCGCGAAGATCTGGGAAGCTCACAAGCAATACACGCTGGAGATGCATCACTTCCTCAGCACTGATCCTGCCGTGCCCTCCGCAATTCGCGAGGAGTACGCGCAGATCGGTCTCTGCCGCGATGAGTTCGTCGATTACGACCACTGGTCGCCGCAGCTCTATGTTCGTGAAGGCCGGCGTATGATCGGCGAATACGTCGTCTCGCAGAAGGACATCATGGACGAGCCGATGAAGGACGACGCCATCGTCGTGTCATCCTTCCCCATCGACTCGCACGACTGCCAGCGCGTCGGCACTGCCAAGTTCGTCATCAATGAGGGCACCATCATGCCCGTGCGCGTCCCCGGCCGCAAACATGGCTACGCGTATCACATCCCGTATCGCGCCATCACACCGAAGGCCGCCGAGTGCGACAATCTGCTCGTGCCCGTGGCCCTCTCCTGCACGCATGTCGGCATCTCCTCGATCCGCGTGGAGCCGACGTGGATGATCCTCGGCCAAAGCGCTGGCATCGCGGCGGCGATGAGCGCCAAACAGAACCTCGCGGTTCAAAAGCTGCCCTATCCGGCGCTCCGTGAGCGCCTGATGGCGCAGAAGCAGGTCCTCGATCTTCCTGTCATCGCTGAATTGCCGCCGGAACCAAAAGGCACGCTGAGCATCGATCCGAAAACGCTGCCCGGCATCGTGCTGGATGACGCGCAGGCGGAAATCAAAGGTCCGTGGAATCGCTCTTCAAACTTCAAACCGCACATCGGCGCCGGCTATCTCCACGACGACAAACGCGGCGACGGCCAGTCGAGCGCGGTGTTCCGTTTCAAAACTCCGAAGTCCGGCAAATACGATCTGCGCATGGCGTACTCAGCCCATGAGACGCGTGCGACGAAGGTTCCGCTGATGATTCAAAGCGGCGGACGCAGGAAGGACATTTTCGTGGATCAAACTCAGTCGCTGCCTGCAAAAGAAGCGTTTCGCGGGATCGGTGTGATCGAACTCGCCGCGGATGTCGAGACCACCATCACCATCAGCAATTTCGGGACGGAAGGTTTTGTTATCCTGGATGCGCTGCAACTGATCGAAGTAAATCACTGACGTGGCCTGGCCGGCAATTTTTTTCCGGCGACGAATGAACTTTTCGTCATCCCCGAGCAGCTTCAGTCATTGAAGCACGCACATGCCCGCCAGCCCTGAACAGCTTTACGAACAAACGCTCATCGTCCGCGCGCAGCTCGGGGACGAGGAAGCCTTCGAGGAGCTGCTCGAGCTTAATGGTCCCCGGCTGGCACAAACCTGATGCACGGCTTACAGCGCTTCGATTCTCAGCCGGATGAAGTAGCCGGCGCTTTGGCCGTCGGGGGTGCCGATTTCCACGATGGAGTAGCCGCCTGACGGCGCGCCGATGTTCATGCGCTGGGTGCCGCCCGCCTGCCAGGTCCAGGCGGCCTCGCCGTCTTTGCGGGCGATGGTCGTCCATGGGCCGCTCAGTGTGGGAGTGCCCTGGATAACGTAGCGGATGTCGGGACGCGCCGGAGCCGGCAGGGTGAATTTGATCCAGCCGCGGCCGCCCTGCGCGGTGCCCTCGGTAATTGCGCCGGTGGATTTTCCGGCGGGCAAATTCAGCGCGTACTCGGCGAAGTTGCTGAGGCCGTCGTTGTCTGGGTCAGCGTCGGGCAAGCTGTTCACCCCCGCGGCGGGGAAGTTGGTGGCATACCATGAGCCGTAGGCCGCGCTGCTGGGACTGACGACGCCGCTTTGGCGGATGCTGCCATTGTCTCCGACCGTGATGAAGGTGTTGTTGAAGAAAGTGGCGCCGAAGCGGTCGGTGGTGGTGCCGGCTGGGTAGGAATACCACGTCTTGCCGTCGAGAGACACGACATCGACATCGGCGTCGCCGTTGGATTTGTCGATGCCGACGGTGAAATAGATGCCGCCGCCGTAAGCGAAGCCTTCCTGGTTCTCGACGCTGGTGCGCGTGGTGGTGAAGGTGTCGCCGTTGTTGGTCGAAACGCGCAGCTTGGAATACCAGCCACTGGAGACGAAGCGGTCGTTGAGCCACGCGTTTTTGCGCAAGTCCTGCCAATTCTCCACGCCGATGCCGTTGCTGCGCGGATGCCACGAGAAGCCATCGGAGCTGACCCATGCCTGAGCGCCGCCGTTGTTCGGCGTAAAGCCGGTAAGCAGAAAAATGGAGCCATTCCACGACAAGCCTTCAAATCGATAAGGGGAGAACGAGGTGATAATGGACCGGCCCCACGTGATACCATCGGTGGAGGTGATGACTTCGCCGGACACCCCGGCGGCCACATAGCGGCTGCCGACGGCGATGGCGCGGAGCTCGCTGCCGCCCTTGAAGCGGGAGGTCCACACCGCGCCATCCGGAGAGGTGATGACTTTCCCCACCCAACCTTTGACGCCGAAGTCGTATTCCATGCCCACGGCGATGAATTTGCTGCCGTCATGGGTGATGGCGAACATGAGCACGTTGTTGTCGAGGGAGCCGGCGTTCCACGTGGCTCCATCGGGGGACCATGCGAACGGGCCGCTCCCCACCGCCACCACGCGGCCGCCACCTGAGGCGACGGCATTGAAGCGGCCCGTGGTGCCCGACGTGCGGTCCGTGAAGGTGCGTGCGGGATCGGACACGTTGACGGTGTGATTCAGCGTGACCATGCCGCCGCGCTGGTCCAGGACGCGAACAATGATGGACTGCGTGCCGCCGAAGGGGAAGAACATCGCGCTAGCACCACCGTCCTGCATGTCGAACTGGGGGCCGAAGTCCCAGACGTAGGTCAGCGGGTCACCGTTGCTGTCAATGCCTGCCGCATTGAGCGAGATCAACTGCCGCGCGGAGCCGGTGGTGGGTGCGGAGGTGAAACTGGCCGTCGGACTGCTGTTGGCCGGGTAAAACGAGGCGCTGCGACGAATACCGCCATTGTCCTCGATGCTCACCATGCTGCCTGCGCCATAGACCATCGTCTTCGCTTTGAGACCCACATCGGCATTGCCGCCGGAGCGCGCCCACTGGATGCCGTCGGCGGAAACCAGCACCGCACCTGGCTCGCCGCTCTTGTCCGTCTCGCGCGAAGGAGCGGTGAGAGTGCCGTCCGGTGCCTGGGCGAGGTCCAGTGCCGTCCAGCGCGTGCCAGGAGGAAGATTGGCATCCTGCCAGGTCACGCCGCTGTCCGTGGAGTAGCGGATTCCGATGTAGCGTCCTAACAGGTAGCAGACGCCGCCAAAAGCCCGCAGCTTATAAACGTCCTTGTAATCCTCGGCTGCCACCGGGCCTCGTTTCGTCCATCCGGAGGCATCCTGAGAGGTCCAGAGAATCTGAGGCCGCCCGCCCGGGCCGGTTGGATTCGCGG
>JANPIW010000104.1:0-10504 GCA_031425215.1 Verrucomicrobiaceae bacterium
GCCGGACACCTCGGATCTTTCCATCGGCACCGCCACCCTCGATGCCGGCACCTTCACCGACACCCTCGCCACCCTCGATGTCACCGGCACCGCCACCTTCAATCTCGGCACCGATGCCAAACTCGCCTTTGCCAACAGCAGCGCCATCGACTGGACCGGCGGCACCCTGAATCTGACCGGCACCCTCATCCCCGGCGGCCCCAACGGCTCCCTCCGCTTCGGCACCACCAGCAGCGGCCTAACCGACGAACAGCTCCTCCTCATCACCGCCCCCGGCTTCACGGCCTTCGATCTCGATGCCAACGGCTATCTCATCGCCACCGCCGTCACCGGCTACTCCACATGGCAAACCGCCAACGGCACCGCCCAAGCGCCCAACCAGGACCACGACAACGACGGCGTCGCCAACGGCATCGAATACTTCCTCGGCGGAAACACCAACACCACCGGCCTGACAACATTGCCCGAAGTCGCGAACAACCTTGGCACCCTCAGCATCACCTGGACCAAATCCGCCACCTACCCCGGCACCTACGGCACCAATTTTTGGATTGAAACCACCGACACCCTCACCGGCACCTGGACCACCGAAACCGTCGGCGGAAACGTCACCATCGTCGGCAACAACGTCACCTACACCTTCCCCGCCGCCCCGCGAAGATTCGCACGGCTGGTCGTCGCAAATCTGTGAGTGTGTCATGGCGCAGGGAACTTCGCCATGAACTCTGCGGGTGCCCGTGGGATTGACGAAGCTAAGGTTCGGATACGCATTCACCGCCGTGAACGAGCCCACCACGGGCGGCGTCGGCGGAAAGACGTTGTCATAATAGGCTCCGACCACCGGCTTCGTAGCGAGACCATAAAGCTGCGCATGAGCCGCGAATGCGGCGGCAGCCAGCATGACCATCGCGACAACGCGGCGGCATGTGGACAAGATTGCACAGAGGGTAGTTGGACTCGGCTTCATGGTTGAGGTCACGATCTAACCAACACATGCCATTCACGTCGAGGTTCGAGCCATGGCACTTTAGTCCTGTGGGGTCAGGTGCCAGATGCAGACCTCCGACCATCCGCCAAGGCGAAGTATGGGCGCAGGGCATAGCGGACTTCGGTGATGATGCGGCTGTTGCCCTCGCCGCACAAAGCCGACGGGCCTTCGACGTCGAAGTCGCCCGGGAAATCGAGCGCCTCCCACGTCTGCCCGCTATCGTTTGTCAGAAACAGCCCGATGTGTTCACACCTGCTTGCGTGTCCCGCTCTCCAACCGACACATCGAAATCACAACGCCGCCCGCGATGAAGAACACGAGCAGCGACATGAGCCCGATCCGCTGGCTGCCAGTGGAACTGCTCACGAGGCCAAAAACGAGCGGGCCAAGCAACGTGGCGACTCGGCCGGCCATCGCGTTGAAGCCGAAAAACTCAGCCTGTTTTTCCACCGGGACGATACGTGCGTAGATGCCGCGGCAGATAGCCTGCGAGGAACCGACCACCAAGCCGATCAGCACGGCCATCAACGTCGGTGCGGACGGGCTGGTGCCGAATGCCATCACGGACACCGCCACGCACCAAATCGCCACCGTGGTCAGCAGCACTCGCTTTTCGGGGAATTTGTCCGCAGCCAAGCCAAACAGCGGCGTGGTCACGATGCCGACGGCTTGGATGATGACCGTCATCACGAGAATCTTAGCTACCGGCATCGCGAAGGTTGTAGAGAGGTAGATGGACGTAAAATAGATAACCGTCGTGACGCCATCGCTCAGGAGGTAGAAGCCGAGCAGGAACAGAAAAACCGCCCGGTGCGCTTTCCAGTCTTTGAGCGTGGCAAATACCCGCGAGTAGGATTGCCACGGGCTGCCGCCGCTGCCTGCCGGAATAGCGTCACGCGCGGGCAGCGTCAGCAGTGCCGGGATGGCGAAGACGAGGTAGAAAATTCCGGTGACGAGAAATGCCAGCCGATAGCTCGCCAGATTTTCCGGGACAACTCCGCCTTTAAGCAGCGGATAGGTGAATACAAGGCACAGGATGCCGCCTGCGTAGCCGAGGCCCCAGCCGAGGCCAGACAGAAAATGCGAGGTGCGCCCGCCGGACAGTGTTTTCAGGAAACTGTCGTAGAGCAACGTCGCCACGACCCACGCGACCTGCCCGATGATGAACAACACCGCGCCCAAGTGCCCGGTGTCAGGCGTGGCGAAATACAACCCGACCGTCGAAGCCACGCAAGTCAGCGTGGCGGTGGTCAGCGCCAGCCGCCGCCGCCCGGAGGCATCTACCAGTGCCCCGATGAAGGGCGACACCAGCCCTGCAATGAGCAGGGCAAGCGCGACAATCATGGCCCATGTGCTGTCCGCGTTTGGCCCGCCGCCGAGCGCTACTTGCCGGTAGTAGAGAGGGAAGGCGACGGCGGGGATGATGAGCACATAGGCGCTGTTGGCGAAGTCGTAGCAGACCCACGCGGCTTTTTTGAGGGTATCTTTATTCATGGCTTGATGGCGGTGATGACGGTGCATTCGTCGGTGAGCAGTTGCACGGTCGTTGCTGATTGAATGGACTCCCGGAGGGCTTGTAGTCCGTCGCGAAATTCATCCGCAGGGATGTGTCTAAAAGCGGTGAAGGGAAAATCTTCCAGCCAGCGCACAAACGTCGCATCAATCGGGCGGATGATTTCGCTGAACGGCTGGACTTCGATTTGCGTGAACCCGTGCGCTGCCAGCTCCTCGCGCAGCGTGGCGATGGTAGGGAACCTCTCGCACTCCATTCGCAATGCGGAGGGAAACACGCGGAAATCCGGGCGTGCCCCCAACTGCTCCGGCGAAACCGTGGCAATCCCGATGCGTCCGCCGAGTGCCAGCACGCGTGCGACTTCTTGAAAGACTTTCTCCCGGTCACGGAACCGCTGAACCGCTAGCATCATGGTTGCGACCGTGTAGCTGCCCTCGTCGAACAGCAGGGCTTCCGCATTCGCTTCATGAAACTTCAGCGCCGGATTTGAAGCTCGCGCGAAGGCGATGCGCTCCGTGTCGAGGTCGAGACCTTCCACCCATGCACCCGAGATGCCCGCCATGAGCGCCGTGTTCTCGCCAGGGCCGCAGCCGATGTCGAGGGCATGGTCTTGGGGCGAGACTTTGAGTTGCTGGGTCAGGAACCGACAGAGACTTGGGCTGCATCCCCGCAGGCGTGTGTAGGCCTCGGGCTTGAGTTGCTCGGAATTCGCTTTGGACATGGGAAACGCTTATCGGGGGAACTGGAGCTTGATGCCGAACAAATCCGCGTGCTCCGCGATTTCCTCGTGCGTGGGCCTGAATGGTTTGAAAAGACCTCGGCGTGCATCGAACGCCTTCTCAACAGCTAATGGGTCGGTCAAATCCCACGGAAGATGCAGCCCATCCATGATGCAGCCGGAGCGTTTTGAGTTCGATACCGATTCCGCCAAAACAATCGTGAGCGGGTTGTAGCGGTCGGTGTTCAACGGCGGCTCTTTGAGGACGTAAACGGTGAGGTGGCTTTCCATCCACGCGACAACAGCCTTCGGCAGCTTCACCAACTCATCGTGCCGCCCGCGCCGCACCGCCTCAAACACCCGTCGCGTCACGTTCTCGATTTCCTCGTCCCATTCCAACTCTGCGAAATGCTCGCGCAGCTTCGGCTCCGTGGGGCTGGTGACATCCTTTGCCAGTTCGCCAACCACGGCGTGCAGGAGCATCACGCACTTCAAGGTATTGGTCGGAAATTTGCCTGCTGGTGCCGGCTCGCTACTGAAAATAATGAGTTCCGAATCGTGCTTCGTGACGATGCCAGCGAGCAACAGCAGCAGGTGCGGGCGTTGGTTAGAGAGCGGGCCGGACGCAGGCGAATCAATGTGAATCTGCGAGCCGACCTCGAACCGGGCCAGCGCATCGCGCAGAAATTCCTCCTGCTCCTTGAGCAAGTCGCGTTCAGTCTTCTGCGGTGCCGCGTTCAACGGCAGTGTGCGATAGATTTCGACATCGCCTTTGAGTGCCCTCGCCAGCCACTCCCGCACTTCCAGCCGTAGGTCACGCTGGAGAAGCCCGGCCTCGACTTTGGCAATCCAGCCACGCATCGCGGCCTTCGGTTTTTTTGTGTATGGGTCGGTCGGCCGGTCCCGTTCGGGGACTTCATTCAGCTTCGCGGCGAACTGCTCCTGAGAGAGTCCGGCCCGCTCGCGGTCACGTTGCACGAGTTCACCAAAAAGCATATCGTGCCTGAGTAAGGAGCAATTCAAGAGCAGTGCAAGTATTTTGATTTTTATGGGAGTGCTCGGATTGCTCGACTTTGTGCTTGCAAGATAAAAAGACCGAGCCACTGTGCGCACCATGAAGACGGAATCTCGCTCCTCATGCACACTCGACATCGCCCGCCCGTTCGCGGTGGTCGGACATGCGATGGTGCCCGGTCTTACGCGTTGGCACGCACCGCTTAGCCCGCTCAATAGCGCCGAAGCGTGGGAGGCGCTGGCGAACCCGGCAGTGGAGGCGCTGCTCACCGGTCATCGCGACCAGCGCCGGCACTTTTTCCTGAATGATGCGGGCGGGATTGATGAAGTCGGGCAGTTGAGCGTTGCCTTCATGGCGAAGCCGGAAAAGTCGCACGTCACCGTAGTTGAGGGCGCGGAAAGCATCATCGCCAATCCTCTCCTGCCTGGCTGCGTCCACGACTATTTCGGTCGCTGCCAGAACTTCATTGCGGAAATGCGCGACTACTTCGCCGACCTGCTGCCCCCGTCGTCGCTGCCGACTCTCATTAAGATGAGGGCCTTCGATTACCATGCGACGGACCCGCTCATCGAGATGCGCTCGCCCACGCTGTGCCCACACGCGATGCGCCCGCACGTCGATGGTTCCGTGGTGACGCTAGTGGTCGCGCCGAGCGACGGTCTGCTCCGCGTGCAGCATCGTGGGCAATGGCATGCCGCGCATCATCCCGACCGCAAGCCCTTCGCGCTGGTGATGCCGGGCGTCGCGGCGAAACACGACCTCGGCTTCGCCCCCACCCCACACATGGTTCTGCCCGGCCTTGGCCGTCGGACTTCGCTGACCCTGTTCATCACGCCCGACCTCGGCCACACGACGCTTGAAGCCGCGCAAGCACAGCTCCGCACATGGCGGCTGTGGCGTGCGAAACACAAGGCAGCCCTTCTCCCGGCATGAACACTCTTGCAGCCATTCTCCCCGACCTCGAAAACCTCCGCTCAGCGTTTGGTGGGCTGGAGGTTTTTCAGGCGGCGTTGCTGGCGGGGTTTGTGGTGGCGGTGTTGGAGGCGCTGGTATTCACGACGCTGGTAGTGCCGGGTTGTTTCGTCACCCTCGGCATGGGCGTGATGATGGCGTATGGCCATGTGCATCCCGCAGGCTGCATCATCGGTGTGTTGTTCGGCATGTGGACGGGCGACCAAATTAGCTTCTGGTCGGCCCGGTTTGGCGGCGGGTGGTTCCGCACGACGAGCGTGGGCAGCCGTGTCGTGAGCGTTTTTACGAGCTTGGAGCGGAGTCCGGCGCGGACGTTGTTGTTGGCGCACACCTGCCCATATTTGAGCGGCTTGGCTCCGGCGGCGGCGGGGTTGTCGCCGCTGAGTTACCCACGATTCGTGGTCTATGACACGGCAGGCGTGGTGCTGGGGACGGCGTGGTTCCTCGGCGTGGGCGCGGCGTTCGGCGGCACATCGGAAGCCTACGGCAAGGGTGTGGTGGCCGGGGTGGGCCTCACGGTGCTGGCGGTTTTTCTGTCCCTGCTGCTCGTGCGGGTGGCACGGGCCTCGTATCGGCGGCGCGGGTTTGCCTTCATCGTCGGCGGGCTGGCGGAATATCCGGCGTTTGTGCTGCAAGGTGCGGCCTACCGCTTCATGCCGCGTTGCAAGAAGGGGGCGCTCGAAGCGCAGCGGGACGCGCTCCTCGCGCTGGCGCAGCCGGGCGATATTCTGCTGGTCACGCGCCTGACCGGCGGGCCGTGGGGCAAGGCCAGCCACGCGGCGATTTTCGAATCGGGAAACACGGTCATCCACGCCTTCCATCGTGTGCAGCGGCAAAAGGTGACGGACCTCCCGTTGCGCGATGGCTTCAAACTCCTGCGCGTCCGTGCCACGGATGAACAGCGCGTGACCGCGCTCGATTTTTGCCGGCGTCAGCTTGGGAAAAAGTTCCGCATCGCCACGACAAAGGCCCATGCGCAGAGCGCCGAGCCAACGCACTTCTCCTGCGCAACGCTCGTGTGGGTGGCCTATAAGTCTGCGGGCCATGACCTCGCCAGCCACACGCTAGCCGCTGACCGCTTTGTCTTCCCGCGTGATTTCCAATCCAGCCCGCTCGTTGACGAGGTGCCGGTTGAGCCCGTGCAGCTCGTCTGCCCAATGGCTAAGGCCCCATTTTGCCCAACGCCCATTCATCCCGAAAGTAGATGTCTCGCAAATGGTGCCTGAGCACGATGAGCCAAAGCGCTGATTCCAATTACAACCAGAGCCAGATGCAGGACGTGCTGAACAAGCTGGATGAGTTCCTCAACGCGGCTCAGCGGTAGCTTCGGCTGGCGATTGATGTTCTGCGGAAGTTCGGCTTCGAGTGCCATTCAAAGCTGCTACGGACGCCGAATCTCCGGGTCGCCCTCGCGATGGAGGTGGAGAAAGTCGCTGAGATTGATCGTGTAGAGAATGTCCGCCTTCGCCCTTCGTGCGGCGACGAGGTGCATGTAATCGTAAACTCCGCCACCGCGGACACCTTGTTTCCGGGCGCAGCCTTGTGCTTCAATAATCTCGGCCACTCCCAGCTCCACGAAGTTCACGCACGGCACGATGCTCTCACGAATCATCTTTGCGGCGACATCGGCATCGACCCTCAAGCCAAGTCTGCCGCCCGTGAGCGTCGCAAACGTCTCGTTCAATGCGTGTGGGGAAGTCCAATTTCCAGCTTGGCTCAGCAGGGCGTCGCAGGCGGCGTGATCTGGATCATCTGGGGACAGAGATGCCACCAGCACCGAACTGTCCAAGTATTGGCTCATTTTCTCAAGGCTCGGTCGGCGAGTGCATCCCGTTCCTCACGAATCGCCCGCCCTGCATCCATTTTAATGCCGGTCGGCGCGAGAATGAGCCGACCCGTTGTTGATCGAATGGTTTCCGTCACCAAGGGAATGTCCTTCACGAGTTCGATGCGATCCGAAGTCACCTCGGCACGCAGTCGGACGCCAGGCTCGACGCCGAAAACACGCTTGAGAGCATCGGGCAGATTGATCTGCCCTGCAGCGTCGATGGTAAGTGTCCCTGTCATGGGACGGAGTTTAGCAACGTCGTCCAAATCGTCAATCAGGCAGTGGCACCCCGGCCCCTCGGCAAATCCAGTGCCGGAGGAGGCTCCTCCGCCCGGCTCACCTGCACCACAGAGGTGGAATCCACCCCTGCCATCACATGCGGCATTGTGAGAAGAACAGGGCGTGCTCACGGGCACGAACTTGGCCTTTTCCTGGCCAGGCTGCAAATGGAGTCATGATTGCCGTGGAGGGCCAAAATGGAGACAATGAGGGTGTGATGCTCTCTTCTCGTTTTTCGCTTTCTCTTCGCCTCGCGGCGTGGCTGGCCGTCTGCGCCGCCGTCGGTGCTCACGCAGGCACTTTCAGCAGCAGCACAAGTGCTCCGGCGGTGACGGGCGTGGACATCGCTAATCTCGCCGCGCAGACGGGCAGCGATAAATGGTTTTTCCAGACCAATGACGAGGCAAATCCCTCCGATGCGGCGAAAGGTCAGACCTTCATCACTGGAACGTCGTCCGTGAAGCTGAAGGCACTCACTTACAAGATCAGCGCTGGAAACATGAAGGCCGCGCCCACGACTTACAAGGTGCGTATCGGCACCGTGTCGGGCACCACCTTCACTCAGATCGCCACGGAGACCGTGAACCAGACCGTAAACACGGCCACGGGAGCCTACATGACGTGGACGCTCAGCACGCCCGTGACTCTGGCGGCGAACACGACCTATGCAATCGATGTGGGCATGGACTCCGGCGTTTCTTACACGACGGGCATTCCTTACCTCTCTTATACAGGCAACATCAGCAATGCCCGCATCGGCCAGTATTATGATTCCGGCGACCTCGGTGTGGGGAACGCGACGATGACATTCGCCGGGTCACAGGACCGCGTCTTCCATCTCGATCTCGAAGATCCGATGAATCCCACGCCGGAGGACGGCTCCATCATGCCTGCGGGCAATGTGGTGCTCAGTTGGACCAATCTACCGCCCACCACTGGCGCGAACGTCTGGGTGGATGTGTGGTTTGGAACCAATGCCGCTGCCTTGACCAAGGTGGTGAGCGCTTCGCAAAATCTGACGACGCACACCGTCAGCGCACCCACGGCGGCGACTTATTACTGGCGCATTGATTCGTATCTCAATGGCGTGCCCACCGGCACACCGACCGCGGGCACACGCTTCGACTTCATCGTCACGGATACCGATGCCGATGGCCTGCCGGATGCCTTTGAACTGCTGCACACCACGCCCGCTTCCGGCACCGCGCTGAACCCCGGCGATGATCTCGACAGCGACGGCCTCACCAATATCCAGGAATACAATCAAGGTACTTTGCCCCGCGATTCGGACACGGACAACGACACGCTGCTCGACGGCCCCGAGCTGACCGGTGTGGGCAGCCGTCCGCCGACCAGTCCGACCGATGCCGATAGCGATAACGACACGCTCAATGACGGCGTGGAGTCGAACACCGGCATCTGGGTCAGCACCAGCAATCGCGGCACGAACCCCAAGGACACCGACACCGATGACGATGGCCTCAGCGATGGTGCAGAGAACAACAGCGGCGCCTATGTCAGTGAAACCAACACCGGCACGAATCCGCTGCTACGCGACACCGACGGCGACGGCGCGGAGGACTGGTATGAAGCCTCCGCCGCCTACACGAATCCCACGCTGGCCTCCAGCAAGCCCGGCGTCCCCTACCCACTGCCTGATCCCGATGCTTCCACCGGCACCGGCACGAAGCCTGTGAAGGTCTTCATCCTCTCCGGCCAGTCAAACATGGTCGGCTTTGGCCGCGTGGACGGCACAGGCAATGACACGCTGCAATCCGTAACCCAGACCGAAAAAAAATTCCCAAACCTCATCACCTCCACCAATGCCTGGACCGTGCGCCAGGACGTGCTCTATCGCGGTGTCATCTCCGCTCTCGGCGATGGGCCGCTGGCACCTGGATTTGGTGAGAGCAGCGACTCCTTCGGCCCCGAGCTGGGCTTTGGCCATGTCATGGGATACATCCACGGCGAGCCTGTGCTCATCATCAAGACCTCCATCGGCAATCGCGCCCTCGGCTATGATTTCCTGCCACCCGGCAGCGTGCGCTACAACTACGGCGGCACGACCTTTGCCGGCTACGGCGACTACGACGACTTCCCCCAGGGCGGCACCCCGCCCGTGACCGGCCCCTGGTATGCGGGCAAGCAATACGACGACTCCTTCCTCGATGAACAAGACATGGGTGCCAAAGCCTGGGCCAGCGGCATCGCCTACACCAGCGGCGCTCATGTGAAAAACGTGGGCAACATCTATGTCAGCAAAAACGCCCACACCGCCGCTGCTGCCAATGCACCGGGCGTCGGAGCCAGTTGGACCACGAACTGGACCCTCTTCAACGTCACCAACGTCGTGGACGTGCTGGACAACTTCGCCACCGAGTATCCGCAGTGGGCCACACGCGGCTTCGAGATCGCAGGCTTCGGCTGGTTCCATGGTTGGAACGACGGCCAAAGCAACACCACCGGTCACGCCATCCGTTACGAGCAAAATCTCGTCCGCCTCATCAAGCAACTCCGCCTCTACTACAACGGCCGCTACCCCGGTAAAATCCAGCCCACCGCCCCCTTCGTCCCCGTCACCTGCGGCTTCGACGGTTGGGCTGCGACAGGCAACCGACTCACCGTCGTCAATGCACAGCTCGCCGTGGGCAATCCCGCGCTGTATCCCGAGTTCGATGGCAATGTGAAATCCATGGAAGGTCGCGGCTACTGGCGCACCACCGGCCCGAACACCGCGCAGAACTACCACTACTGGCACAACGCCGAGACCTACATGCTCGTGGGCGATGCCATGGGCCGCGGCATGGCCGACCTGCTCGCCACGGGTTCCAGCGCCGCCCATCTCACCGCGCTCACGCTCAGCACCGGCACGCTTACACCCGTGTTTGCCGGGGATACCTTTGCCTACTCCGCCACCGTCTCCACCCCGTCCATCACCGTCACACCCACCGCCGCAGGTGCCACCATCACGGTGAATGGGAGCAGCGTCGCCTCCGGTGCCGCGTCCGCTGCCATCCCGCTGAGTATCGGCGCAAACACCATCACCATCGCCTCCACCTTATCCGGCAGCACCAGCACCTACACGCTGACGGTTACCCGCACTCAGAACACCTACACTTGGGCCACAGATCTCGCCGGGACTTCATCCTGGAACACCCCCACGAACTGGACACCCAACACCGGCTTCCCCA
>JANPIW010000105.1:0-9630 GCA_031425215.1 Verrucomicrobiaceae bacterium
CCCGCCCGGCTTCTTCGGAGGTGGCCCGGTGGTGAGGTGGCGATTCCCGTGCCGCACAAAGTCGAGCGGGCTGTCGCCACACTCGTCCTACTTCCTTCGCAGCACCGCCCGGCTGGCTGGCGTTCTTTGGCAGACGCGCGCCGAACAAAACGGGCGGGCTGTCGCCACACCCATTCCACGGTCTGAGGGTGGCAGGACCGTGAGGGGCGCGGTCGTTTCCGGCACCCGGCGTTTTCCTGATCTCCCGGCGGCTCCTGATTATGGTACCCAGAGTGGGTGGTGCCTCCCGGAGACTCCGGATTCTGGTACCCAGAGTGGGTGGCATCTCCCGGAAACTCGGCCGGCTGCCACCCAGAGTGGGTGGCACCTCCGGGCGCGTCCCCCGACTGCCAACCAGAGTGGGTGGCACCTCCGGGAGCTTCCCCCAACCGCCGCCGAGAGTGGGCGGCACCTCCGGGAGCATCCCCTGACCGCCGCCGAGAGTGGGCGGCACCTCCGGGGGCTTCTCCCAACCGCCGCCGAGAGTGGGTGGCACCTGCGGGAGCGTCCCCCGACCGCCGCCCAGAGTGGGCGGCACCTCCGGGAGCGTCCCCCGGCTGCCGCCCAGAGTGGGTGGCACCTCCCGGAGCTTCCCCCGGCACGCAACCACTATGGGTATGAGAATGAGGAGCGGCTGGCGGGAGGCGAACACGCTGAATTTCAGTGAGTACACGATGAAAGTGCCCGCCGCAGGACCGTAGGACGGGTTTGTTTGGCGGGAGAAGCAATCGCCAACAGGAGCCGCGCCGCCGCCAAACAACCCGTCTGGTGCAATATGCGGTCGCGGTGCGATGAAGAGGATGCGAGAGAGCGTCCGAACCAAGACTGGTAGTTCCGCGAGATCACTGTTCGTGTCTTCGAGACTCTGTGGAGCGGAACATACCCGTCGTCGTCACTTCCAGAACAGCTCAATCGCGCATGAACTCCGCCACGCTCAGCGCCGTGCCGCGCCGGATTGATTCTTCCGCTGCGAGACACAATCCTGCGGACCACAATCCATCGCGTCCGCTCGCCGCAGGCTGCGCCTCGCCGCGCACCATCGCGATGCAGCGGGAGATTTCCTCGCGCAGTTCAAAGACCTCGCCGGAGTGCTTCTCGATCTTCACTTCCTCCAGGCGTTCGCCATCGAAGACCTTTAGAAAATACGTCGGCTCCAAGGTGCGATCCAGCGCTCCGCTCCAGGCGGCCCAGAGCGCGCCTTTGGTGCCCGTCACCTTCACCGTCTGATGATGCTCAAACGCGCCGAGCGTCTGTGAGACGACGGCATACGAGCCGTTGGCGTATTTGAACATGGCGGAAAAATTGTCGAACAACCCAGGACGCGCCGCGTCGCGCGAGTTGGCGTAAGCGTGAAGTTCCACCGGATCGCCCGCTGCCTCCAAATACCAGCGCGCGAGATCGAAGAAATGAATCGGCTCCTCCAGCACCCAGCTACCGACGCGCGCGGGATCGTAGCGCCAGCCGCTGGCACCGAGGCGGTAAGGTTTGCGCGACAGCTCGACGAGGACGTATTGCGGCTCGCCGATCACGCCGCGCTCGATGATGCGCTTGATCTCGCCCCATTGCGATGAGAGCCGCAGCTCGTGTCCGACAGCGAGCTTGCGGCCCGTGCGATCAGCCGTGGCAACGATGGCACGGCAGTCGGCCATCGAGATTGCCATCGGTTTTTCCAAGAGCACATCCTTGCCCGCATTCATCGCCGCTGTCACGATCTCCAGATGCGTGCTGCTCGGCGTGACAATATCGACGATGTCGAGCTGCGCCTTCGCCAGCATCTCGGCGTGATCGGCAAAGATGAGCGCATCGGGATACGCCGCCTTCGCCGCCGCTTGCGATGATTCCGATGGAGCCGTGATAGCGACGAGACGCGCCTCGGGATTCATGGCGATGGATTGCGCGTGGAGCTGGCCCCAGGCTCCAAAGCCGACGAGTCCAAAACGAACGGGAGATTTGCTGGATGACATGCGTGACATCAACGCCATCCCGCGCTCCAATCTTCGGCAGTCTCATTTGCCATGCAGGAACACGAACTCATCGACAAGCTCAGGAAAATCGAGCGTCTTTACGCCGGAGCCACCACGCCCGGTGAGAAGGACGCCGCCGCAGACGCCATCGCGCGCATCAAGCGCAGGCTCGGAGACGTCGAGAAGGTCGAGACATCTATCGAGTACAAATTCACCATGTCGGACAACTGGTCGAAACGGCTCTTCATCGCGCTGCTGCGCCGCTACGCCATCAAGCCCTACCGCTACAGCCGCCAGCGCCGCACCACCGTGATGGCACGCGTGCCACGCAGCTTCGTCAATGACACGCTCTGGCCCGAGTTCCTGGAGCTGAGCAAGGTGCTCAAAACCTACCTCGACGAAATGACCGACCGCGTCATCGCCGAAGGCGTCCACGCCGACGCGCGCGAAGAGGAAGTGGTGGCCGGGGATTTCCTGGAGTGATCACCATAGCCGCATGGCTTTGGCAATCCCGATTCCACCCTCCCTCGCGGAAGGATTTAAAACCCGTCCGCGTTTCTCCTCACCTCATGTCTTCACCTCTCGCCGCATCTCTGCTCGTCGCGCTTTTCTCCCTCGGTTCGGCGTTCGCCCAAGCACCCAAGCCCAAAGCGCCCACACCTGTCGGTGGATTGCCCGCCACCGTCGCCACCACGCCAGGGTTTCCTGTTGCCGAAGCAGGCGCGTTCACGATGGCGGTGGTGCCTGACACACAGTTCTACGCACAAAAGTATCCCGACATTTTTCACCGGCAGATTCAGTGGATCGCCGACAACATCAAGAAGTACGACATTCGCTTTGTGATGCAGATGGGCGACATCACGGAGACTGCTGCGGATGTGGAATGGGAGGTGGCGCGCGCGGCGTTCAAGCGCATCGACGGCCTGGTACCCTACTCGCTTGCGCCAGGGAACCACGATTACGGCGGCCGCCTCCAGATCGTGGCGCATCGCTCTCCGTTCTCAAATTACTTTCCCGTCTCCCACTTCAAGGCGATGCCAACTTTCGGCGGCGTGTATGACAAGACACCCGAGAAAACCGACAACCACTTCCACAAGTTTGAGGCTGGCGGCAGAAGCTGGCTCGTCATCGCGCTGGAGTTCGGCCCACGCGATGACGTGTTGCGCTGGGCGGGCGAGGTGGCGGCGGCACATCCGCAGCACAGCGTCATTGTCATCACGCACGCCTACATTGAGCCAAAGCAAAACGCGCTCATCGGCGCGACGGCTGGTTTTGGCGGTAAAGTCGCGCCCGGCTCGCCCGACGCGATCAATCCGCCCGATGTGAACATGGGCGTAGGCATCTGGAAAAAGCTCGCATCAAAGCACGCGAACATCGCCGCCGTCATCTGCGGCCACGCGTGTTACTCAAGTCACCGTGAGGACAAGGCGGCCGACGGTCACAGCGTGCATGGCATCGTGTGCGACTACCAAAAAGACGTGAACGGCGGCAACGGCTGGATGCGCCTGCTGCAATTCATGCCCGATGGCAAAACCATCCGCAGCCGCGATTTCTCCACCGAGCTGAACGTCACCTGCACCATGCCGGACCGCACTTACGATTTCATTATCCCGCCGCTGGCGATCAAGTAGCCACTCACACGCCCGATCATGCCTTCCCCTTCCCTCCCCGCTGGCATCTCCATCCGAACGCCCGAGCGCGCAGTCGAGGTGGCGTGGTTCTCAGCCTTGTGCTCGGATGATTATGAATTCCTCGGCGTGCCCGATGGGGCGTTGCGCAGCAGCTACGCGCATTGCGGCGACATCGCGCGGCGCGCGGACGCGCTGGGTTTTCAGAACATCCTGCTGCCCTCGGGATGGATCGCGGGACAAGACCCGATGACATTCGCGGCGGCGATGGCGGCGCAGACCACGCAGATCAACCAGCTCGTGGCGCTACGCATGGGCGAAGTGTGGCCGCCGATGCTTGCGCGCGCGATCTCGACGGTGGATCACATCGCGAAAGGCCGCCTCACCATCAACATCATCTCCTCCGACCTTCCCGGCGCGAAAGAGAGCAATGAGGATCGCTACGAGCGCAGCAGCGAGATCATCCAGATTTTGCAGAAGCTCTGGACGACGACAGGCCCCCTGGAATGGAAGGGCTGCTTCTACAATTTCGCGCTGCCAAACTGCGAGCCTGCGCAGACGTATCAGCAGAATGGCGGGCCGTTGCTTTACTTCGGCGGCATCTCTCCAGCGGCGCAGGCGCTGTGCGCGAAGCATTGCGATGTCTTTCTCATGTGGCCGGAGACAATGCCGCGTCTCGAGGAGACAATGCGCGGCATGACGGCGCTGGCCGCGCAGCATGGCCGCACGATTGATTACGGCCTGCGCATCCACATGATCGTGCGCGAGACGGAGCAGGAGGCGCGTGATGCGGCGAAGCGGCTGATCTCCAAACTCGATCTCGCCAAGGGCCAGGAGATCAAAGCGCGCTCGCAAGACAGCAAGAGCGCCGGTGTGTTGCGCCAGGATGAACTGCGAGCACAAGCGGACAGCGATCTCTTTATCGAGGAGCATCTCTGGTCCGGCATCGGTCTCGCGCGCTCCGGCTGCGCAAGCGCCATCGTGGGCGACCCCGATCAGGTGGTGAGGAAGCTTAACGCCTACATCGACCTCGGGATGCGCGCCTTCATCTTCAGCGGCTACCCGCACGCGGAGGAGTGCGAGCTTTTCGCAAAGCATGTGCTGCCGCGTTTGAAAACATGCAGGCTCAATGCCGTGCAAGGCAGACTTCCCGCAGCGGAGCCTGTCACGCCGTTGACGACTGGCGCGCGAAGGTAACACGGTCTTTTTGATTACATTTTCCACGAGAGGTCGGCGATTCGCAGGCGTTCCCTGTCTCCCATGACATTCCGCATTCTCTTCCTCACACTCAGCGTCACGTCGGCATCACTCGCAGCCGACAGCAGCCACGATGTCGTCATCTACGGCGGCACCTGCGCCGCCGTCACCTCCGCCGTGCAGGTGAAAAAAATGGGGAAGTCTGTCATCATCGTCAGCCCGGACAAACATCTCGGAGGACTCAGCAGCGGCGGCCTCGGTTTCACCGACACAGGGAACAAGGCGGTCATCGGCGGACTGGCGCGCGAGTTTTATCATCGCATCTACATGCACTACCAAAAGCCGGAGTCGTGGGTGCAGCAGAAGAAAGACGAGTACGGCAACAAGGGCCAGGGCACGCCCGCGATGGATGGGGAGAACCGCACCATGTGGATATTCGAGCCGAGCGCGGCGGAGAAAGTTTTTGAGGACTTCATCAAGGAGCACGGCATCGAAGTCGTGCGCGATGAGTGGCTCGACCGTGCGAAGGGCGTGACGAAAACTGGTGGCAACATCACCTCCATCACCACCCTCAGTGGCAAGACGTATGCCGGGAAGATGTTCATCGATGCCACTTATGAAGGCGATCTGATGGCCGCTGCCGGCTGTGATTATCACGTCGGACGCGAAGCGAACAGTGTCTATGGCGAGGAGCACAATGGCGTGCAGGTCGGTGTGCTTCATCATCGTCACCACTTCGGCGCGGTGAAGGAAAAGATCAGCCCCTACAAAGTGCCGGGCGATCCGAAGAGCGGCGCGCTCCCTCGCGTCAGCACCGAACCGGTCGGCAACTTCGGCCAAGGCGACAAGCGCGTGCAGGCCTATTGCTTCCGCAGTTGCTACACGAATGTGCCGGAGAACCGAATCCCCTTCCCCAAACCCGATGGCTACGACGCATCCCAATACGAGCTGCTGCTGCGCGTGCTGAACACCGGCTGGGGCGAGTTCTTCAAGAAGTTTGATCCAATCCCGAATCACAAGACCGACACGAACAACCACGGCCCATTCTCCTTCGACAACATCGGCTTCAACTACGACTACCCCGATGCCAGCTACGAGCGCCGCAAGGAAATCATCGCCGAGCACCGCACCTACCAGCAGGGTTTGCTTTGGTTCGTCGCCAATGATCCGCGTGTGCCGAGGAAGGTTCAGAATGAACTGCGCGAGTGGGGCCTGCCCAAAGACGAGTTCACCGACAACGGCAACTGGTCTCACCAGCTCTACATCCGTGAGGCCCGCCGCATGATCGGCGCCTTCGTCATGACCGAGAACGAACTGCGCAAAAAGAAACCCACGCCCGAGTCCGTCGGCATGGGCAGCTACACCATCGACAGCCACAACGTGCAGCGCTACATCACCCCCGAAGGCCATGTGCAAAACGAGGGCGACATCGGCGTGAGCACGAACGGTCCTTATGAAATCGCATACGGATCGCTCGTGCCGAAGAAAGGCCAGGGCGCGAATCTCCTCGTCCCCGTCGCCATGTCAGCCACGCATATTGCGTACGGTTCCATCCGCATGGAACCGGTCTTCATGATCCTCGGCCAAAGCGCGGCGACGGCGGCGGTTTTTGCCATTGAGGACGGACTCGCCGTTCAAAGCGTGCCTTACTCAAAACTGCGCGAACATCTGCTGAAGGACGGCCAGGTTTTGCAATACAGCGGTCCAAAGACTTCGCGCGGCGTGGACCCGAAGAAACTCAAAGGCATCGTGATTGATGATCTGGACGCCAAGGTCGCCGGTCACTGGCAGGAAAGCGGCGCCGCGAAATCCTTCATCGGCGATGGCTACCGCCACGATGGCAATGCCAGGAACGGCCAGTCCAGCCTCCGCTTTGAACCCAAGCTGGAGAAGCCCGGCAAATACCGCCTGCAACTCGCATCACCACCCAACAGCAACCGCGCCAGCAACGCGCAAGTCGAAGTCCACCATCTCGGCGGCGTGAAAAAACTCACCCTCGACCTCCGCTCACCGAAGCCCGGCAAGGGCGTCCACTGGATCGACTTGGGCGAGTTCGACTGTGGGAACGATACTGCCATCACGATCAGCAATGTGAACGCCAACGGCTACATCGTCATCGACGGCGCCCGCTGGCTACCCGCCGAGTAGCAGAACGAGCCAGCATTTTGACGAGATCAGCGCTTCTTGAATTGCTTCGCGTAACGCGCCTGGAGCTTGTCGAAACGCCGCTCAATCTTTTCCGCATCCTGGCCGGCGAACGCTTCGATCTGTGTGACTGCCAATCCCATCAATTCCTCAAGCACCTGAACTTTGCCAATCCACAATCCGCGGCTCTCACCTCGCGCCTCACCTCGCGCCTCACCCTCGGCCCGGCCTTTGGCTCTTCCTTGTTCCATCAGATGTTCGGCTGTGCTCATGGCTTTCTTTTTCAGTTCGGTGTTGGTTTCAAGACTATGGATGATCTGATCGAAATCAAGGCTCGTGTCGGTGTGCAGCGCATACAGGAGACTCAGACGCAGCAACTCATCGGTGAGCACCGCAGCGGCGAAATTCCCCGCCAGCCATCTGAAGAACTCTCTGATGCGGTTCTCCCTCGCCAGCTTCATGAGTTGGAGCACCACACGGTTGTGCGCATCGCGCTCTTCGCGATCTGGATCAAATTGCGTCAGATCAAGCAGCGCGTAGCGGAAGACTGGCTGAAACGCCAGCAGCTCCGGCCCCGCGCCCGGCGGCAGTTCGAGGAGATCGCTGAACTGCGTCGAAACGCTCCACCGCTCCGGTCCCTGGTGCAGCACGAAGGGAATCACAGGCGCCAGCGGCAAGCCGTGTTTCTTGTGGTGTGACAGCAGAATCTCCGCCACCGTCACCAGCAGCCGCAGCGGCATAGCCTCATCCACCGTCGTCTGATGCTCGAACAGCAGATACAGCAAGAGCGGCCGACCTGCGCACTGCACGGAGAAAAGCAGGTCGGAGTGCGTTTGACGCAAAGACTTTTTCACAAACGACCCCGGCGCCAAAGTCAGCGACGACCAGTCGATGCCCGCGACGATGCCCGGCGGCAGATGATTCTGAAACAATGCCCGCGCATTCTCCGGGATGGAGAACACCTCTTTGCAAAAGCCGTCATTCGAATGAAAAACCAGGTCACCATCCTTCACAACCCCATGATGAATCGTCCGCCCATTCTGGCAAGCGCCACTACAGTCCCTTTTGCCCCAGCGCTGCGCTCGACAATCCTCCCATACACCGCAACATCCCCCTACCTTCTGCGTTCATTCCAATCGCTCGATTCGTCATTCCATCATTCATTGCAATCAACCGGCCCTTTCCCGCCATGAACCCACCCACCTCCACCACCGATACTCCAACACCCGCGCCTTCACGCCGCGACTTCATCAAGACCACCGCGAAAACCACCGCCGGACTTTCCGTCCTTTCCGGCATCACGTTGCCGCACGTCTGGGCCGCTGAGGACAACACCATCCGCGTCGCACTCGTCGGCTGCGGCGGACGCGGCACCGGCGCCGCATCGAACTCCATGGGCGTGAAGCAACCCACCAAGCTCGTCGCCATGGCTGACGTGCTCGAAAACAGACTCGAAAGCAGTTTCCAATCTCTTTCCACCAAACACCCCGACCGCTTCTCCGTCTCCGCCGACGCGAAGTTCATCGGCTTCGACGCTTACAAGCACGCGATGGAAATGCTCCGACCAGGCATCGACGTCGTCGTCATGGCCACGCCGCCCGCCTTCCGCTGGGTGCAGTTCACCCACGCCATCGAGAAAGGCGTGAACGTCTTCATGGAGAAACCCATCTGCGTCGATGGTCCCACCGGCAAGCGCATGCTCTCGCTCGGCGAGGAAGCGAAGAAGAAAAACATGAAGGTCGGCGTCGGCCTCATGTGCCGTCACTGCGAGCGCCGCGGCGAGCTTTACGACCGCATCCAGCAGGGCGAGATCGGCGACATCATCCTCGCCCGCGCTTATCGGATGCAAGGCCCCGTCGGCACCTGCTTCACACCGCCGCGCGATGCGAAGACCGATCCCAACGAACTCATCTGGCAGATCAAGAACTTCCATTCCTTCCTCTGGGCCTCCGGGGGCAGCTACAGCGACTTCTTCATCCACAACATCGACGAAGCCTGCTGGATGAAGAATGACTTCCCCGTCGAGGCGAAGGCAAGCTGCGGACGCTCCGACCGCGGCGTGAACATCGACCAGAACATGGACACCTACTCCATCGAGTACACCTGGAAAGACGGCAGTAAATTCTACTTCGACGGCCGCAACCAAGTCGGCGTGCATAACGAGTTCGCCACCTACGTCCACGGCAGCAAAGGCATGGCCGTCGTCTCCACCGCCGGGCATTTCCCATCGAAGGCCATGATCTTCAAAGGACAGTCCAAAGATTCGAGCAACCTCGTCTGGCGCGCGAAGCAACCGGAGGCCAACCCCTACGACCTCGAGTGGCAGCACCTCGTTGAAGCCATCATCAACAACAAACCCTACAACGAAGTCGAGCGCGGAGCCAAAGCCAGCCTCGTCACCGCCATGGGTCGCATGGCCGCGCACACCGGCCAGATCGTGATCTATGATGAGTTCGTGAACAACCCGCACGAATTCGCCCCCGGCGCCGACAAGCTCACTCTCGACGGTCCTGCACCTGTCAAAGCCAACTCCCAAGGCAAATACCCCATCCCCCAGCCCGGCATCATCAAGGATCGCGAGTACGGCGAGACTGCGTGATCTGTACTGAGGGCCACCCGCCCTCAGACCTCTGCTCTCAGTGGCCGGTAAAAGATGA
>JANPIW010000106.1:0-5265 GCA_031425215.1 Verrucomicrobiaceae bacterium
CCCGGTGACGGACGGCGAACGCGTGTATGCTTGGTTTGCGAACATCGGCCTCTTTTGCTGCGACATGAACGGCAAGAAACTCTGGGAACGACGCTGGCCGAGCTACCCGATGCGCGATGGTTGGAACACCGGCACTTCGCCCGTGCTGCATGGGGGACGCGTCTTCATTCAAAATGACAACGATCAAGAATCCTGGCTCGAAACGGTTGACAAACTCACTGGCAAAACGCTTTGGCGTGTACCGCGTGAAGAGAAGAGCACCTGGTCCACGCCTTACGTTTGGGAAAGCGGCCAGCGCAGCGAGCTGGTGACCATCGGCGCTAACAAAATCCGCTCTTACGCGGTGGAGGACGGTGTGTTGCTGTGGGAGATCAGCGGCACAGCGGGACTCGTGAGTCAGATCCCGATTTCAAAGCATGGACTGCTCTACGCGGGCGCGGGCTACCACTACGGCCCGCTTTATGCGATCAAACCTGGAGCGAAGGGCGACATCACTCTGCAAGGTGATGCGACGAGCAATGAGTTCATCGCGTGGTCGCAGAAGCGTGGCTCCAGCATCCATCCCGGCTACCTCATCAGCGGCGACCGGCTCTTTGTCTGCTACGACTCCGGTTTGCTCGGCTGCTTCAACGCGAAGACGGGCGAGGACATCATCGCCAAACAGCGACTCAACACCAAAGGCGGCCGCTTCTACGCCTCGCCTTGGGCTTACAACGGCCGCGTCTTCATGCTGAATGAAAACGGTGACACCTGGGTGATCGAAGACAGCTCCGAATACAAACTTGTGCGCAAAAACTCCCTCGGTGACGTCGCATGGGCCACACCCGCTATCGCACGCGGCAGTTTGTTCATCCGCACCTTCTCGTCGCTGTTTCGCATTCAGAACAAGAAATGACCCGCATGAAACTCGCTTGCCTCTTTTTCATCTTCACGGGCTTGCTGCATTCGCAGGAGGCGCAAGTCCTCAAAGCCGTGAAGGATCGCTCCCAGCGTGGCACGCTGAGCGATCAGCGCCAGCTCGTGCGTGGCGACACGGGCAAATGGAACGACGCAGCGACGCTGCTGCACACGAAGAAGCCGACGGGCATGTCGCTCGATGATTGGTTCGACGAATCGAGCGATAAAAAGCCCGCCACGACCGCCGCGGACGACAACTGGCTGCTCTTTCGCACCCGCCAGCTCGATGACAACGACCGCGTGTGGATCGAGAATATCGAGCGCAGCGGCAATGCGTTCACAGTGACCATGCACGAGGCGATCTGGCAGGGAAACTACTTCAAAACCTTCACCTGGTATGAAGTCACCGCCGTGAACCTCGGCAAGCTGCCGCCGGGTGATTACACCGTGAAATGGATCGTGAAGCCGCTCACCTTCAAACAGCTCGAAAAGCCGCGCGAAGCCCAGAACAACTACCAGACCAACTGGCCGACTGATGAAAAAACTGGGGGTGGCAAGTTGGTCGAGTTAAAGGCCGCGTTTTCGGTGAAGTAGGCGTGACAGCTTATTCCCGGACGCAATACACCCACTTCTCACCACGCATGATCATGGACTTGCCGGCGAGGGCGGTGGAGGCGCTGAATCGATCATCGAGATGATTGCGCGCCAGCTCGCGAAGTGATCCGTCGTGTGAGAGGACAAGTGTGTCGCCACCGCGATCCGTGATATAGACGCGACCAGCGGCACCGACGGGCGAGGCATAGACGTCGTTGATGCCTTCGAGCCGGATCGGACCGGCGACTCGATCTCCCGTGGTGGCGAGACGGCAGGAGAGCAGACCCTGGTAGTGGCCGAGGAAGTAGAGCTTCCCGTCGTAGAGCAAAGGCGACGGCACATACGGCGTGCGTTGGTTCGTGGACCAGAGCACGTGGGACGTGCCGGTGATGTCGCCAGACGCGCCTTCGAGCTTGATCGCGAGCATCGCGCGCAAGTCGTAGCTGCATCCGAAGCACACGATGCCATCGGCAAAGACGGGCGATGCGATGACATTGCGCGACATGCCGCCGCACTCCCAGATCACGCGGCCCGTGGCGAGGTCGTATCCGCGGATGCGCTTTGACGCACTGACTATCACCTGCGGCGCGCTCGTCGGCGTGGGCCGCGCGACGATTGGCGTGGCCCATGTGGTGATCTCATCGCGATCCACGCTCCACCGCTCAACGCCCGTCAGCGCATGGAGCGCGAAAAGCCGCGAGCCAGTCTCCTGATCCCAGGGCACGATCAGCGTGCCTTCATGCAACGCGGGCGACGCGCCCTCACCGTGCGCGTGATGGGTGGTGAGCTTTCCCAGATCCTTTTTCCAAATCACACGTCCGTCATCACATGAGAGACAATACAAACCGCGCGAGCCAAAGAACGCCCACACGTTTCGTCCGTCGGTGACGGGTGAGTTCGAGGCCAGGCTTCCGGTTTGATGCCCGCCCTCGTGTGGAAAGCTGCGCGTCACCACCGTGCGCCACAGCGTTTTGCCGCTCGCGAGATCGAGCGCCGTGACGGTGAACTCATGCGTGTGAGTGACGCCCGCGTTGTCGTGCGTGCCTAGTGCGTTGTCGAAGACCGGCGCGACAGCCTTGCCGATCGGCGCCGCTGCGATGAAGAAGATTCTTCCACCAGCGATGACCGGCGAGCCGTGGCCGCTTCCGGTCACAGGAACCTTCCACGCGATGTTCTTCGATTCACTCCATTCGATCGGCGGCTGCGCGTCAGGGGAGACTCCGGTTGATGCCGGCCCACGCCACGTCGGCCACGGCAGATCGTCCGCAATCGCACTGCTCAAGGTGAGCGCGAGACTGAGGAAACCCATGTTCCGAATCAGGGCGATGCGTCGGATGAGCTGAAATGATTGCGGGCCATTCATGTCCTGAGTGTAGCGGCCGGGCCGCGTTCTGTGAACACGAATTTGACCCGCCTGTGATCACTCACCGCGACGACACCAGCTCATCCCAGCTTTTCAATCCAGTGACCGGCAGCGCAAACTCTGACGCCTCGCTCCAATTCGGTGTGCCTGCTTTTTTGAAGAGATCATAAATCTGTTTCTGGCGTGCAGGCTCGCAGATCGTGCCGGGTTTGTTTTCCCAAAGGCCGAGGCGCAGGCCGCCTTCACGCGCGTGATCGACGTGGCGATGCCAGATCATCGCGTCGATGCCGGGCTGGCGGATCACTTTCTCCCACGCATAGGCAAAGCCGGCAGCCTGCAGCATCTCGCCATCGGGAGATCGCGGGCAGTTGGTCCCTTGCTCGCTCAAGATGATGCGACGCGGTTTGCCCCGCCAGAGAAGCTCGGGGCGTCGCATGTGCTCGCAGGCCACCTCCAGATTCTTGAACGTGATGTGCGGCGAGTCGTCCGTCGGCCACGCGGCTTTGTCGAGCCAGGTGCGCGGGTTTCCGAGATCATCGGGATACGGATGATGCGCCACATGCCACGCGAAGTCCCCGCGCTCACGCGCGATGCGCGCGAAAGTGTCGAGGAAGTCGCGGCCCTTGTATGCCTCTGTCTCGCTGATGCCGGGCATTGACTTGTTCCAATGATGATCAAACGAGAGATAGCAGCGCGCATTTGTCGTGTGCCGCGTGATCTCCTCATGCGCCGCGCGCACGGCCTTCTCGTATTCCGAGCACACATCCGACAGCGGCATGTTGCCGAGATTGTACCAGAGCCACTGCGAGTTCACCTCATTGCCGATGATCCAGCCCCACACGCGGCCATGCTCCACGTGCGCACCGCCGTAGCGCTCCGCGAGAAAGGCGATCAACGCACGGTAGAGTCGCAGCCCGTCATCCGTCGCCGTGTTGAATGCCGCGATGGTGTACTTCCCGTCCGCCTTCGCCTTCGGATGCAGCAGCAGCGCGTCCTTGGCCGCGTCCTTCGTCGGATACGCGAGCAAAATGAAATACACCGTGATGCCCGCGCCGGAGAGCGGCTTCACATGCGCGTCGAGGCTGCGCGCGTAGTTGCCGTTGATCCACCAGTCACGCCCGCCATGAGCAAATTTCACCGCGCCGGGCCGCGCCTGCATGTGGAAGAGCGCGCCCAGGCTCACATTCACCGTCGCGTGATGGATGCCCAGCGAGATGGCATCATCCACCATCTGCACCTGAATGCCCTTCTTCGTCGGCGGCGCGGAAAACGGTGCGCTATCCTGAGCGGCGAGCAGACTTGAACACAGAAATGAAAGGAGGAATCTCATTGAGGAAACCCTACTCTACTCATGGCTGCGGAGTCACAACCCGCGAATCAAACGGTGGAAATAAATGCGATCTTATCGTGCTGCGAGTTCTGCGGCAGGCCCCTGACGCGCACCGTTTCGCCGAAGATTGAATTTGTACGACTGCTATCAAGCTTGTGGCTTGTGTTGTGCGGACTTCGCGGAGAGTGAGCCAACGAAATGAGGCGTGTGCGCAGTTCATGGCAGCGTCACCTCCACGGTGCCGAAACACTGGGGGAAGAAGAAAATGTCGATGGGCTGCTCATACACCACGCGCTCCCATTTAGCGTCGATCGGAGAGGCAATCACCACCGGGCTGGGCAGCGTCGTCCAGGAGCCAGGGGCGAGGGTGGCGCTCATCTTCGGCGTGTAGATCAGTCCGCTGCCGATGCGGTGGACGAACTCGATACGCAGGGATCGCCCGAAGGGGAACGAGACATTGGGCAGGCCGCTGGTGCCGTTGCCGGTGGCGAGGGTCATCATGTCCCGCTTGGCGAGGTTCATGTTGAAGGCGAATTTAAGCAAGTTGGGCACACCGTCGAGATGAGGCGCGGCCAGGGCTCCTGCTCTCTCGCCTGCGAGGCCGCTGGCAGCCATCGCCACGGCGAATGCATCGGGAGCAACAACCCGCGATTCATCCGGAGCCGCCTCAAAGAAGGCCTCGCTTGTTTTTTCCCTCGTGTTTAGAGAGGATGCCGTGTCGGCCGCAGACGCATAGGAAGAGGTCGTTGAATAGCCGCTTTGCGTGATGCTGAAGACCAAGCTGCCAATGGTTATCTGGCCGGTGAAGTTCGATTTGCCGCCGTCCGAGCGTGCCGGGACGGTGTAAGTGATGGTGCCGTTGCCCGAGCCGGACGAGCCGCTGGTGATCTTGATCCAGGATGCCGAAGTCTTGACAGACCAACTGGTGTTGGACGTCCGTGATCCGGTTTCCGGCAGCTCCCTTGTAGGGGATCGTGGCCGCTGTCGGGCTGATGCTTGTGGCAGACGTCTTCCCCGCCTGGGTGATGGTGTGGGTCAACTTGCTCACCGTGATGGTGCCAGTGCGGGAGGCGGTGGAGGT
>JANPIW010000107.1:0-5600 GCA_031425215.1 Verrucomicrobiaceae bacterium
CGGGCGTGAACTGGATGCGGTTGAAGCTCATGCCGAGCGTGGCAGCAAGCGAGCGCACGAGCAGCGTCTTTGCCAGGCCCGGCACGCCAATGAGCAAGCAGTGCCCGTTTGCAAACAAAGCCGCGAGCAGCCGCGTGACGATGTCGTCCTGGCCCACGATGATTTTTTCAATCTCCGCCCGCAGTGCCTGAAAAACCGCCTGTGCATCAGCAGGAGTCAGATCAGGAAGCGCCTCCGCGCAAGCCGATGAGTGGGGGTGAGTGCGGTCAGACATATTCGCGGTTTTATCAGAGTCGGGGCGGTGTGACGAGAACTATTGCCGCGAGGAGGACGATTGAGGGCGCGGATAAATTGGGAGAGGGATCAGGAGAAGTCTTGCACATGCGCGCTTCGGAGCGCGCATCCAGGATTGTCCGCCACTGGCGGGATCAACGCATCAAGCTGGAAAACCGCGCATCCGGGTCATCGTCTCCATGACGATCCCTCAAAGGAACTGCAGCCATGTCTAGGCCGCGCAATATTTGGCAGCTCGCAAGCGCTCGATTGCCGTCATGCCGTATTCTGGCAGAGTCAGCCTTCTTCCCTCATGCTCGTCATCCCTGAATTCAAGCCTGATGCCCTCACCCTGCGTGAACGGGCGCAGCGGGCAAAAGATGACTTCCGCATGGGCCTCGGTGAACCCTTTGCCGCCGGCTGGCACGCCTATGATTTTGTGCTCTCCGTGCTTCCCCAAGAGGTGCATCCAGTTTAGTATCTCCCGCCCAACCACCACTTACTTATGGTCCAAGACCTCTCCACACTCACCGCCCACATCGATGGCGAGCCGTTGCAGTTTCACACTGGCGACACGCTGCTGAATTTCATCGACCGTCATCGCGGTCGCGGGCATGTGCCCACGCTTTGTGACGCACCGCAGCTTGAGCCTTATGGCGCTTGCCGGGTGTGCTCGGTTGAAATCGCGATGCAGGCTGATGGTCCGAAGCGCATCGTCGCCGCCTGCCACACGCCCATCGCGCCGGGGATGCATATTTTCACTGAGTCGCCCAAAGTGCGCGGGCTGCGTCGCAACATCGTGGAGCTGGTACTCACGGATCATCCGCTCGACTGCCTGACCTGCGAGGTGAACGGCAACTGCGAGCTACAGACCGTGGCCGCAAAGGTCGGTGTGCGGAAGGTGCGCTATCCAGCGGGCGAGAATCATCTCGATCGCGCGAAGGACCACTCACATCCCTACATGACCAGCGAGCTGTCGAAGTGCATCAACTGCTCCCGCTGCGTGCGCGCTTGCGACGAGGTGCAGGGGCAGTTCGTGCTCTCGATGCATGGTCGCGGCTTCAATGCGCGCATCATCAAGGGGCTGGACGTTTCGTTTGAAGACTCGCCCTGCGTGTCATGCGGCGCTTGCTCGCAGGCTTGTCCGACATCGGCCATCTCGGATTTCTTCCAGAGCAAATCCATCGAGGCCACGAAGAAGACGCGCACCATCTGCACTTACTGCGGCGTGGGCTGCAATCTCAATGTAGCGACGAAGGGCAGCGAGATTCTCAGCATCCAGGCACCGGCGGATTCCGAAGTGAATCACTCGCACACCTGCCTCAAGGGCCGTTACGCGTTCAAGTTCTACAATCACAAAGACCGTCTGCGCACACCGCTCATCCGCTACAACGGCCACTTCCAAGAGGCGACGTGGGACGAGGCATATGATTACATCGCGAAGAATTTGAAGCGCATCAAAGACGAGCACGGCGGCAACGCGGTGGGCGGCATTTCATCCGCGCGCTGCACGAACGAGGAGAACTACATCATGCAGAAGTTCATCCGCACCGTGTTCGGCACGAACAACATCGACGCCTGCGCGCGCGTGTGCCATTCGCCGACCGCGTGGGGCATGCAAAAAGCCTTCGGCACCGGCGCGGCCACGAACAGCATTATCGACCTGGAATACACGAACTGCATCCTCGTCACCGGCGCGAACCCCACCGAGGGCCATCCCGTCACCGGCTCGAAGATCAAACAGCGCGCCATGAAAGGTGTGCCGCTCATCATCATCGATCCGCGCGTGATCGAGCTGGCGCCGTATGCCAAGCATCACCTCCAGCTCCGCCCCGGCACGAACGTCGCGTTGCTCGACATGTTCGCTTACTACATTCTCGAAGCCGGACTCATCGACCAGAAATTCATCACGCAGCGCTGCGAGAACTGGGATGAGTTTGAAGCCGGGCTCCGCAGCCTCGATCTCGATGAGTTGGAAAAAATCCACGGCGTGCCGCGCGAGAAAGTCAAAGCTGCCGCCATCGAATACGCCAGCGCCGATAACGCGATGGCCTTCCACGGCCTCGGCGTGACCGAGCACAGCCACGGCGCGAAGACCGTGATGCTCATCGCCGATCTTGCCATGATGACCGGCAACATCGGCCGCCCCGGCGTGGGCGTGTGCCCGTTGCGCGGCCAGAACAACGTGCAAGGCACCGCCGACATGGGCTGCCAGCCACACCAGGGCGCGGGCTACCTGCAAGTGAACGAAGCGGCGAACCACAAGCTCTACGAGGAGTTCTACGGCGTTCACATGAGCGATCAGATCGGCTGGAAGATCCCGCAGATGTACGATGCCGCGCTGGCCGGAAAACTTAAAGCCATGTGGATCATGGGCGAGGATGTCGCACAGACCGATCCCAACACTGAGCACGTCAAGAAAGCGCTCAACGCTCTCGACTTCCTCGTTGTGCAGGAACTCTTCATGACACCCACCGCCGAGTTCGCCGATGTCGTGTTGCCAGCATCATCCTTTCTTGAAAAGAGCGGCACATTCACCAACGGCGAGCGCCGAGTGCAGCGTGTCAATGCCGCCATCCCATCGCTCCCCGGCACCAAGTCCGATGGCCAGATCGTCATCGACATCATGAACCGCATGGGCTGCGCCGAGCCGGACTACGATCCGAAATACTTGCTCGCCGAGATCGCCCGCATCGTCCCCTTCTTCAAGGGCGCGACTTGGGACGGCCTCACCGATCAAGGCCAGCAGTGGCCCATCAAAGAAGGCTGCGTCGGCACTGAGATTTTGCACATCGACACCTTCAAGCGTGGCAAAGGCAAATTCCACTTCTTCAACTTCAAGGAATCCAATGAGATCGTGAAGCATCACGGCGAGTTCCCCTTCATCCTCACCACCGGACGCATCCTCGAGCACTACAACTGCGGCACCATGACCCGCCGCACCAGCAACGCCCTCATCGTCTCCGAAGACCTCCTCGCCATCCACCCCGACGACGCGAAAAAGAAAGGCATCACCACCGGCGACCACGTCCGCATCTTCTCCGCGCGCGGCGAGGTGCGCATGAAAGCCAAAATCTCCACCGAAGTAAAACCCGGCATCCTCTATACCACCTTCCACTTCCCCGAGAATCTCGTGAACGTCGTCACCAGCAGCGAGTGCGACGAGGACACGATGTGCCCCGAGTACAAAGTCGTGGCGGTGGATGTGGAGAAAGTCAGTGCGCCAGTGGCGAAGCCGAGGCGCAAGGTGGAGTCCATCGTTGCCGAGCTGGCGGTTCAGTGACAAAACTGCAACCCGTAAGACAACTGAAAGCGCAGCCGCCCGTTGCATTGTGGTGCAGGCGTCAGCACCTAGTTTCCGTCACAACATGAGCAAACCCTCGATCAAAACCAACGCCCCTGATTTTACCGCATACGTCACAGGCGGGGGCCATCAAAGCGGCGACAAGGTCACGCTCTCGAAGCTCAAGGGCGAGCGCGTGGTGCTCTACTTTTATCCGAAGGATGACACACCGGGCTGCACGAAGCAGGCTTGCGGATTGCGTGACGCGTGGACGCTGCTCTCGAAGAAGGCGCGCGTCTTTGGCGTGAGTCCCAACGGCGCGCGGTCGCATGAGAATTTCATTGGGAAGTTCGATCTGCCGTTTTCGCTCATCAGCGACGAGGATCACGCCATCGCCACAGCCTACGGCGTGTGGGTGGAGAAGAGCATGTATGGCAAAAAATACATGGGCGTGGAGCGCTCGACCTTTGTGATCGACGCGGACGGGACCATTGCCGCCGTGCTTGAAAAGGTGAAGCCCGAGGAGCATGTGGATAATCTGCTCGCGGCTCTGGATTGAGCGACGCTGCGTTTGGCCAGCCTGGGTGTTGCGGCGTAAAACGACGTGATGCAGAAACCGCGCGCTCACGCTACTTCCGTAGCAACGCAGCAGGATTTCGCAGCAAGCGGCGGACTTCGTTTCCGTGACGTGTATTTGTCTTTTGTTCGGATCGAAAATTCGTCGGCCTCGCCCCGGGCGATGAAAACGAGTCGTGTAGGACAAGACCCTTGGTTTTTATGATCACCCGTGAACTCTCTCGCCGCGAATGAACACCTGCCTCACTTTCAGCGCCCTGCTCAGCACCAGCACGTCCGCGCGTTTCCCCTTTTCGATGCTGCCGGTCTGTCTGGCGATCCCGGTTCTCTCGGCAGGGGTGAGGCTTGCCATGCGGATGACTTCGTGAAGAGGGGCGCGCGTGACTTTGGCAAAGTGACGCACCATGTGGTCCATGCCCATGATGCTGCTGGCGAGGCTGCCGTTCGGCGCCCAGCCGACTTTGCCATCGCTCTCGAACCAGGATCCGTCGCCGTCGCTGCCGAAGCGATATCTTCCCGGCGGCAAATCCAGCGCACGATTGCAGTCCGTGACAAGCAGCAGCCGTGACGCGCCTTTCATCTGGTAAGCAAACTGCAACAGCTCGGGTGCGAGATGGCATCCATCAGCGATGACCTCCGTGCTCATCTCCGCTTTCGCGAGCACAAATTCCGCCATGCTCGCCTGCATCGGCACACTGAAGCGCTGCCGCATCGAGGGCACGGAACTCATTGCGCACCAGAAGTGATCCACATGCCTCATGCCCGCCTTGAACGCGCGCTGCATCTCCGCCCAGCTAGCGTTCGAGTGCCCGCAGGTGATCAGGCAGCGGTGCTTTTTCGCCGCGCGATAAAAAGCCTCCGCTCCCGGCAGCTCCGCCGCGCAGGTGGCGATCTTGATCATCCCGCTGGCAAAGTAGCGCGCGTATTCCGCCACCTCGGGTGAGCGACGACCTTCAAGCAAGTGGCAGCCAACTTTGTCCGGCGCGAAGTAAGGCCCATATAAATGCACTCCAGCAATCCGCGCGCCATCGCCCGCGCTCCACGCTTTCTTCACGGCAGCGCAGCTCTCGATCATCGCCATCAATTGCTCCGGCGACCCAGTTGTGGTCGTCGGGAAAATCGTCGTCGTGCCGTGTCGCGCGTGAGCACGACAAACCGTGCGCACCGCCTCCGCCGTGCCATCCATGAAGTCCGCGCCATCGCCGCCATGAACATGAATGTCGATGAACCCCGGCGAGATGTAACCACCACGCGCGTCGATGACCGTGGCGTCCTTGGGAATGCGGCTGTGGCTTTTGCCGACGGACTCGATTTTGCCATCACGACAAACAACCATCGCATCCGACAACAAACGATCCGGGAGAATGGCGGTACCGTTGGTGAAGATGACGAGGCTCATGTCCTTTCAGGCTTTAAATGGATTGGTGACATCGACCAGAGGGACGGTCTGATTGAAATTGCGACCACC
>JANPIW010000108.1:0-10606 GCA_031425215.1 Verrucomicrobiaceae bacterium
CTCATTTTGTATTCCGGGCACGCGCCGGTTGCGAAAAAACGGATGCTCCATCCGATCCACTGCCGGCACGAGCACGGTCGCTCGCGATGGCACATCCTCGCCCATCGGACCGGGGAGCAGCCAGCGCACATCGAGGTAATCCTCAATGAACGTATAGACGCCATTGAGCGTGCCGGTGCTCGTGCCGCCTTCGGGCGTTAGTTCCTTGTCGGGTGTGTCAGGTCCGGCGATGAAGAAATTACCGCCACGGCTCACGAGGCGATAACCTTCAAGCGGCACATCCTTTACGCTGATACCAGCCGCGCGCCCCTCCGGTGTGTCGCCCAGCGCGATGAACGGGCTGTGCGCTGGAGCGTCGCCTGCCACGATTGGCAACTTCGCTCTCGTGGACTTCTCAAGGTAGCGCTGCAGCTCTTGCGCCGCCTTGCGAACAGAGCCCGGCGCGTCAGTCGCATGCACGATGACACAAGAGCTGCGGCCCTCCTGGACGAGCGCGAGTTCGGCTTCCGCCGCGTGCGCGTGACCGCACCCGAAAGCAGCCAGCGCGAGGGATGCGAGGAAGATGAACAGAGAAGTGATGCAGGGAGGGTGGTTCGTTTTCATGGCGACAGCATGCCCAGCACAACGCGCAGGGCACACGCAACCTTAGCACTCGTCGATGTCAGGTGGTTGCATCACAAGGCCCGATCTATTACACCCGAAGTGATGTATAAACTACGGCTGTGGTGACGCCGATGAAGAAGACTTTGGCGCGGTTGGCTGCGCAGATTGCGAGGTCTTCTTCAGCGGGGCACCTTCCACCAGGCGATAGCGAATCTTCACACTGCGCTGGTGGTCGGTAACGCCCGTGACTTGGAGCACACCCCGGCGATGCGTTCGGGTGTCGAGGATCATGTAGCTGGCTGGGAAATCATCGCCGCTGGTGAGCTCGGCGACTTGAGGGATGAACTTCCACTCCTGCATCGCTTGCTCGAATTCCTCTTTCAAATCACGGGGTGTCGCACTGTCCCAGACCCACTCCTTGTTGTTGGCACGAAGCACGATGAGTCCCGGGCATAGCAGCCCGCACTTCACCATCTTGGCTGCGTCCGTGGTGACAAAGGCAACGGCATCCACCTGATTCTCACTGGCCCACTTCATAGCCTGATCTGGCGCATTGGTCAGCATATCGAGTGTGATGTTTGCGGGCACTGGCAGCAGCTTTCCGGAATCGAAACTGAGCGCACAGTTCTCGCGAGTGGTTTGCAGATCGTTCACCACACGCTCGACGACTGGACCAAGGATGGCAGATGAGGTGGAGTCAGCGACGGGGAGGACGGTTTGCGTCGAAGGTTCCTTCACTTCAATCGTCACCGGCCCTGTTTCCAAATCGCCCTGCCACGCCTTTTCCCCTGCCGCAAACGGCACATCGTCGCCAGGCAGGCGAAGGCGGAAGCGCAGCGTGTAGCGACCGGCCTTGGCGTTCGCGACGTAGCCCGCGCTGGCCGGCACTTTGTTGATGTCTTGAAAACTCAAACCCGCACTCTCGAACACCGCGACCTGCCCCGCGCTGAAGTAGCCACCCTTCATTCCGATCTTGATGTCGTGCGGCACTTTCGTGATCTGCACGGGTCGGTCCTGCGCATCCGAAAGGAGGCATTCGTCATCCTGCCGATATTGTGCGCCGTCGATGGCGATGCCGCGATCAGACGCATTGCGAATGTAGATGCGCAGCTTGAACGGCTCGCCGGGCGTGACTTCGAGGGCGGCTTGCAAGCCTTGGTTTTCCGGGCCGAAAACGAGTGACGACTTCGCTGGCGCGACGGTGGTCGTAGTCCCGGTGCCCTGCACGAGCTTGTAGCGGAACTTCATGCCGTGGCTTCGCTCACCGCGCTCGTCCTCGCCGACACCGAGGACTTCCATGATTCCCACTTCACCACGCTCCGTTTTGAAGAGATAGGTGATGGGCAACTCCGTCTTCTTCGGTGTCACAATGCCATCCACAAACCTCACGTGCTTCATCGCCTGCACGATCT
The DNA here is from genome assembly GCA_031425215.1 of Verrucomicrobiaceae bacterium. Taxonomy (GTDB): domain Bacteria; phylum Verrucomicrobiota; class Verrucomicrobiia; order Verrucomicrobiales; family Verrucomicrobiaceae; genus JANPIW01. The sequence continues at coordinate 2,016 of JANPIW010000108.1, forward strand.
GCCCGGGGGTGATGCTGTCCCACTGCAACTCGTGCGCATCCCGCGTGAAGATGCAGCCCCGACCGACGATATGAATTCCCTCGCCACCGCTCTCTGCGGACATGTCCACACCGCCTGCTTCGTCGATCTTTTGTTCATCGTAGGCCGCTTCCTCCTTCGTTGTGCCAGGGCCATTGCCGACGATGAAGACCCCGCCGCTGCGGAACTGAAACAACTGCTCCCGACACGGCACGCCTGATGGCAGCACACGCTCCATCACGGGGCCGAAGGTAGGCTTGGCATCGGCGGGCGCGGACTTGGCGCTTGTTGCGCTTTCTGCGCCGTTTTGCAGCAGCTTGTAGCGCAGCTTCACACGGCCTGGCTTGGCATCGAGGATTTCGAGAATGCCGAGGCGGCCTTCGCGGGTCTTGAAAGCGGATATGGAGGTCGGAGGGTAGCCCCACATCCTGCCAGGCTCATGCGAAGAAGCAGAGGGCTCCTCGAAATGCGGAAGCTGTTGCCGCAAGCCCTCCACCGTAACCGTGTCGAAGGTGAATCCACCGGGTTGAGGCAACCTTTCACCCGCGCCCCAACTGAACCCATCCACTTGCGACAGGTCGGACGGCTCCTCTGGCTTGCCGACTCTAGCGATCACATCGACTCCGCTCGACTGCATCCACTCGCGAATTGAATCCGCAGAGGGTGCGCCGTTGTAGAGCCAGCCTTTCGCGCGCAATGAATCCACCAGCTCCTTCGGGGCGCTCATGACCTTGCCGGTGTCGAGATCGAGGAAGGCGTCCTTCAAGGAGTCATTGGCGGAAAGTTCCAATTCAATCACCGGCTCGAAGCCAGCGACGACGGCGGCAGGAGGAGGAGTGGCAGCGGGTTTAATCTGCGCACCCATTCCGGCGATGGCGAGGAGCAGCCAGATGGCTGCGTTGATGGAGCCGATCAGGAGCGCTTGTTTTCCGCGCGGATGCTGCCGCACCGGGATCGCCAGCAGCACGCCGAGCAGCGCGGACGCGAGGATGGAAAAGACCACAAGCAGTGACGGTTCCTGCATGCGAAACCAGACCCAACTGCCGAGAATGGCGCTCAGGACGACGAAGAACATGGCGGCGTAGGTCAGTGGCGAGCTGGTGGGCGTGGGCGAGTCCGTGGAGATCGCTTCGCGCGGGCTATCGGCCACTCCCTCCACCTGCGTGCGAAACTTCGCCGCTTTCGGCAAGTCCACCTGGGTAAAGCTCAAGATCAAACGCACGATCCAAACCATCATCAGCGCGAAGAAGACGATTAGAATCGGGATCATGGTTTCGCTGGGGAAAGTCGGCGGGGACACTTGATTTGCCCGCACCACCTGCCAATGCATGGCCCCAAAGAACAGGACGAGCAGACAGCTCAGCCACAAGAAGCTGCGAAAGATGACACCTAGCGCTCGTCCCCGGTTATCCGGCTTCATCCAATATGCCTTGTTCGGGACGTTAAGTTGAAACGTCGAAGGGAAGCGCCACAGCAGCCAAGACAGAAGCCCGAAGAATGCCAGCGTGCCCATCGGCATGAGGCATGTGTAGAGCACGTGCTTGTCGGCGGACATCCAGCCATCCGCCTTGCCCTTGAAATTGAAGTGCGTGGCTAGATTCTCTGGCAGCTCTCTGGATGAGAAAATGGCAAAACTGACCAGCGCGGCATCTAGGATCACAAAGACCAGCAAGGGCAGCAGAATGGCAGTTCGCCAAGTCGTAACCACATTCTCCTGCCCGGCCGCCTCCACCTTCGCTCGAAACTCCGCCGCAGTGGCGAAGCGCAGCTCCGGCGTCCTCTCCAGCGCGCGCAGCACGATCTCGTCGATACGGATGTCCACCTGCACCCGCTTCGATGGCGGAGTGATGATTTCCTTGGGCCGCTCGCCGGTGAGCATCTCGTAGAGCACAACGCCGAGAGAGTAGATGTCCGCACGATGATCGGTGGTGACGGAATTGTTGTGCTGCTCCGGTGCGGCGTAGTCTGGTGAGCCGAAGGGCTGGGAGCGCGACTCTTCGAAATCGCACGTTCCATCTTCATCGGAATGCCGCGCCCCCACCATTTTTGCGATGCCGAAGTCCGCGATCTTCACCGTGCCTGCCTTGTCGATTAGCAGGTTCTCCGGCTTGATGTCGCGATGAACGATGCCGTGATCGTGCGCGCATTGCAGCGCATCACACACCGGCGGCACGACGCTTAGCGCTTCCTTGGGCGTGAGCCGTTTCGCGTGCAGGAGTTGGCGCAGATTCACGCCATCGACGAACTCCATGAGCAGAAAGTAGAAGCCACCCGCCTGCCCGAAGTCATACACACCCACGATGTTCGGATGATTCAGCGCCGCGAGCGCATGAGCTTCTTTTTCAAACCGTGCCGCGAACTGCGGATCATCCGCACGCTCCGGCGCGAGGAGTTTCAGCGCGACGAGACGATTCAGCGATTTCTGCCGTGCCTTGTAAACCACACCCATGCCGCCGCGTCCGAGGCATTCGATGATCTCCAACTGCGGGAAGTGCGGGGCGAGTTCCTGCGGCGTGAGCGTGGGTAGCGCCGCTGCTTGATCTCCAGCCTGCGTGGGCTGCATCGCACCGACCATGAGGCAGCGCGGGCAGAGGCCGACAACGGCATCGGCAGGGAGCGATTCGCCGCAGCGGGGGCACTTGGAATCAGGTGATGATGATGGGTCCATACTGAGTCATGCCGTGTGGCGAAGAAAGGGTTACAGACTTTTTCAGCCGCCCAGTGCCGCCAGCAGCGAGCGCATTTCGTCCTCGACGGCGCCTTCGTCCTTCAAGGTGCCCGCAATCTCCGCCTTCACGCATCGTCGGAAGCGATGCCTCATGCGATGCACGGCGACCTTCATCGCGCCTTCGCTCAATCCCAGCTCTTCGGCAGCGGCGGCTTGATCGCCATACTCGGACTCGCCAAGCAGCGATGGGTGGAGCTCATCAAACAGCGCGGACTTTCCGCCCGCAGCACACTCGGCTTGCAGCGCATCCATCGCACGAGCGAGCACGGTGACGGCCCATTGGCGGTCAAAAGCGGCCTCGGGTGAGAGTCGTGCATCGTCCGGCACATTCAGCGCCGGTGATTCAGAGGTCTCCGCATCGAGCGACAACGGCTGCACGCCACCACCGCGGCGCAGCCGCATGTCCGCCTCACGTCGATGCGCCACAAAATGCTTCACCGCACCGAGCAGGTAGAAGCGGAACCGCCCGCGCTCTGGATCAGCCGTGTGGATTCTGCCGCCCGCCAGCACTTCGGCAAAGAACGCATGACTCATGTCCCGCGCCGCATCCGCATCCCGCAGCACACGGCGCAGGTAGGCTACCACCGGCTCATAATACGCATCACAAAGATCGCCGAGCGCCTTGCGGCCATCTTCCGAGTCCGCCTTGGCCAAGCAAACTCGGGTCCACCGCGTGGTATGGAATGGGGCTGCGTGAAATATAGGTCGTGGTTCCGTGGTCATCGCGTGCGGACAGAGCATGCCACAGGTCAATGACGTTTTGGAGAGGAAAGGTTACAGAGGGTAATTGGGCTGCCGCGCCCATTTGCCGAAAACAGTTTTGGGAGAGGTGGTGAACACCTTGGGCGTGATTATTTTTTCTTCGGCACACCTAGATCAATACGGGTGATGTTATCGTCGCCCGCACCGTGGATGGTGATAATGGCACCTTCCTTGACCGTGGGCAGAACTTTCGCGGGGTTGCCGACAAACTCGAAGTCGCCACCGTCGATGCTTTCATAGACAGGCACATCATCGGCAAACTTGTTCATGTGAAGCTGGTTGCCGTACTTTTTCGTGTATTGCGGGCCGAGGTCTTTGCCGAGCATCAGCAGCCGCTCATTCTTGAACGAGATGAAGGTGCCGGTGGTGCGGCCCTTTCGCGCCCCGACGCGGATGAGCGCCTTGTTTCCGCCAACGATGATCCAGGTTCCAGTTTCCACCTTGCTCAGGACTTCTGCGGTGCCTGAAGAGATGTAGGAGTTGGAGGCATCGTCCCAACGAACGACCGGGGTCTTCGCAGGAACGTCCTTCCAAACCAAGCCGCTGTAATTGCCTTTGAGCGTCAGCGTGCCGTCTTTGAATGACACGAATTTGCCATAGCCCATCTTGTCTTTCTGGTCGGCGGTGTCCGCTGCTGGAGCTTGGGCTGCAACGGGTGTCCATGGCATGACGGCCATGCCCAACATGAGGGCGCAGGTGATGATGAGATGACGGGATGCGTGTTTCATAAGATGCATGGCGGTTGATACGGAGCGGGGTTACTTCTTCACACCGATCTCGATGCGGGTGAAGAATCCGTCCGACGGCCCGAAATAAACCGTGACCAGCGTGCCTTCCTTGATGTGGGGCAATGTCGCGGCAGGAGTGCCTGCAAACGTGTAGTCACCGCCATCAATGCTTTCGAACACGGGGACGTGCTCGGCGAACTTGGGGTATTTGAGCTGGTTGCCATATTTCTTGGTGAACGCGCTCACCGGGAGGTCTTTGCCGAGCAAGAGCATCGTGTCGTCCTTGAACGAGACAAAGGTGCCCGTCGTGCGGCCCTCTTTTCCAGCACCCACAACGACGTGGGCTTTGTTTGCGGCCACGAATATCCACGTTCCGGCCTCCACTTTCTTGAGGATCGCTGCGGAGCTGGATGTTTTATAGTTTCGAGCGGGAGCGTCCCAATGAATCACTTTGGTTGGCTCAGGAATGTTCGCCCAGCCCAAGGCGCCGGCGTTGCCTTTGAGGATCAGCGCGCCGTTCTTGAATGAGACGAACGTGCCCCAGCCGGCATTGTCCTTCTGGTCGATCATGTCCGGTATGGGTGCTTGGGCCACAACGGGAGTCCACGATGCTGTGCCGAGCAGTGTGGCCATGCTGAGCAAGATGCTGCTGACGATGTTACGAGATGCTGTTTTCATATTTTTGTTGGGTGGTTGACTTGAGGTTGGTTGAATTTTTGAAACGCTGACGCTGCTTGAATTTGAATCATATTTTCGGCGCTCCATGCCGTTGCGGGTACAATTGAGTCGCCTGCTTCGCAGTAAACGTGGGGAAGTGTGACATTCGGCATTTCACAGTCATTAAACCCTGACGAAAGCGGCGGCAGAGCAAGTTTGATCGCGTTTACTGGGCCAGTCTTTGAGGGAACAATATCTTTCCCGCAACTCGCTCCGTCGTGAGACAGCCTCGGATCAAACACTCGCACCATTGTGCGCGTCCAGCTCCTCATGCAGCGCGAGGATGGCGGTGATGCGGCGGACGTGGTGGGTGAATAGTGGGCTTCGTCGCTGGTAGTCATGCCCCTCCTTTCTCAAACATCTCCCGATGCTTCCGTTTCAGCTCCAAGTAGAGCTTGTTTTCCCGCGCGCGACGCCACTTCACATGGAAGATCTTCGCCGACTCCTCCTTCACGGCGTCCTCCTCCCGCGGCGCCACGTGGCCGGTGCCATCCACATACTTGCGACCTGACTTGTGATTCGCGTAGCGCCGCGCGCGCGTGTAACCCATCTGGAGAAACTTCCGGGCCATGTCCATCCCCACGAAGTCCCCGTCCGCTCCATACTCGAGGAACATCCGGTAAATTTTCCCTGCAGACTCGCGCGCCAGTGGCGGCGTCTTGAACCGCCAGTGCGGCAGGATCTCGCTCTTGTAGGGCTCCACCAGCAGCACGCCCTGTTCCCCATTGCCGATCCGGTAGGACGCCGGGTGCTTCCGGAAATCCGTCTTCTTGAAATCGAGCGTGTAATCGAAGGCCATGCCACCAGCGGTACGTTAATCCCCGACCGAATGGGCGCGCAAATCTCGAAGTTGCTCCCGTCACCGCAGGTCACTGTGCCACCGTTCTCGTCCTCGTCCTCCTATTGAATCGTTCGCGCCTCACGCTCATCTCGGGCTGCGCCCAATGCTGCGCATTGTCTGTCTCGGCTCCAGCCAGTCGCCTCGGCGCGTCCTCCTACTCGTCCTCGGGTCAAAAGAGTCAAGGCAAGGTCCAGCGGTCAAGAATCGTGCCTTCGCTGCTCCATCACTCATCTTCTCCACCAAGCGCTCGACGATGCCGGTGAGAGCGCCGCAGGTCTGAGTGCTCCGGGGGAGCTTATCTAAACAACTCCGCAAGCTCCGGCGTGATGGCATCCGCCCAAATCTGATACCCCGTGGACGAGAGGTGCACGAAGTCGGTCGTGACCTCCTTTCTCAGAACGCCGCCCGTCTGAAGAAACCGGCTCCCGATATCCAGGAAGACCACCTGCTTGCCGTCGGCGAGCTGCGCGATGATCGCATTGACCTGCTGAATTTTTTCGCGCACCGGACTGGGCTTCTCGCCGTTTGGCAATACGCCAAGCAACAGCACCTTCGTCGAGGGAGACTTCTGGCGGATTGTCTTGACGATCTCGGCGATCCCCTTGGCGATCCCCTCCGCCAAATCCGCCCCCAAGTTGTTGGTGCCGATCATGACCACGGCGACCTTGGGCTTAAAGCCTTCGAGTTCCCCATTCTCGATTCGCCACAGGACGTGCTGCGTCCGGTCGCCACTAATGCCGAAATTGGTGGGCTTGTAGGGGCCGAACGCTTTATCCCAAATGGGTTTCTGACTCTCCCAGCCTGCGGTGATCGAGTCTCCTAGAAATACAAGTTCGGCTTTGCCCTGCTTGGCGATTGCGACAAGGCTCTCGTGGTGTTTTAGAAATTCCGCGTCCGGCTGGCCATCCGGCCTCATCTTAACGGCCGCGACGTCCGGCGCCTGAGGTGGAAGCTTGACGGGCGTCACACTCCCATTTGCGGAGGCAGGAGCCGCCGGGGCGTTGGTCTGGGCGAATGCCGATGACGCTGAGAACAGCGCGGCAATGACGAGTATGAACGGAACTGGCTTCATGTTGGGATGGGTGCGCCAAAAAACATATTGCCGAAGATCATGCGCACGCAAGTGCGCCATCCTGCCAGCCCCGCCGGTTAGCTACAGCCGCCGTGTCACCATGAGCATCGCCTTGTTCGTCGTCGGCTTCTCGTTCGGCATCGCAGCCGCGGACACCGAGGGATAGGACACATCATATTTGATCCCTGCCACCGTCACTGCGGCTGCCTTGTCTCTCTGCACATCGATCCCCGGGAGAACGGGGACAGGAGAACGGGGGGGGTCAGAGAAGGGTGCAACTGCTTGACAAACGACATCCCGGCGGCATGAGGCGTCGAACGTGAGCCAGCAGTTGAGGAGGCTGGAGCGGAAGAAAGCGCTGGCGGCGGTACCGGAGGCGTGGAAGGCATACCTGGAGGAAATCGATGAACCGAAAAACTGAAATGCCCGCCCATTTGTCAAACAGTTGCACCCTGATCCCGTTCTCCTCTGGCCGAAGCAGCCGGAGGTTTTGAAGTAGCGGCGATGCTCGGAGGGGGGGCGGCGTTAAAAGAGTTGGATGGTTCTTCCCGCGCGGCGCCAGCGTTTGGGTTTTGGCTGATTTTCGCTGTTTTTGGCACTTTCGGGTGCCACGGCGGTGCTGCGTGGCAGCGGCGGCCAAGGCCAACGATCCGTAACTCATTGATTATCAATGGTTTTCGGGCAAAACGGAATTCCTCTTGCTACAAAAGGAATTTCGTTTGCTCCGGGAGGAATTCGGTTCGCTGCGAGAGGAATTCGGTTCGCTGCGAGAGGAATTCGGTTTGCTTCAGGTGGAATTCCTTTTGTCTCGGGAGGAATCTCGTTTGCTCCGGGAGCCATGCAGTTCGCGCTGAGAGGAATTCCTTTTGCTGCGGGAGACGTGCCGGATGCAGCGGGACGAATTCCTTTTGCCTCCGGAGGAATTCGGTTTGCTACAGGCGAAGGTCCGTTCCCGGCCGCGCATCGGCACCTTCGCCGATCTCGCCAAAGCCTCGAACCGCTCCGGGGTGTATCTGGGGCCTTCGCAGTGGACAAGCTGTCGAACAATGCCCCCAAAGCTGGTTTTCTGCAAAGGCTCCATACTCTTTGCCAATTGCTTGTCGTATATCCTGCGCTTTGAAGACCAATCCAAATCTCCTTTTCTCCGTGCTGGACCTAGCCCCGATCCTGAAGGGCGAGACGGCTGCGCAGTCCTTTCGCCATGCTCTGAATCTGGCGCGGCATGTGGAGAAGTGGGGCTATCACCGCTACTGGGTGGCGGAGCATCACAACATTCCCGGCGTGGCCAGCGCGGCCACATCCGTGGTGATAGGCCACATCGCGGGCGGCACGTCCACCATTCGCGTGGGTTCGGGTGGCATCATGCTGCCGAATCACGCACCGCTGGTCATCGCGGAGCAGTTTGGCACGCTGGAGTCGCTCTATCCTGGCCGAATTGACCTGGGCTTGGGCCGTGCTCCGGGTGGGGATCAGATGACCGCGCGAGCGCTGCGTCGAGGCTTGGGCAGCAGCGGCGATACTTTTCCGGCGGATGTGCGGGAGTTGCAGAGCTATCTCGGTCCTGTCGGACTGGAACAACGCGTCCGCGCCGTGCCGGGACAAGACCCCAACGTGCCGCTCTACCTGCTGGGCAGCAGCACATTCAGTGCCATGCTGGCTGCGGAGATGGGACTGCCGTTTGCCTTTGCCTCCCACTTCGCACCCGAGATGCTGCATCAGGCGCTG
>JANPIW010000109.1:0-4579 GCA_031425215.1 Verrucomicrobiaceae bacterium
GTGGTCATCGACGAGCAGGATCCTCAGCTGGGATTTATTTGGCATCATCAAGAGGAGGACGGGGCCCCCAGGTTGGATTTCACTTCAACAAAATCTCCCTCGTGACCGAGCAGGCGCTCCGGCTCGATCTCGATCACGCCCTCCTCGTGCAGCGCGGCCTGGGAGATGAACGCCGACACCGTCGTCCCCTTCCCTGCCTCGCTGTGTATGTCCAGCGCGCCGCCCAGCCTTCTCATCCGCGCAGCCATGCCGCTGAGGCCGTAATGATTGCCGTTGAGGCTGTGGCCATTGGTCGCGGCACCGTTGCTCGTTTCAAATCCCACGCCGTTGTCCTGGATCGTGAGCCGCAGCCCCTCTTTGTCCTGCTCGGCGGAAATCTTCACCAGTTGAGCCTGTCCGTGTTTGAGCGCATTGCCCACGGCCTCCTGCGTGAGCAGGATCAAGCCCGCTGTGACATGCCGCGGCAGCCGCGCTCTCACCCCGCGTGTACTCACCTGGATCACCGCCCCACGCCAGTCCCGAAACGTGTCCGCCGCGAGCCGCAGCGCCGCATTGAGACCAAGGGGCGAGTCCATGACCTCGCGCAGCCCGAACAGGCAGCGCCGCAGCTCCTGCTGCGCCACCTCGCCGCCGTGCCGCGCTTTCTCGAGGTGCTGGCGCGCCTTGCGCGGATCCTCAGGCAGCGCCGCGCTGGCGCTGTTCATCTGCATGCAGGTGGCCGCCATGATTTGCTGCAGGCTGTCGTGCAGCTCGCCGCTGAGCCGGTGACGCTCGCGCAACGTGACGTCCTTCTCGATTTCCACATCGCGCATCGCGCGCTTTTGCACAAAGAGGTCATTGCCCAGCGCCGCCACCATGCGCCGCAGACTCACGCCCCACGCCACCAGCATCAGCACCACCGCCCCGGCCAGGCCCAGCACCCACCCCATCCGCTCCGGCGTCACCCACGGCGCGCGGCGGATCACCGCGATGTCCCGCAGCGAGCGCAAAACCATGAACGCGCCCGATGGCTTCATACTCGAGTTCGTGGGCACCTCCGCCTTGTAGGAAAGCAGCGCCACGCCCGTGGCCCGCACCACCGCGCCGACCTGCACCTCACGGAGCGCCGGATCATCCAGCGTTCCGTTCACGCTGAGGGGCACAAACTTATCACCGCTCGCCAATGTGACGCGCACCTCCGGACCGCGCCCCTCCACCGTCTTCACCGTGCCCTCCAGGGAGACCAGGGCGCAGTCATCATCCACCAGCCGCGTATCCGGCACCAACTGCCGGGCCGCGTCGTCCACATTTCGCATCAGCCTCTCCACCGTCACAGGCCTCGCCTCGGGCACAGGCCCCGTGCCCGTCTTCCGGCAGACCGCATGCCTCAAAGCGCCGACCGGGCTGCGGAAATCCACGAAACCCGCCGCCTCCACCACATCTCCCGGCATGAAAACCTCCTCCCCTTCAAAAAACACCTGCACGGCGCGATCTTCCTCCTGAAGAAAGAGATACGCCCCCGGCCGTTGCGCCGTGAGCACCCCGCGCACCTTCTGCCGCATCAGATTCAGCACGTCGGGCGCGAAGGGACGCAGCGCCCGCAGCCCGATGAGCGGCACGTCAAAGGGATCCTCTGGCGGCGCCCGCAGCACCTGCACGTCCTCCATGCGGCTCGTCTCCACGCTCACGCCCACCTGCTCCGCCCGGCTGTTGAAAAGCGGCAGCACACACCCGCTCACCATCACTTCCGCTCCGATGTAATCCTCCCCCAGCCCCTTCCCCGCATCCATCAGCAAGATCTGAAACGAACCATGCATCGTCGCCGCCTCCATATTCAGCGCCCGGGGGGGCCTCACACGCCTCGCATCCTGCACCACGCAGCGTAACGACACCCGCTGCGAGTCCATCGAGCCTGAGAAGAGCTGATCACAGGTGATCTCCTTAGCCTCAGGCAGCGCGGTCTCTTTCACCACCTTCACGCTGCGCGGCAAAATCACCGGCGAGTAATTACCCGCATCGATCGCCCCTTCGATCTCCACCATCCGGCCCGTCTTCACCGTTCCCTTCCACCCATGCTCCGGCGCCACCACCCCGCGATGCACCGCCGTCAGCACATCGCAGTAGATGCCCTCCTTGCCATCATCCACGATGAAGCCCCAGAGGTGGCTCGGGTTATGCCACGTCACAACCCCGCTCACGCGCACCGTCTCACCCCTGCCCGCCTGCTCGCGCGGCAGCCGCCGGAGATCAGAGATCGACATGGTCTCACCACCACGACCCGCTGAGTCCAGCGCGCTTATTCCCAACAACGTGGCTAACACAAAACGGCGGTTGATCCATAACATATTCTATTAAACACCCCACAGTAAACGCATGGACGATCAGAATTTTCCATCGCTTACCTGAGTGATGCAAACTCTCCTGCTACTTGAAAAGCATTCATAGCGCAACACTGGCGCTACTCGGCCTGGGCGGTGCCAGCCCTGCCGTTCGAGCGGGCCATGTTGGGTAACCTCCAAGCGCGTGTTGCTCGACTGGAGGGATGTGGCCTGTGGCACCGTTCGCCAACTCAATGTTGAAATGGAGCTTGGACAGAGACCATTCCCGCAGCTTCAACCCCGTGATCGCAATACACCTCGTTTGGCAGCGTGGAGATGCTCAGGTCGCCTATGCGGATGGCTTGCAGCTTGAACGTCGTCTCTTTGCGCTGGTCGAGAATGACCGCCTCACGCATAGACTTTTTCTTTGTTCTTTGGCATGTCGTTTTCAATCTGGGCACTGACGTTGCGCCCACGACAGGCGGTCCTTGTCCGGAGTGCGGTATCTGAGCGTGAGCTGTTTCTCCACCGGACCGCTGGGACCGATCACATCTTTACTGAGATCGCCAGGATGCATGTTCGTGCGGCCCGTCGCTCCACCGAAGGGATCGACGACCTCCGCGCCGACGCGCCTGATCCAGCGACGGTTGTGCGTGTGCTCCCAGTCGTCGATGGATCTCCATCCGATCTTCGCAGTCTGGAGCCGCTGATGCACCGCGACGACACGCATCTCGTAGCTCGGTATTCCGATACCGAGTCCAATGAACGCGGAATCAGAATTTCACGCTACAGCATCTGCACGGGGTCCACATCCCAGACGACGGTCACGTCTTTGTCCATGGGCATGTGTTCGATCACGCGTTGGATGTGCGCTGACAGCGCGCGGATTTTTTTGGCGCGTAGCAGGAGATGGAAGCGGAACTGGCCGTGCGCTTTCTCCAGGATGGCGGGTGTTGGCTCGCCCATGATGGTTTCGGCGGGGAGATTTGCGGCGAGTTTTTTGTAGATGTTCGAGAGCGTGAACTCGGCCTGCGCTTGATGTTTGCCGCGACTCAAAATGCTGACGGCGTGACTGAAGGGCGGGTAATTGAAAACCTTTCTTTGCTCCAGCTCCTGCTGCGCGAAGCCTTCGAAATCGCCGTGCCGCGCGAACTGGATCGCCGGGCTGTGCGGCGTGAAGGTCTGCACGATGACCTCGCCTTTCACATCGCCACGACCGGCGCGACCGGCGACTTGGGTGAGCAGTTGGAAAGTGCGCTCGGCGGCGCGGAAGTCGGGGAGGTGCAGGGCGAGGTCGGCGTTGAGCACGCCGACAAGGGTGACGTTGGGAAAGTCGAGGCCCTTGGCGATCATCTGGGTGCCGATGAGGATGTCGATCTTCTGGCCGCGAAAATCGCGCAGCGTGTCGCGGAGCTGGTTCTTGCGCTGCATGGTGTCGGTATCCACGCGGGCGATGCGCGCTTTGGGGAACGTCTCGCGCACCACGACCTCGACGCGCTCGGTGCCGAAGCCGCCGAAGCGGATGGCGGGGTCTTTGCACGACGGGCATTTCGACGGAGGAACGCGGCGCGCGCCGCAGATGTGGCAGACGAGGCGGTTGTCTTTTTTGTGCAGCGTCATGGGCACGCTGCAATCCTGGCACTGCACGGCCTCGCCGCACGCGGTGCATGAGAGGGAGGTGTTGAAGCCGCGACGATTCAAAAACAGGATCGTCTGCTCGCGCCTCTCCAGCCGCGCATCGACGGCCATGCGCAGGCGCTCGGAGATGATGCCGCTGTTCGTGGTGGCAGCGCCGCCTTTTCTTTTTTCGAGACGGAGATCGATGATGCGGATGAGCGGCAGGGTTTTGTTGTCGGTGCGCCGCTCCATGCGCAGCAGCTCGTATTTGCCGGTGGTGGCGTTCTCGAATGATTCAAGGCAGGGCGTGGCGCTGCCGAGGAGCACGGCGCATTTCTCGATGCGGCCACGCACGACGGCGAGATCGCGCGCGTGGTAGCGGGGGCTTTCCTCCTGCTTGTAGGAAGGCTCGTGTTCTTCATCGACGATGATGATGCCGAGACGCTCGAGCGGCGCGAAGATGGCGCTGCGTGCGCCGATGACGATCTCGGCACGGCCTTCGTGGACCTTGAACCACTCGTCGTGGCGCTCGCCGTCGCTGAGGTGGCTGTGCAAGACGGCGATGGCGTCTTTGCGCGCAGAGAAGCGCGCCTTGAAGCGCTCGATGGTCTGCGGCGTGAGGCTGATCTCAGGCACGAGCACGAGCGCGGTGCCGCCGCGCTCGA
>JANPIW010000110.1:0-4079 GCA_031425215.1 Verrucomicrobiaceae bacterium
CGTCCTCGCTGCCTGTAAACGAAGACAACCAACCAGGTACGAGCAGGCAGATCAAAAATCTCCACGCTACGATGCCCATGTATGTCACCCAGCTTGTGATCAAATAAGTCCAGCCGCGCAGCGACGCCACGATCACCGGCACGAGCAACAGCACAACAGCCAGCACCAGCGTGATCCCATTGGCCGCGCTCGCGATGTTCTCGGTGATGAATATCTTAAGGGCGGTCATGTGCAGCCTGCGAGTGTGTTCACGAAGCATGGCGATGCCCGCCCGATGTAGGCCGGCTGTGGCGACAGCCCGCCCGGCTGTGCTCGGGGTCGGCAGCGTTGCAGCGTTCGCTCGCACAACCAGCAGGGCGGTGCTGCGGAGTTCGCTTGTGGAGAAACGGTGCTTCTCGCGCAGCACACACCCAGCCTACGGCCTGAGGCACGGCGCGAAGTCCGCTGCGCGCAGCGCCATGAAATGCGGCAGCCCGCCGCTGAAGTCCACGGTGCGGCGTACGGTGCTTTCATAAACTCCCGCGACGCGCAAACTGACGGAGGGCCGGGACACCGATCGCCATGCGCATATCCGTTAGACGGTCCGTTAATCATCTCTCACATCTCCGCTATCCACTTCTCGAACTCTATCGCCAAGCCTGTCGGGTTTGCTTGCCGCGCAGCTTCCGCAATGCCGTCGTGATACTCCAGCTCGTGGACCAAGATCGGAATTGGGCGTCCAAATTTTTTGCCTATTACGCTCCCATCATGGAGTCGCTTGGCTACTGTGATGCAAAGGTCGGCAAAATGCTCTCGAATCTTGACTCCAAGCTCAATTGTGCTTTCAAAATCCTCATCCTCCTGCTCGTCCGTCCACCATAATCCAAGTGACTCTATCCACTCCTTGCGCGCCGATGCGTCAGCACATGCTGCCCCAATGTTGCACGCCTCTCCATTGTGCTGCAGCCAGAATGCGTAATTCCATTTGGCTTCGTCCGAGTCCGAAGCGATGGGCCACTTGGGCTGCTGACGAGGTTCAGGAGAACAGCTTCGCCATTGAGTTTTCGCATTGTAGCTGACGGAAAGGGTGGGATTCCGCGGATCGTCATCATCGAACGAATAGTAGAATGACATTGCGTAGATGTCGGCTGCTATCTTGTCATTAATGGCAAGAATGCCTTCGCGGGCCTGATTGTATATGTAGTCCTCGTATTTGCTCATGGTTGTGCCCGTCTGATGATTTCTAATCAGCATCTCTGAAACGCCGGACTCGCCAGGATCAGTCCCACCAGGGTGGCCTGCGCGTCGGCTTTGGCTTTCCAGTCGTCACTCTTCGGCGCGGTCGTGATGAGCGGGGCGGACTCCTTCTCGGCGGGGACGCGACCGAGCAGATGCGCGAACCATTTCTCTTTGGGCACCGGTTCCTTGCCAGTGCCGCCGAGGGCTTTGGAAAGCTGCTGCCAGTTCACACGCACGTTGGGTACTTTGCCATCGGCGAGCGCGAGGGCGAAATTCCAGCGCCACATGAGCGTGCCCATCCACGGCGTCTCCTCGTCGGGATAGCCGTCGGGCGTCGGGTATTGGAAGTAACCGTGACCCATGCGGTTGAGCGGCTCGATCACGGTTTTCTCCGCGTGAGTGTCAGCTCCAACAGCGCGCAACGCGGAGACGATGAAGCGCAGCGGCCGCTTCAACAGCGCGCCGCGCGAGGCCAGGAACTCGTCGGATTTCAAAATCACGCGCAGCAGGCTGCCAATGTTGCCAAGTGACTTCGTGAACTCAGCCGCCACACGATCTACGAGCGGCTGCGGCGGCTCGACACTGACAAAACGGTGACAGAGCTTGGTGGCGATGAATTTCGCCGTGCTCGGATGATTGCAGACAAGGGCGACAAGCTGGTCGAGATCGCCCTCGCCTCCATGCGCCGTGATCGCCTCACCGAGCACTTTCTTCTCGCCGTCATCGTGCCAGTCCTTTTTGAAATACGGCACGCCGCGCGCGGGTCGGAAGGGGTTCATCGCCTGGCCGAAGTTCACTTTCAGATCGACTGTCCAGCCGCTGAGGCAGCGCGCTGCCTCGCTCACGTCGTCCTGCGTGTAGCCGCCGTGCACGCCCATCGTGTGCAGCTCCATCAGCTCGCGCGCGTAGTTTTCATTCGGCTTCTCGCCGGCCTTCGTGACTTTGTTCGAGCGGCCGTCTAGGTACGTGAGCATCGCGGCGGAAGTGGCGGAGGCGCGGATGAGATCGTGGAAGCTGCCGAGCGCGTGCTGGCGGATCACATCACGGTCATCGCTGGGCTTGAGGTAAATGCAGTCGCCTTTCTCCAGGTCAATATTGAGGTGGTCGGTCCAAAACTCGACCATCACCTCGAACAACTGGCGCTTGGAATAGATCGCGCGGATCAGCGCGTGACGCGTCAGCTCGTCGCGCAGCACGGGCTTGCGGAACTCGTAGGCGTCGCCCTCGGAGAAGAAGAGCGATTCAAAGCGATTGGCGCGGAAGTCGCAGAGCGTGTCGTCGATGCGCTCAGGATGGAGCTGCTCCTCGATCCAGGCGTCGCGGCCCAATTTTTTTGCGCGCTCCAAATCGCCCGGCCACGGGCCGTAGGCGGCACGGGAGAGCAGATGAAACTCGGGATCGATCTCCGCGCTCTCTGCGACGGCGAGCCGCGCCGGCACGTCCTCGCCGAGCATTTGGTTCAGACCGCTGATCATGCGGTCGGTGCAGCCCGTGAGCGAGGCCGCGCCGCTGGTCAGGGCGGCGGCTTTGAGCGCATCGCGGCGATCCATTTTCATGACAAGGCCGGAGCAGGTTGGGCAACGGGAGCCTTCGAGAAAAACGAGAGCA
This sequence comes from Verrucomicrobiaceae bacterium, assembly GCA_031425215.1. GTDB lineage: Bacteria > Verrucomicrobiota > Verrucomicrobiia > Verrucomicrobiales > Verrucomicrobiaceae > JANPIW01. The sequence continues at coordinate 2,827 of JANPIW010000110.1, forward strand.
CATGCGCGCCGAGGCCGACGATGGCAATGAGTGGCAGCAGCACGATCCAGCCCACGACTGGCAGCAGCGCGCAGCAAATCACAACCAGCCCGCCATTTCGAGTTTGCTTCCACGACGCAAGATCTGGCCAGAGCCGCTCGCCAATCATCGCTGCGAATCCCGTGGCGCCGATGAGGCCCCAGGTGATGGCAAGACCTGCAAACAGCACGGCAAGCACTCCCGCGCCCGGAAGCTTCGAGAGAATGATGACGCCAATGATGACACCAATGGTCGGCAGCACGCCGGTGAGCGCGCAGAGCACGACACCTCGATCAGCGGCGCGTCGCGTCTTCCCGGCGAGCGAGGGCCAGAGACCGTTGGCGAGCATAAAGAGCGCGGGCGCGGCGACGACGAAGGCGAGCGCGACAAGGAGCCAGGCGAGGACGGTGGAGACGATCATGGGTGGAGGAGTTAGGAGTTAAGTGTGACGAGGTGAACGGTGGCTGGGTGAAGGTGGTAACGGAGATTCATTTTCCTTCCTCGACAGGCCGGGCGTTTCCGCCCGATGACTTCGGGTCGCGCATTTTGCGGAACAGCTCGTTCAGCACATCGCCGGACTTGGGCTTCATCTTCGCAAACACCTCGCGCTGTTCCTGCGTCAGCTCCTGGTTCACGTCGCCGACCATTCGGGTGAGGATGTCGATCACCTCTTGTTTCGTTTCGTCACGCACACCGACGAGGTCTTTGATGCCGCCATCCACGACGGACTCAAAGCGCGATCTCTGCGCATCAGTGGGCTTGAGCTGGTCGAGCTTTTTCATGATCGCATCCTTCATGAAAACAGGATCATCCTTCTTCTCCTGCACCTTCTTTGCCAGGCCGATGCCGAGGAAGAAACCGATCACAAGGCTCACGCCCATGAGCAGCGAGACGATGAAGAAGACTTTGAAGCGGCGGGAGAAAATCATGGCTGCGGGAAATCGAGGCTGACCACCAGCTCTAGCGCGGGCGGTTCAATGGGCGCGTCATACCAATTCACATACGCAAAGCCGGCGCTGGCGAAGCAGAGCGCAAGCGCCGCGATCATGGTGCGGCGGCCGAAGAGGATGAGTATGTCCTCCCACGACTCGCGCGGTGTCTCGCGCCAGCGGGCGAGGGTGCGCGTTGCGAATCCAAAAGGAAGCTCGCCCGCTGCGTCGTGCCAGACAGGTCGCGCGGCGGCAGCAGTGGTTTTCCAGCGTTGGTCGATGTCGTCGTCGTTCATGCTTCAGGGA
>JANPIW010000111.1:0-9568 GCA_031425215.1 Verrucomicrobiaceae bacterium
AAAAGGGCAAACGCGGCGTTCGGGTTGAACGGCCATCGCAGGCGCAGAACTACCCCTTGCCAGCTCACCTTGAGGCGGCCACCCGCGCAGAAAAAAGCCGGCACCTTTCTCCCGAAAAGGTACCGGCTCCAACTTCACAGCTTCTGACGAAGGCTGTGCATGTTAAGTTTGCTATGACCATGAACACTAACGCACCATCTCTGAAATGGGTAGGTAGGTGAAACCCTACTTTTCAAACAAGGGTTCCCAGAGGAGCTACTCAAGCGCAAGGCCAAGGTCGCAGGAATCAGTGGAACTGCGAATCCGCGCCCTCCTACTCACTGTTCGACTGCTTCATGCTCAAACCGTCCCGATTAAAGCCATTTCCGTATTCCGAAACGCCATTGACCCGTCTCTTCGTCAAACTCCCGCCCGATGAAGTTCGCAATCGCGCTTTCGACGATGCCAGTTTCTCGAATCCGGTGGCCTCAGTTTGCAGCCTGTTTGGGCTTTACCTCATTGGCCTTGGCCGTTGCTGGCTGGCTGCCAGAGATCAGCTCGACGAGGTCGCGCATGATGTGAATGGCTTCGAGCTTCATTGGTTCAACACCATAGGGGAACTTGGAACCGTCGTTTGCCCCGCTCTCGTCGTCATTGCGGCCTTTGGCGAGCCTCATGCCTGTGCTCTGCTCACGCGTGAAATCGGACTCGGGGACGAGGTCGGGCTTATCCACGTTGTCGAGCGCGAGATGGAACATCTTGAACCCGTCTGTCTTGATGCTTTCAGCTATTTTCTTCACCCGTTCGGCGCGCTCATCCTGCTGTTTCTTGCGGCGCGACTCGTTGTCCTGGCGCTCTTTCTCGCGAGCCGTCTCACTGAGGCTGATGGTGTTGCGGTCGATGCGCTCTTTGAGGCGCTTGGACTCTTCGATCACGGCTTGAAACTCGGGGTTGGTGGCGATGCGGCTGTCGAGACGCGCCTTTAGCTCTTCCACAGGGAACGGCCCTTTGCGGAAGAAGGTGTACGTCCTTGGTGGAATCTCATCGTATGGCAGCGGATTGTCAGCCGAGGCCTCGCCGATGTCCATCACGTCGCGCAAGGACGGCAGGATCAAATCCGGCACCACGCCCTTCAATTGAGTCGAGCCACCGGCGATGCGGTAAAATTTTTGAATCGTCACCTTCAGCGATCCGGCACGATCTTTCTTCACAAAGAGAGGCATGTAGCGTTCGACGGGCAGGATGGTCTGCACCGTGCCTTTGCCAAAAGTTGATTTGTCACCCACGATCAGGGCGCGGCGGCAGTCTTGCAACGCGGCGGCCAGAATCTCGCTGGCCGAGGCGCTGGCCTTGTCGGTGAGCACGATCATGGGGCCTTCATACACCGCCTGCGCGTTCTCGCACTCGCGCCAGGTGATGTTCTCGCGCCAGTCTTTCTGCTGCACCACGGGACCAGCAGGAATAAACAGACCGGTGAGCTTGATGGCCTCTTCCAGCGATCCGCCTCCATTGCCGCGCAGATCGAGCACCAGTCCTTCGATCCCTTCCTTCATCAGGCGACGCAGTAGGCGCTCGACGTCTGCCGTCGTGCTGACTTTCCCGTCCTCCATGTCGGCGTAGAACGAGGACAAATTGATCCAGCCAAGCTTCAACTGCTTGCCCAGCGCCGGCGGCGTCACGAGCATCTCCGCGTTGGCCAGTTTCTCTTTCAGCTCGACGGGCGCGCGCACGATCGAGATTTCCTTCGTCGCTGATGGATCGTCCGCAGGCACCACCTTGAGACGCACCGTCGTGTCCTCCTTGCCCCGGATCATATCGACGATGTCCTGGAGCTTCTTGAATTTCACATCGACATACGCCTCATCACCCTGAGCCACCGCCGTGATCCGGTCCTTCAGTGACAGCTCGCCCTGCTTGTCCGCCGGGCCGCCCACCACGATGCCCTGGATCTCCGCTCCATCGTCTTTCTTGCCCAGCAGCGCGCCGATCCCCACCAGCGAGTGCTTCATCTGGATGTTGAAATTATCCATCTCGTTCTGGCTCATGTACTCCGTGTGTGGATCGTACGTCGTGGCCAGCGACGAGAGGAAATAATTCACCACCTCCTCGTCCGAGCTGTTCTCATTTACGCTCTCGAGGAGCTGGTCGTAGTTCTTCGCCAGCCGCTGGTTGGGCGTCATCTTCTCATCGCCATCGACCTCGTCGTCATCTGGCTTCGCAGCGGTAGTCGTCGCATCCTTCTTGTCGCTCTTCTCAGCGGCAGCCTTGTCCTTGGCAGCTTTCTCCGCTTTCTCAGCCTCCTTCTTTTTCTTGTCCTCGGCGCGCGCCTTGTCGATCTGGCGCTCCTGGATCAGACTGTCCGTCATGATGTCGATCCACAGCGCATCAGCAGCAGCCTTGGTGCTCGGCCATGGCAGCTTGTCGCGCTTCACGTCGATGGTGCGGTCCGAATCAAACGAGAACTTGTGCGTCTCCAGCGCCTTCTTGGCAAAACCCACGCGCTCCGCCACCCGCTGCTTGTACACATCGTAGATCTCGATCGCCGGACTGATGTTCCGCATCAGCACATGATCATCGAGCGTGGTTTTGTACGCGCTGGTAAATTTGTCCACATCCTCTTGCGTGAAGAAGATGTGTTTGAAATCCAGCATGTTCAGATAGTTGTCCAGCAGCTTGGCCGACGCAGCGTCATCGAAGTCCTTGTGGCTCAGGTGATGATTCTGCAGCATGTAAGCGACATGCATCGCCACCTGCCCAAAGTTGGTTTCGTCAGCCGCTCGTGTGGGCGTGGCGACGAGGCCGCAAAGAGCGACCGCGAGAGAAGTCAGTGTGGTGCGATTCATGGGGTTGTGTGTTCCTACGGATGAAACCGGGAAAAATGTCCACCATCTTCGTGTTTCAGGGTTGAAAAGTCAAAGCTTTCGGTCTGTGTCGCCCAAACGATGTTCAATCTCACCCATTTCACCGGCGGCATCGCCGACACCAACGGCTACCTCCTCACCTCCGACAACACCGCCATCGCCTTCGACGCGCCCGAGGGCATGGACGCATGGCTCGCCGCTCACGCCCCGCGGCTCGACGGCCTCGTGCTCACCCACCAGCACTTCGATCACGTCATGGACGCCGCCGCCATCCGCGCCCGATTCTCCTGCCCCATCTACACCCACAGCCCCTTTTCTCGCGATCTCACCCTCGAGCACCTCTTCGGCGCCGCCACCGGCACCAGCCTCTCCGTCCCCGCCTTCAGCGTCGATCACATCCTCGACGGCAAAACCACCCTCGACCTCGCGGGTCACACCTGGACCCTCCTCCACATCCCCGGCCATTCTCCCGACAGCCTGTGCTTTTACCGTCCCGACCTCCACCTCCTCATCGGCGGCGACGTCCTCTTCATGGATGGAATCGGCCGCACCGACTTCCCCGGCGGCAGCCATCAGCAGCTCCTCACCGGTATCGAAAACAAACTCCTTCCCCTCCCCGACGCCACCAACGTCCACCCTGGCCACGGCCCCGCCACCACCATCGGCCGCGAGCGCGAGGAGAATACCTTTCTCAATTGATCATCCCAGCCTTCAGGCCCGGGATCTGCCCGAGGGCACACTCAGCACCCCTAGCTGGCTCGCACGAGTCGAGTCACTGGCATCACCGCTACCGATCACCCGACACTGCGCGAATCCCTCCATGCCCAGTTCCCTCCATGCCAGCGCCTTCGCGAATTCCACGGGGTCATGCGCGTTCATCGGCAAAGTCGGTGAGCTGTAGGCACTCCGTGTTGCGCATCAACGGCTCGGGATGTTCGATGTTCGACGGTCTGTGTTCGATGTTCGCACCTCCCGCCGTTGCGTCCTCGCGCAACACCCGGTCTCCCCGCCGCGTAGGTTTGCCCCCCTCATGTGCATCACGCTTCCATCTTCGCTCTTCACCCGCCGCGCCGCGCTCGCGCGTGGGGCTTACGGCATCGGCGGCATCGCGCTGGCCACGCTTTTGCAGGAGCAGAACCTGCTGGCCACCTCGTCGTTGCTGCAAGGCCAGCACTTCGACATGAAACCGAAAGCACCGCATGGCTTCGGTCAGGCCAAGGCCATGATCTCCATGTTCATGCAGGGCGGGCCGAGCCACATTGATCTCTTTGAGCCGAAGCCGGAGCTGGACAAGCTCGACGGCAAGAGCTTCCCCGGCGAGGTGAAGTATGACGACGCCGCAGGAGCGAGTCGCGAGGTGATGGCCAGCCCTTGGAAATTCAAAAAGCACGGCCAATGCGGCACGGATGTGAGCGAGCTGCTGCCGGGTTTTGCCAGCATCGTCGATGACGTGACGCTCATCCGCTCGATGCACACCGGGGTGAACAACCACGGCCAGTCCATCTACGCGCTGCTCAACGGCCAGGTCACTGGCGGGCGGCCCACACTCGGGAGCTGGCTCACTTACGGCCTCGGCTCGGAGAACTCGGAGCTGCCCGCGTATGTCGCCCTCACTGATCCACGCGGCGTGCCCGTGCTCGGGGTGGACAACTGGAGCAACGGCTGGCTGCCTTCGTTATACCAAGGCACAGTCATTCGCCCCAAGGAGCCGCGCATTTTGAATCTCGATCCGCCGATGAGCCTCAAAGGCGAGGCGCAGGATCGATACCTCAGCTTTGTGCAGCGGCTCAACCGCGAACACGCCGACGCGCGCCCCGGTGAGAGCGATCTCGAAGCGCGCATCCAAAGCTTTGAGCTCGCCGCGAAAATGCAGACAGCGGCGAAGGAGGCGCTCGATATTTCCAAGGAAAGTGAGGCCACAAGGAAGCTCTACGGCATCGACAAACCGGAGTCCGCCGAGTTCGGCACCCGCTGCCTCATCGCGCGGCGGCTCGTCGAGCGCGGCGTGCGCTGCATCTCGCTCTTCACCGGAAACCAAACGTGGGATCATCATCAAAGCATCACGACCGGCCTGCCTGCAGCGTGCAAATATGTCGATCAAGGTGCGGCCGGTCTTGTGATCGATCTCAAACAGCGTGGCCTGCTCGACACCACCATCGTCCACTGGGGCGGCGAGATGGGCCGCCTGCCGGTCATTCAAAACCGCTCCGGCGCGAAGGATCGCAAAAGCGTGGGCCGCGACCACAACACCTACGGCTTCAGCATGTGGGTCGCCGGTGGCGGATTCAAAGCAGGACACATTCACGGCGCCACGGACGAGTTCGGTCACAAAGCCGTCGTCGATGTGGTGAACCACTTCGATTACCACGCCACGCTGCTGCACCTCTTCGGACTCGATCCGAAAAAGCTCACCTACAAACGCAACGGTACCGAGCAAGTGCTCGTCGAGAACCCTGCGGCCCGCGTGGTGACGGAGATTCTGGCCTGATGTTATCGGAATGGGGTGGGCGTTTCCAGCAGGGCGGACTTGATCGGCGCGATCATCGGGGGATGACACTGCTGGCGAAAATGGCAGATGGAGAAATCCCCATACACATGTGGCTGTATCAATCCAATCCAGATGGGGTCACACCGACCCAGCCGGCTTTCACAACTTATGCGCTTCCGGTTCCCAAGCCGACCTGGAGGCGAGCGAAGATGAGAACGGCCGGGGAGCGTGGTCAAAAGGTGAAACCGCGTCGGAGCGGCGGGTCACTTCGTGGCGTACACTTCCACCTCGATGTAGTGGTTCAGTTCGGATAGCGTGTTGCCGTTGCTCCAGAACCGGACATAGCGGGCCTTGGTGCCCTTGCCATCGACGAGGCGGCCATGGTTGGTTTCTACCCAGGCTTTGTCGCTGCCCGCGCCCAGGCCGCTGCTGTTGTCGTGATCGTTGTTGTAAATGGTGGTCACGCCAGCCTTGAACTCGGGATCATCCGAGAGCTGCACGACGACATCGAAGTACACGACGTTGTTCTTGTGGAAGTGCCAGAAGAGAACCTTGTGGATGGTGTACGCCTCGGCGAGGTCGATCTGGAGCCACTGCTTGCCGGGGGCCAGTTCGACAAAGCAACCGTCGGAGCCGTCGGCATCGCCATCGGTGACGAGTGTGAGATCACCGATGATCGGGGCGGCGTCGGAGCTGGTGACGGTCTTGCTTTTGGCGACGTTGACGGTGCCTTTGGGTGCCTGGAATTCCTGCACGGGTGTGCCAGCCACTTCGAGGTTCGGGATGTTGCCCGCTGGAGCAGGTGTGCCGACGAAGAGCGCGGTTGGGAATTTGGGTTTGATGAGTTCCATCTCTCCGGAAGGTGCTGCTGGTGCTGCAGCGGGAGCAGGAGTAGCCGGCGCGGAAGGCGCGGGCACCGCCACGACGGGCATCGGCGCGGGTGCCGCAGGTGTCGGGGCGGCAACGGGCGCTGGAGCCGCAGGTGTGGGAGCGACGGGCGCGGGAGCAACGGCGGCTGGAGGAGTGGCGGCGGCTGGCAAGGCTGCGGCTGGCGCTTCACCAGATTGGGTGAGGCCGAGTGGATCGCAGGAGCTGAGAGCGAGGGCGGCGACGATGCCGCATAGGGCGTTAAGACGAGTAGGTTTCATGGGATGGGGCAGGAATCTGAGATTTGAAGAGTAGAGATATGAAATCAGACAATGAAGTCCTCGGGCTTGAAGACATACTTCGCGCCGGTCTGCATGGACTCGTAACACTTGAGCACAGTGACACAGGTGCGGAAGGCTTCCTCGACGGTGCAGGTGAGCATGGCGGGATTCTTCGTGCGCACGGCGGTGAAGAAGTTTTCGAGGTGCGGAGCGTGAGGCGGACGGCTAAGCACGATGGGAAGCACCCAGCTTTCCAGTGCCTTGCTTTCGCGCGCGTCAGCAGCGCCTTTCTTCACATCCATCCACGATTTGCCACGCGTCCAAGGCTTGGGCTTCTCCCAGAATTTGTTATGCACCTGTTCCGACGCGCGGATGACCAGTGGGTTTGGCCCTTGCGCATATTGCTCCCAGCTCGGCGCGTTTGGCTCGCGGTAAATCTGGTTGTAGGTCGGGCTTTCCGAGAATGTGACTGATCCGTCAATGCCCATTAGCTTCTCGTAATAGCCCTGAGATCCCGAGGTGGTGAGCACCTGGTAGTAGGCGCGCATCACACCATCTGGCGTTTGGTATTCATACATCGCCATCACGTTGTCTGGCAGTTCGTATTTGATGCGACCATTCTGCCCGTCGTAGTAATCAACGCCACCCTGAGCCATGACCGATACAGGGGTGACTTGGCGGTCTTTGGAACTGAAGTACCAATTGAAGAGATCGATCTGATGCGCGCCAAGGTCAGAGAGGGGGCCGGCACCATACTTTTTGTAGAAGCGCCAGTTGCGGTACTCCTCGGCGCTGTCAAAGCCGTACTTTGTCAGCTTGGCGGAGTCCATCGGGTAATTCTTCGGCATCGTCAGCGGAGTGCTACCGGAAACACCGCGATTCCACTGGCCATAGCAGTGCGTGACGCGCCCGAGGAGCTTTGCACCTTGCACGACATTGTCGCGCAAGTGAATATAGCGGGGGTTGCTGTGGCGCTGATGTCCGATCTGCAAAATGCCGCCGGTTTCACGCTGCGCCTTAACCATGTCCCTGGCATTCTCGATGGTGTTGGCCATCATCTTCTCGCAATACACTGACTTGCCCGCCTGGAGCGCTATGCGGGTGTGACTCGCGTGCTGGAAGTCAGGAGATGCGATGAGCACACAGTCGATGTCCTTTTCCTTCGCCAGCATCTCCTCAATGTCCTCATAAGTGTTCGGCATTTTTGCGGCACCGCGAAACATGCCGAGCACTTTGTTGAGGCTGTATTTCCAGATGTCGCACACGGCCACCCACTCGAGTCCGGGAATGTCCTTGCTGGCACCGATGAGCCGTTCTCCTTGCGCGCCACAGCCGACAAGCCCGATCTTCAAAGGACGATCCGCAGCAGTACCTTGCGCGATTGCGCTCTTGCTCGTGGCAAGGAAAAGGCCCGCACCAGCTCCGAGCTTGGCGCTGTTTCTCAGAAAGCCCCGCCGGTCGAGGAACTGGGAGAGTGAGGGAAGAGGATGTTTGTCAGATGGAGATGTCATGGGGCCGATGTAGGGTCGGAATTAAGGTGACAGACGAAGATACGAATGAGCCAGACCAGCGGATTTAGTCCGCCTTTCTGCGGAACATGGATCCGAAGATGCCATCGAGACCGATGTTGCCCTTGCCGGCGCTCATGAGGGCGAGGGCAGTGATGGCCACCTCGATGCCGCGGAACACGGCCTGGTCGTCGTCCGGCAGCGCCATCAGGCCGAAGCTCAGCGAGACAAAAAGCAATCCGGCGGCGAGCAGTGAGAGACGGGTGAAGAGTCCCACGAGCACCCAGATGCCGACGATGATGAGCGCGTAGCTGAGAACGAACACATAGTTCGCGACCATGAGCGCTGGCATGAATGTCTCGGCCACCATGTTGTCATACAGCGGCTGGGCATTCTTTTTGAGCACGTCCCATGAGCCGAAAACATACTCCTTCGATGCTTTGTCGCGGAACTTGTCGATGCCCGCCATGAAGAGTCGCAGGCCGACCCACGAGCGGAGGATGAGATTGGCGAAGGCGAATTCGGCGCGGAACTTGCAGCAGGATGAGTCTGACATGGTGAGGTGCGGGTTGGGGAATTGAAGGGGCGCGCATCTTGCCGAAATGGATTGTGAAATCCAGCGGGAAATTCGATTTCTCGGAGCTGGATATTTCAGGTAAATGAGGAACATCGAACGTTGGACCTCAATCGCCTGACCTGGTCACAGCTCACGCGCAGGCGTTGAGATTAAGGTCCTGGATTTGCTCAACGCGACGGAAGTTTTAGACGAGGTTGGTGAGCCAAAAAAAAAGGGGGGGGAACTGCGTCAACGCTGAACATTGAAGAGCTAGTCCGCAGCCTATTCGAGCTTGGTGTTTCACGATTCAAACGTCAACGTCGCTCCGAACGCCGACGATGAGCTGTGGGGCACCACCACTAATCTGCGCCCGCCGCGATGGCATCATGCGCGCTTTTGAAAAAATGGTAGCCCATGCCCCACTCCCCCTCGCCGCCCTTCCAGTCGCGATCATAGTGCTGGCTCTTCCACAAAAAGCGCTCGGGATGCGGCATGAGGCCGAAGACGCGGCCCGTCTCGTCCTGCAATCCCGCGATGGCGGCGCTGCTGCCGTTCACATCGGTCTCGTAAAGCAGCGGCGCGAGACCGCTCTTCACATAACCGGCGGCGTCATCGCCCTCGGTGACGATGCGGCCTTCCGCGTGGGCGATGGGCAGCTCAAAGCGGTCGGGTAGCTGGCTGAGGAAGGGGCTGGCCTTGCTGCCGCTTTTTTTCAAACCCACCCAGCGACAGATGAAACGGCCCGTAGTGTTGTGGATGAGGCTCGCGTGCGGGAGCAATTCGAGCTGTGTGAGGATTTGAAATCCGTTGCAAATGCCCAGCGCATGGCCGCCGTCGGCGATGAATTTTTTCAAGCGCACGCCGAGCTTGCCCTGCGTGATGAGTCGCGCGATGCGGCCCGACATGACGTAGTCGCCGTAACTGAATCCGCCGGAGAAGACGATAAGGTCTTTGCCGGAGAGACATTGGTCGTCCGCGAGGGCGATGGGCAGAACCTCGGCGGAGAACCCCGCGGCCTCGAGGGCGCG
>JANPIW010000112.1:0-6420 GCA_031425215.1 Verrucomicrobiaceae bacterium
TGCGCGCTGGCGGGCGGGAACGCGCAACCGGTTCTCATTCTGGCGGGTGGATGCTCAAGCGAGGTGGAGCCGAGGCTCGGGGGATTTCGCGCACTGCTCGAAGCAGGCTTGAATGATTTTCGCGGCACGATTCTTTGCGGCGGCACGCGCGAAGGTGTGAGCGGACTTGCGGGGGAGTTGTTTGGAAAAGCGAGTGGCAGGCCGGACGTGAAGGTCATCGGTTATGTGCCGCACTTCATATCCACCGATGGCAATGCCACGCTGGATGAACGCTGCCATGAGCTGCGGCGCACCGATGACAGGGAATCGTTCAGTGTTCTGGAGCCGCTACAGGCCTGGCTCGACATTCTCGCCACCGTCATCAAGCCGAAGGATGTGCGTCTCCTCGGCATGAATGGCGGAAGCATTTCCAGCCTGGAGTTCCGCATCGCGTGGGTGCTGGGCGCCAGCGTCGGCATCCTGCAAGACAGCGGCCGCGAGGCGGATCGCATCGGCCATGAAATACGCGCCGGCCATTTCCCCGGCATGTTGCTCCTGCCGCATGATGCCATGAGCCTGCGCGCCTTTGTGCATGCTCCGGCCTCAGGAGTCACAATGCTCGATGGTGACATCCGCGAGCGTCTCGCGCGCCTCGTTCACTCCGGATTTCTGAGCGAGCATCGTTATCGCAATCCCGATCCTGCCATGCAGCCGTGGGAGAGTCTTCGCGACGATCTGCGTCAGTCGAATCTCGATCACGTCGAGTACATGGCGCAGATACTCGCGGCGGGCGGGTTGAGGATTGAACCGGCGACTCGTGATGCCGCCGCCCCAGCTTTCTCCGAGGCGGAGATCGCGCTGATGGCCGAGATGGAGCATGGCCGCTGGAATGTGGAGCGCCTGCGCCAGAGCTGGCACTACCATCCCGAGCGCAAGGTGGGACAAAAACAAAGCCCTCATCTTGTAGCGTGGAATCAACTGCCAGAGGAAATCAAACAGTGGGACCGAGATCGAATCATTGCGATGCCAAGACTGCTCACGGAGATCGGATTGAAAGTGGTGCGGGCTTGAGATTGCCGCCGGGTTGCAAACCGGCGAAACCTCATCCAAAGATGGCGCCCCTCCGCCGCCAGCAGCGTGTGGAGGTGCATTGATATAATGAACATCCTCGTCACTGGCGGAGCCGGATTCATCGGCTCCCATACCGTCGAGCGGCTGCTCCGCGATGGAGCGGGCGCCGTCTCCATTTTGGACAGCTTCAACGACTACTACGATCCCGCCATCAAGCGCGCGAACACGCGCGGCTTTGCGGACAAGGTCACGATTCATGAGGGCGAACTCACGGACAAGGAATTCGTCGCGCGTGTGTTCGACGCGGGAAAATTCGACGCTGTCATCCACCTCGCCGCGCGCGCCGGTGTGCGTCCGTCCATCGACGCGCCCGAGTTGTACATCGACACGAACATCAAGGGCACTTTCAATTTGTTGGAGAACTGCAAACGCACCGGCTGCAAGCGCTTCGTCTTCGCCAGCAGCTCCTCGGTTTATGGCGTGAACAAAAAAGTCCCCTTCGCTGAGGAAGATCCCATTTTGCAAACCATCAGCCCCTACGCGATGACCAAGATGGCGGGCGAGCAGATGTGCTCGAATTACGCGCACCTCAGCGCCATCCGCTGCGTATGCCTGCGCTTCTTCACCGTGTATGGCCCGCGCCAGCGCCCTGACCTGGCGATCTCGAAATTCACCAAGCGCATCCTCGACGGCCAGCCCATCGACAAATACGGCAAGGGCGACACGCGGCGCGATTACACCTTCATCAGCGACATCGTCGAGGGAATCGTCGCCGCGCTCGCGCACAGCGGCGATGCGTCAGCGCCCGTGTGCGACATCATTAATCTCGGCGGCAGCCAGACCGTGACGCTCAATGAAATGATCGCCACCATCGAAAACGCCATCGGAAAGAAAGCGATCATCAACGAGATGCCCGAGCAACCCGGCGACGTGCCGCTCACCTCCGCCGATGTGACCAAGGCCACGCGCGTGCTTGGATTCAAACCCGCGACGCACATCGACACGGGCATCCCAAAGTTCGTGGAGTGGTTCCACGAGATGCGGAAGCTCGGCGTGGCATGACAGCCGCAGCGTTTACCGCGCAGTCACCGTTGATGCTTTGCGCACCTTCATCAGCATCGGAAAACTTGTCTGCAAACCGGCGCTGTCGTGTTCATTCCTCGCGGAGCTGAGGGCGGCGTGGATGAGTTTGTCCTGGTCTTTGACCCAGCTCGCGGCGCGGAAGAAAATGGGGCGTTCGTTTTCCTTTTCGCGGATCTGCACACCGTTGAGGCCGATGTCATCGACGATGACGCCGTGCGGCAGGCCGTGAACGTCGAGACTGAGGATGCCTTCTTCACCGCTGCGCACGGCGCGGATCCAGGCCTTCACCGTCTGGCCGGGCGCGAGGGTGATCTCGAGCGGTTTGGTCTCGTCCTTGAGCTCGCGCATCACGGCCTTGCCGCCGTTGTCGGGTTCCATGACGATGATGAACTTCGGTTTCGCGCCGAGCGTGACTTTGCCAAAGCTGCCGGCGTCGTGCGTGATGCCGCGAGCTTTGGCGGTGATCTTGAGTTTGCTCCAGTCGGCGCTCGCGGGCGCGTCCGGCGCGGCGTGCAGGCTGCCGCTGATGAGGTCGTGCCCGGCCTCGATGATGAGTGGCGATGAGGCGTAGTAACCGGGGGGCAGTCCGCTGATGTCGATCTGGACCGCGTCGTCGAAATGGTCCGTGCGCTCCGCGCGGAAGGAGAAGCCGACGGACGCGCCGGGCATCACAGTCGGGTTCGCGCCGGCGAGTTTGACGCTGAAGTCGGGCTTCGGCTCGCGGATGGTGAGAGCATACACAAAACGCTCCCCGCTCCAGCCGCGCGTGTCGGTGACTTTAACGACGTAACGGCCATCGGCAGGCGCGGTGAAGGTGAGGCGCGAGTCGCTGCCGAGCTTGCGGTCGCCGCTGTCGTCGTTGGCGTAGTTCAGCGTGAAGATGGGCAAGCCGTTTGGCACGATCTGGCTGCCGATGGGCCGTGGCTCGACGACGTAGCAGGGTTCGTCGAGCGAGTGCGAGGTGGCGCTGGTGTCGAAGTAGGCGCGGCGTTTGCCGCCGTTGATGTAGAAGAAGCAGCCGCCATCCGGCCCGCGCGGCATGCGCACGATCTTCATCACGTCGCCATTGAAATAGACGAACTCGTTGAGCTCCATCTCCTCCCAGTTTTGCAGGCGGATGTCCGGGTTGTTAGCATCGACGCTGCGGAAGTTGTTGTAGCTGTCGCGCACCGCCTGGAGCATCACACGCGGCACCGGCTGGCCTTTCGCGTCGAGGATGTCGAGCTTCGTGTCGGCAGGAGAACCGGCTTGGGCAGCGAGAGTCTCGATGATCCACGTCTGGCCTTTTTTTGCGTCGAAGGCGAAGTGGTCGGTGTCGCCGACTTTCGATTTGGCGAGAATGCCATTCACATTCACTGGCAATGTCACGATCTGGGCCTTTGCGAGATCGTCGTTGCCTTCGACTTCGCGCGCTTGTTCCAATCGACTTACACGCAGCACCGGCATTGAGCGGAAGCGCAGCACTTTGGCGTCAAGCGGCACATTCATCAGGCCTTCTTTGTCGGCCTTCATTGTCACGCTGGCTTTGTCGCCGAGGTGATGGCCGATGAGCGTGACTTTCGTGTCCTGGCCGATCTGCGCGGCGAGTGGCGACCAAGCGGTGACATACGGCAATGCGCCGATGGTGAGGCGATACGCATGATCCGCGCTGCCATCCATCGTGGTATTGCTCACGAGCACGATGAAGTCGCCATCCGCAGGCGCTTTCCACGCGAGGAAAGGATCGCTGCCACTGTCGAGGCCGCGATTCACGGCGAGCACGGTGCGATTCGTGTCCATGATTTCCAGCGTGGGCGATTTCGCCGTGCTGCCGACCTGCGCAACGGCGAGATCGAGCACGAGTTCCTCGCCCGCCTTCGCAGTGAAGCGATACGCGTCGTGCTGCCCGATCTCCGTGAGCGTGCCCCAGAGACTGGCGGGCAGTTTGGCGACAGCGACCGGCGCAGTTTTGAAATCAGCGGCCGTAGTCGTCGTGGGCGCGATGTCATCGGCAAAGAGTTTCACTTTCGCCGTCTCGCCCTGAGCCGTGCGGGCGGAGACTTCATAAACGCCACGTGGCAGGTCAGCGGGCACTTTGACTTTGAACACGAGCTTCGTCGGCGAACTGGCGACGGCATCGACGACAGGTTTGAGACGTGCATCGGCGAACTGCACCGTGGCGTTCGCGAGTTCTTTGCCCGTGATGACCAACTGCTGCTCCGTGCCATTGTGCAAACCGCGTGGTGTGATGGTAGTGATCGTTGGTTTGGCTGCCATCGCGGCTTTTTTCGCGGCGACTGGCTTGGCAGGCACGGGAGCCATCACGGCCTTGCCAGTGGTCGATTCATAGACGCTGAGGCTGCCGTCGATGCGACCGGCGACGAGCTGCGCTTTGTCGGTGAAGGCGAGCGCGGAAGACCAGTCGGGCTGTTTTTCGAGCGGGAGTTTTTCGGTGAGATCGGCGGTGCTCCAGAGCTTGAGCGATTTATCGGTCGAGGTGGAGGCGAGCAGTTTGCCATCGAGGGACAGCGCGAGATTCAAGATGCCGCCTTCATGCGCGAACCGGCTGGTGACGATCTTGTTCGTGCCCTCCTTCGCGTCGGCGCTGATGTTCCAGAGACGGATGCGATTGTCGGAACCGGCGGCGAAGAGCTGTTTGCCATCGACGCTGAAGACGACGCTGGTTTGCTCCTTCGTCGGCTGTGAGAGAGTGTCGAGCCGCATGCCAGCCGGGATGCTCCAGAGCTTCACCGTGCGGTCCGCGCTGGCGCTGGCGAGCACCTTGCCGTCGGGGCGGAACGAGAGACCGTTCACCGCGCCGTTGTGACCTTTGAGCAGTGCGACTTCCTTGCCCGTCGCCGTGTCCCAGAGTCGAATTTTTTGATCGTAGGCTC
Organism: Verrucomicrobiaceae bacterium; assembly: GCA_031425215.1. Taxonomy (GTDB): domain Bacteria; phylum Verrucomicrobiota; class Verrucomicrobiia; order Verrucomicrobiales; family Verrucomicrobiaceae; genus JANPIW01. The sequence goes on from JANPIW010000112.1 coordinate 5,007, forward strand.
CAGTGGCGAGCAGTTTGCCATCGGGCGACACGGCGAGCGCATACGCGGCATCGAGATGACCTTCAAACGACTGCTGCAAGGTGCCATCGCTCGTCTTCCAGCGTTTCACCTCGCCCACGATGCCTGCCTCGCCGCCTGCGGCATACACGGCGTCGCCATCCGGCGAAAACGCGACCGCGTTGGCCTTGCCCTTGATGCCGGTGAGCTTGCGAATCACCGCCCGCGTGACCGGATTGAGCAGTTCTACTTCGCCATAACGTCCCACCGCGATGAGCTGCACCTTCGGCGAAAACGCCACCGCCTGGATCGACCGCTTCGGCGGCACAGTTGGCATGATCTTCGGCGTGATGACCTCCTTCGGCATCGGTTTGCCTTCCGCGACGAGCGGACCTTTCGCGCCCGCATCGATCCACGCTTTGATCAGCGCGATCTCCTCCGGCTTGAGCTTCTCCCGCTTCCCCGGCGGCATGAATTCGTTCTTGCCACCGCGACCCGAGCGACCTTCGAGAAACTTCACGAGCATGCTTTCTCTCGATTTTCCCGCGACGATGGCGGCACCTTCCTTCCCGCCTTTCATCAGCGCTGCGAAGGTGTCCAAGACGAACTCGCCATCCGCGTCATCGGCGCTGTGGCAGTCGATGCAGTAGTTGTCCCAAAGCGGAGCGATCTGCTTCGTGTAGTCCACGGTTTGGGCGTGGGTGACGGCGGTGAGGCAAAGCAGCACTTGAATCAGAATTCGGAGAGTAGATAATGGCTTCATGAATGCAGATCAGATTGTTTGGATAGACCCGGAGCGAATGAGTGGGACGCCTTGTTTCACAGGAACTCGTGTGCCGATAAGCACGTTGGATTCTTATTTGAGCAAAGGAGACCGCCTGGAGGAGTTTCTGGATGATTTCCCGTCCGTGAGCCGCGATCAAGCATTGGCGCTGCTGGAGATGGGTGAAGATAAAGCTCTGGCGATTGTCTCTGATCATGCGCTTGCTGCTTGATGAGAATCTGCCGCGTGGGCTGAAACGCCACCTGAGTCCGCACACCGTCCTGACGGTTCAGGAAATGGGCTGGAGCGGGATCAAGAACGGCCATTTGCTCACTCGCGCACAGGCTGCATTTCAGGCGCTCATCACCATCGACGGGAACATGATTTACCAGCAGCATGTCGCGTCCTTTGCCATCGGCTTGGTTGTTCTTCATGCTCCGAGCAACGCCATGGACGATTTGCTCCCGCTCGTTGCCGACATCTTGAGCGACTTGCCGAATGTGAAGCCTGGAGAGGTCATTCATGTTGGGGATTGGGGAAGGCAACTCAGTGATTAAACAAAAACTCCTTCGACCCCATCAGGCTCCAGAAGATGTCTTCGAGCGTGGTGCGGCGGTCTTCGGGTTTGGCGGTGGCGAGGAGTTGGGTGGCTTT
>JANPIW010000113.1:0-1986 GCA_031425215.1 Verrucomicrobiaceae bacterium
TGAAGAACGACGGCACGCGCTATCACTGGACGCTGCGCTACGATCCGAAGGCGAACAACGGCGGCGGCGCGTTCGACATCAAACTCACGAGCGACAGCACGCAGCCCGGCGACTTTGAAGGCCAGACCTTGTCCGTCAACGTGCCCGCAGGCTACAAGCAGCAGGGCACAACTTTTGATCGCTTTGGCGTGATGAACATGATGAAGGCCGGTGGCATTGCGACGATCTACTTCGGCGATTTGCAGCTCGGTGGACGCGCGCTCGATCTCAGCAAAGACCCTGGCTGGATCGGCTCCGGCAATCACGACATCTACGAAGATCTGGAGCAGACCGGCGCGCACAACTTCGGCTTCAGCACCACGACCAGTCACGCGGGCGGCAAAGCGGGCGAAATCGGCGGCGATCTGTGGCGCAGCGGCAACTACGGCTACTACGCGGATCGCATCGGCCCGCTCGATCTCAATCAGCGGCTCGAAGCACGCGGCAAGGTGACGATGACCGTCGGCGGGCCAGACGCGGACATGATGCTGGGCTGGTTCAGCAGCGCGCACCAAGACAAATCGCCCATCGAGGCCCGCGACTTCCTCGGCATCGCCGTCGGTGGCCCGACGCGCATCGGCCACTGCTTCAGACCCTCTCTCACCACCGGCAAAGGCACGCGCCTACAACTGGAGCAAGCTCCCGTGCTCAAACCCGGCCGCAGTTACGAGTGGACGCTGCTCTATGATCCTGCGGGCAATAACAACCTCGGTGAGATCAAGGTCACTCTCGGTGATGAATCGGTGACGCTGCCCTTCAAGCAGGGACGGAAGAAGGATGGCGCGACGTTTGATCGCTTCGGCTTGTTCACGTCGCAGGCGGGCGGGCAGATGGTGCGCATTTTTCTCGATGATCTGAGTTACACGGTCGGCAAACCATGACTTCATCCCTGCCATGAAATCTGGCGTCTCGCCGTGTTCCCAGGACGCGGATGAAGCGAGGATTTTCAAAACGAACACACATCAGATATCCACATGAACTCGATTGAAAAAAACCGGCACCAAAGGAAGTCCAAACTGCGGTCGCTCCTCGGCTTGTGCTGTTTTGCGCTCCCGTTTCACACGACTGCTGCAAGCATCGATATCGGCTCACGGCTGGAATTGATGGTCGATGATTTCCTCATCGAGCGGTTCGTTGGTAAGGCGGAGTTGCGGCTGCATCACCCGGAGCCGCGCGAGGTGGTGCTCATGCATGACGCTCCGTGGGAGGGCAATGGGAGCGGCTTCCACAGCATCTTCCAGGACGGAGACCGCTACCGCCTCTTTTATAAGGCGTGGAACATGACCCTCGATTCGGCCACCCACCGCATCCAGACTTCAAAGCCGTTTTGCTGCTATGCGGAAAGTGCGGATGGCATCCACTGGCGCAAGCCCGAGCTTGGATTGCATGAGTTCCAAGGCGCGAAAGCCAACAACATCGTCATGCCAGATTACAAGACCAAGGCGCTGCATGTGAACTCGGGAGCACCCGCCGTGTTCCGGGACGAGAATCCAGCCGCCGCCCCGGACGCGCGCTACAAGGCGATGTTCCAGTGCCTGCGACCCAAGGGCATGATCCCTTTCAAATCGCCGGATGGCCTGCACTGGACGCCGATGAGCGAGCGACCGGTGATCACTGACGGTGCGTTCGATTCCCAAAACACCGCGTTCTGGGATGGCGCGCGCGGAGTGTATCGCGCCTACTGGCGGCACTATTCGCAGGGCGACAACGACATCACCACGAAGAATCCGCACGGTGACCGCGCCATCCGCACGGCGACATCGAAGGACTTTCTTCATTGGGAAATGCAGACCGATCTCCGCTACGCCGATTCGCCGCCGGAAGCGCTTTATACGAACGCCATCAAGCCCTATCACCGCGCTCCGCATCTGCTCATCGGCTTTCCCACCCGCTATGTGGATCGCGGCTGGTCGGATTCCAGCATGGCCCTGCCCGAACGCGAGCATC
>JANPIW010000114.1:0-2311 GCA_031425215.1 Verrucomicrobiaceae bacterium
ATTCCCGAATCACGCAGTCCGCAGCTTCGGAGGCCAGTGTCTCGATGAGCTTGCGCGGTTTCACCGCTGTCAGCTCACGCAGGCGCACGACCACGGCAGCGTAATCGACCGTCTTGCTGATCTTGTCCTGCATCTGCTCAAATGGCATCGACGGTGTGATCCATAGATCAGCCTCTAGCACCTGAGGCTTCTTTCTCTCCTTCGCCGTCACGCCGATGTGGACGGATAACTGAAGGCCTTTGATGATGATGGTGTTTTCGCTCACGGGGGTGGAATCAAGCCGTGGCGAATCGCCTCTTCAATGAGCAATCGCGTTGGTTTGTTCAGATCGAGACGGAGGGCATCGGCGATGCTCGTCCATTGAAACTCCTCGGCTTCGTCGTTCAGCTTCACGAGCGGCACCGCATCATGACAGCTGGCGATGTAGTTCAGCAAAAGAAAGTGCGCGGAGCGCTCAAACTCCTCCGGCTCGATGCAGTCCTGCACCATCACAAAGCGGGTGCTGGTGATCTCCAGGCCCGTCTCCTCGCGCACCTCGCGCCGAAGCGCTTCCTCGCAGGTCTCGCCTCGTTTGATCTTCCCGCCGGGAATGCCCCATCGGTCGCTCCATTTGTGGGTGCGGATCATCAGCGCCGCGCCATTTGCGTCGAGAATGAGCGCGCCCACGGTGGCGACGGGGTGGTGGAAAGATGACGCGGACATGTGCGCGCCGGATTATCCATCGCGCCGCGCAATGCAAGGCGTTTGCCCCAAATTCCCCTCTTGCCAACTCCGCGCGCCCGGCTCCCATTTGCGGCCCAAACTCAAACCAAAACACACGCACACCATGGGCAAAATCCAATTCGGCTCCGAAGTCTATACCTGGTTCATGAAGGGAACTGGCAAAGGCTATGACAACAAACTCGATCACATGATCAAGGTCGCCGCTGAGGCGGGTTTCAAAGGCATCGAGCCGATGGTGCTCGAGATTTCCGAGAAGGCGCTCGGCTGCTGCAAATACTGGCTCGGAGATTTCTGTGATCCGGGAAAACTCAAAGACACACTGGCGAAACACAAGATGAAGCTCGCAGGACTCGCCCTCGTCTGCGGATGGGACGGCGACACGGAGACGAAGGAAGAGCGCAAGGCCGCGGACTTCACGATGAATCTGCTCAAGCATTTCCCAGGCTCGATGCTCGGCACTGTCACGCTGCCGAGCGGGCGGAAAAACGATCTGCAAAAGCGCCGCCTCAATGTGGCGCGCAATGTGAATGCCGTCTCGAAGCGCGCGGCTGATCTGGGCATCAAGTGCTCGTATCATCCGAACAGCCCGCCCAACTCGATCGTGCGCACGCAGGAGGATTATGACGTGGTGCTCAGCAGCCTCGATCCAAAGGTCACGGGCTGGACGCCTGACGTGGGCCACATCATTCGCGGCGGCATGGATGTCATCGCCACGCTGAACAAATGGCAGCACCTCGTGAACCACATCCATTACAAAGACTTCTCCGGTGACGGCCCCGAGCCGTGGGCGCAGATGGGCACGGGCAAGCTCGATTTCCACAAGATCACCGAGTGGCTCGTGGCGCGCGATTACTCTGGCTGGATCATCTGCGAAGACGAGGCGCATGTTGCCGTCGATGACCCCGATGGAGTGACGAAGCAGAACGGCCAGTGGTGCAAAGAGCAGCTTATGCCGCTGGTGAACTGAGTCGGCGAAAGCGCGGCGTGATGGCGCCGCGCATGATTCAATTCAGTTTCGGCTTAAGCGTAGTGACGCCGTCTTTATCCACGGGATAGACGGCGTGCTGCGCTTCGAGTTCGGCGATGAGTCCCTGCATCATGCGGCGCAACTCGCCGGACTCAGCAGCGGCCAAGTTCTTCTGCTCGAAGGGATCAGCCTTGAGATTGAAGAGCTGGTAATTCGAGCCTTCAGAAACCTCTGAGGGGAAGTAGTGGTAGATCACCTTCCAGTCTCCATCGCGATACACAGTGAAGTACTCCGTGCGATGCGGCGAGTGCGGATAGTGCATGAGAAACTTCTCCCCGCGAGCGCCGTCGGCTTTGCCGGTGAGCAGCGTGTCGAGGCGCAAGCCATCAACACTGTGGCTTGGAGGAGCGGCCTTGCCGGTGAGATTGAGAATCGTCGGGAACAAATCATAGACCGCCGCCTGCTGGCTTTGGATGGCGCCGGCTGTGATGGGCAGTCGCGTTTTGTTCACGTTTTGAGCGCTCGCCATCGCCCCAGAGGCGATGTAATGCACCCGCGGGCCGCCATAGTAATGGGATCCCATTTTTAAGCGCAACGGATCCGCGCCCCCGACCAAGAGCT
>JANPIW010000115.1:0-50950 GCA_031425215.1 Verrucomicrobiaceae bacterium
AGCGCGGCGCACTGCCGATGTCGCGCGGGAAAACGGCGCGGAAGATGTCCCTGCTTGGCAAAAGGATGCGTCGAGCCTAAACTCGCCCCATGTCTGTCCTCCTCGCTCCACCACGCCGCAAGCGCACTACCACCATGCGCTCGCCGGTCAAGGCGCGACCACAAACGTCCCCGCCAGAGATGCAGCCAGTGCTTGAGCGCGATCATCTCATCGTGGTCCCCGATGTTTCCTGGGGCCATTACCTCGACATGGATGCGAAGCTTCAGGGCACGAATCACAGGCTGACGTATTATAACCAGAGGCTCGACATCATGACACTCTCGACCGACCACGAACGGATCAAAAACACTCTGCATGATTTGATCGTCGCGCACTGCCAGGATGAAGGTGTCGATTATGACTCCCAAGGCTCGGCCACTCTGCGCATCGACTATGCGCAAGGCAAGGAGCCGGACGACAGCTTCATCTTCGGAACAGAGACGAAGCTGCGGCCAGACATGGTGCTGGAGGTCGTGCTCACCAGCGCCGCCATTAACAAGCTCCAATTCTACGCGCCGCTGCGCATCCCGGAGGTGTGGGTCTGGGAGAGCGCGGGCCTGGGTGTCTTTTTGCTCGATGGCGCGCGCTATCGCCGCGTGAAAAGGAGCCGCTTGCTGCCGCGCTTCGACATCACACTGGCCGGAGCGCTTGCGACATCTGCGCGGGCCTCGCAGGCTGTGCGTGAGTTTCGAAAACGGACGCGTGACTGAATCAGGCCGGTACCTGCATTTGAATCTCGGGCACGTCCTTCATCGCCTCGGTCAGTCCGGTCCAGCCACCTTCCTTTTGCATCTGGAAGAGATGAAGATACATCGCGACATGCGCGGGCGGATTATCCTTGAGTAGCGCGTCGATGCCGGCCTTCGCTTTCTTTTCTTCGATGGTCTCGGGCAGGTCCTCCACCTCGCCTTTGCCGTCGTGCTTGATGCCGACCGCGTCGAGGAACGTGATGAGCATCGCGGGCTTGCCCTTGAGCAGCCAGATTTGCAGCACCTGCTCAGCCAGGCCGTCATTCATCTTGAGCTTGATCTGGTCGAGCAGCCACGCGGCCTGCTGCTCCTTGGATTTCTTCTGCATGAAAACGGGCCGCAGCTTGCGCGCGACGGCGAGATTATCCACGGCGGCGCGAAACGCGCCGCGCTGCTCGGTCTGGAGATAGCCGATGACTTCCTTCTGCACATCAGGCCCTGCGGCGTGGATCAATTGATAAGCTTTCATTTCAAAGAGGTCGCTGTGCTTACATGCAGTCACCGGAGCCGCAACCTGATTCACGAAATGGCAAACACTGGCCCGATCCACGCTCTTGTGCGCGCGGCCACGGTCCGCAGGGCAAAGGGGGCTTGACCTGATTTGCCGTCCCTGCCAAGGATGCGCCCCTCATGGAAAAAACGCGGCGCATCCTCATTCTCGGCAGCAACGGCCGGTTGGGTGCTGCCCTGATGCGGCGCTATTCTCACGACCACGAGGTGATCGGCCTTGGGCACGCTGATCTCGATCTGCTGCGACTCGATGAAATCGCCGCGCGACTCGGGCGGCATGAGTTTGATGCGGTGATCAACGCGGCTGGCATCACGAGCGTGGACCATTGCGAGACTCACCCCGCTGATGCGCGGGCGGCGAACGCGCTGGGGCCGGAGATCGTCGCGCGTGTGTGTCGCGAGCGCGGGGCGCGGTTCATCAACATCAGCAGCGACTACGTTTTCCCCGGCACGGGGCGCGAGCTGCTGCGTGAGAGTGATCCGACCGGCGCGACCAATGTGTACGGCGCGACGAAGCTGGAAGGCGAGCAGCTCGTGCTGGCTGCGCAACCCGATGCGCTGGTGGTGCGTGTGTCATGGCTCTTCGGGCTGGACAAGGATTCCTTCCCGGACCGCATCATCAAGACCGCGCTCGCCTCCGATCACGTCGATGCGGTGGCCGACAAATGGTCCGCGCCGACGTATGCGGAGGATCTCGCCGGGTGGCTGCTGCCGTTTCTTCATGAGCACCATGCCGTGTCAGGCGTTCTGCACCTGTGCAACGCGGGCGCGGCATCATGGCAGGAGTATGGTCAATACGCCCTCGACCTCGCGGTCAGCCTGGGACTGCCGGTGCGGACTCGCGAGGTGAAGCCTTTCTCCATGATTGGCTTCCCCGAGTTCAAGGCGGACCGCCCGCCCTTCACCGCCATGAGCACCGCCACGTTTGAGCGCTTCACGGGCAAAAGCACGCGCGCCTGGCAGCCTGCGCTGGAGGAATACCTGCGCGCCAGGTACAAGGCTTGATTGATCCATGCTGCCTGGCATGACTCAGGCTCCTTTTCGTGCGTATATATGCCCCGAATGAAAAAACCGGCCTCCATTGTTCTTCTGCTTCTCTTCCTCGCAGCCGCTTCCGCGCCTGCTGTGATCCCTGATCCGCTGCCCAAGGCGCCGGAGCCGGTTGAGGACATTTTGAGGCTCCAGGTTTTCCTCGACACAAATCTCTTCGGGCCTGGCAAACTCGATGGTCGCCCGGGGGAATTCACCACCAAGGCTCTGAAACGATACCAGCGCGCGCAGGGAGTGCCGGAGACCGAGCTGGCCGCGCACACACTCGATCTGACGAGCGTGCCGCAAACTTACACCACCTACACCATCCGCCCCGAGGACCTCACCTTTGTCGGTGACCTGCCACGCCAGCCCTCCGCACAGAGCAAAAAGAAGTACCTGCCTTATGACTCGCTGCTGGAGTTTTTGACAGAGCGGTTTCATTGCGCGCCTGATTTTCTCGAATTCATCAACCAGCCCATGAAGATGGGCGCGCTCAAGCCCGGCGATGTGGTGAAGGTGCCGACAGTGCAGCCCTTTCTCATCGAGCAGTTAACCCAAGTCGCGAGCCTGCCGGAAATCCCGGAGCATCAGAGCCGCGTCATCAAGATCGACACACGCGAAAAGCTTCTCGGCCTGTGGGACGGGGAGAAGCTCCTCGCCAGCCTGCCCATCACACCGGGCAGCGGTCATCTCGCCACACCGCCCGGCACCTGGCGCATCGTGGGCATCGCGCAGATGCCCACTTTCCGCTGGGACAAAAGCGTCCTCGAATATGGAGTGCGCAGCAGTAACTTTTACGAGCTGCCCATCGGCCCGAACAACCCGGTCGGCGTCATGTGGATCGGCCTGAACCGCGCCGGCATCGGCATCCACGGAACGAACTCGCCGCAGACCATCGGGCGCAGCGCCAGCCACGGCTGCATGAGAACGGCAAACTGGGACGTGGTGCGCCTCGTGCCCATGATCACCAAAGGCATGACCGTCATCATCGAAGGCCCGCGCCCTGATCCGAGACCCGTTGTCGTGGCCACGAAAAAGAAAGAAGCGCCGCCGCCCGCTGCAGCCGCGCCGCCCCCGGAGCCAAAGCGCGGATTCTTCAAGCGGCTCTTTGGCCGGCAGTAGGCCGAGCACGTGCCGGCATGGGTGCGCTAGGTGCTCCTCTCCGATTCCGCTCCACTCCCGCGAAACACAAAGATCAGCGCCGCTCCCGCGACGAAGCCAGCGATGTGCGCCAGATACGCCACGCCGCCACCCGTGCTGCTGCTGATCATCGCCTGGCTGAAGATCTGCATGCCGATCCAGATGAAGAGAAACGCATACGCCGGGATGTCCACGATGCGGGTGAAAACCCCCAGCGGAATCAGCGTGCGCACCGACACGCGCGGATGCTGGACGAGATAGCCGCCGAGCACGCCGCTGATCGCACCGCTCGCGCCCACGAGAGGCACGGCCGATTGCGGATCACTCCACACATGACCAAATGTGGCCGCTGCTCCGGTCAGAAGATAAAACATGGTGAAGCGCACTGGTCCGCACTCGTTCTCGATGTTGTCGCCGAAGATCCAAAGGAACCACATGTTCCCCAGCAAGTGCATGATGCCACCGTGCATGAACATGCTGGTGAACAAATCCCGCCACGGCGCGGACGGCCCGCCGCCTGTGAACTCCGCCGGCACAAAAGCCGCCAGCGCCACGCTCTCCTCCAGTCCGATGCGCGTCTGCCAGAGAAAATAGACCGCCACATTCACCGCGATGATGATCACGGTCATCAGCGGAAAACGATGCCTTGGATTGTTGTCGTATAGCGGGATCATCTCCGTGTCTGATACCACCAGACCGGCGTCAACGTCAACAAACGTACTCTATCAGATGTAGATGACAGATGTCGGTGCAGGGCATCGACCCAACTCGGTACCGGCACCGAGCTATTTCGCAGCTTCGACGGCGTATTGCAGTTCGGAATCGGTGGCGATGAGGATGGTTTTCATCGAGCTTCTATCTTTAACAACCAGGATGGATCCTTTGTGCCTTCAAGATGCCCTCCCTCAAAGGGGACAAGAGCGCACACGAGAAACCATCGGGTAGTGCCGCGTGATTCTCCGGCAATTGCAGGGATGATCCACTCTTCTTGTGGATTGACAAACCAATGCCCCGTTCGTGCGTCCGTCTCCGACCACAACCCCACGCGCAGAATGGCCGCGCCATGCGGTCGGTCCGAAGGTGTGACGACACGGATGCGTTTCACTGCCGGATCGAGATCGAGTTGAAAATATCGGCAGCTCAGTGATTCAGCGGGATATGCGTCTGTTTGAATCGAGCCTCCGGGTCGAAGCGACAAGGATTGGGAAACTGCGCGCCGCCCGTAGCGTGCGAACACGGCAGGTTCCTCATCGGCGGGAAGTGTCGAGCCGCCTATGTAAGCGCCAGCACGGCAGGACTCCATCCATGCCTGCTCGGCGGTGAGGTGAGGCCTCAGCACTTGATCGAGAGCAGCCCATGATGTGATCATCGCCATCTTTCTCGCATTGGCTTCTTCTAGCGGTCCAATCACTCCAGCCAGACCAACCTCCAATTTCGGCGGGTTCGTGATGGCGGTGATGGCGCGGCTGAATGTTTCACCGGGTCGCCACCCCATTCTTCGATCCAAATAGCGGGCAAAAAGCCCGCTCGCATACGGTTCCCGAAAAAGCGAGCATTCAGGCCGGTCGCACCAAACCCAAGCGTGCTGGAGCCAGAAACCGTCCCGAGCATCTCCTGCTTCGACAGCCACGGCGTGTCCCTCGGTCAACCACGAGGTGTGTTTGAGCAGGAGGGCGATGCTTTGCTCCACATCATCGACAGTCAGCCCCGCCCATAGTTTGCTCCAAACCCGAAACGCCCAAGCATGGGCAGGTTCATGGCGGGCGGCACATCGTGCCATGTCCAGGATGGAAGGCCAGTCCACCAGTTCACGGTAACAAGATGGCAGGGCGATGAAGGGGATGATTTCATCACCTTCGATCTCCGCCCTGCAAAACGGGCTGGGCGAGCCGGGGAAGACCTGATGCAGATCGGTGACCAGGCAACGGAGAGGTTCGCTCCCGATTCCGACATCGAATGGCATCGGCGTAGCTTGCAGTTCATTCCACGCGGCGTCCATCGCCCCGGCGTAGGTTTCGATCAGCTGTTGGTTGCGCACTCCGTGCCGGTGTGTGGCCCCATGCGAGGTGGGATCACGCATATCGTGATGAATCTTGAAATGCGCGGACGGATGACAACGGCTGGCATTAGCGAGCGCTCGGGAGGCATTTGTGATCATAGCATCTGGATGCGCACTCGACCCGGCGCGCCAGGGGCTTCTTGGATGGAGAAAACGTGTCGGGCGCGCGTTTTAACGCTCTCCGGCAGCCAGGGCCAGGCGCACTCCAAGGCCAGTCGAAGACTTGCCAGATGGCTTGTCAGGCCGGCATCAGGCACGACCACGCGGCCAACCCCGCGCGACCAGCCCGATGCACCACCCGATGCGCCTCCGAGCAGATTATCAAGACCGGCCTCGATGGTCTTGAGGTTCACACGACGTGTGATGGCCGTAAGGATTTCGTTTCCGAGACGCTCAGCCTCCTTGGGGTCATTGACATCGCCACCTTCGGGAAAGGCTTTGCTAATGAGGATGCCCATGTGCTGGGTTTCCATGTCCTGCCCTGCGACGGACTTCTCCGTCGAACCATGCACCTCCTGCATGTGTCGGCTGGCCTCCGGGTGGTCTTTGTTCATCGTGACATGGATGACCAGGGAGTTCGGATGTTCCGTGCGTGTCAGATTGCAGAGCGAGGTGTCGATTTGCTGTCCCCCGCCGGGCACCGGAAGACGGAAGTCGAGGATCACAATATCAAATTTCTCGCGGCCACTCAGGACCACCTTGCCCTCCTCCACATCGGCGGCCTGCTTCACTTCAGATGCGGGAATCTCCTCTTTGATGAGGCTCGCAAGGTTTTCTCGGAAATCGTCATTGTCCTCGACGATGAGGATGTTGAGGGCCGGGGTGTTCATTCGGGGTGTAGGGGGGCAGTTTCAGATTCGGGAGGGAGGCGCTCCGTTGAAAGAGAGTCATCTTTGGGATTGGGTGCCGCGTTGGGATCAAGCGGCGGGAGGTCCGGCCAGCGCAAGGTGATAATCGCGCCGCAAAGTTCTGGAGGATCACCATCCTCAATAGCATGTCCGCCGATGGTGATGAAACCGCCATGCGCCTCCATCGTGCGCCGTGCGGTGGCCAGACCAAGCCCTCTCGGCCCCTGCTTCGCCCCGGGCCGGTAGGAGTAGAAATCGCCAGTGACGAGTTCTCGTTTCGACTCGGGAATGCCGCGCCCGTTGTCTTGGACCGTTATCCAGACCGTAGAATCCCCCGTCGCGCCGTGGCTACCTGCGTCGATCACGACTCTCAGCGGCACGCCAGCTTGTGCAAAATCGTCGGCATTGCGGAGCAGCTCGACCAGACAGCGTTCGATGTGAAGCGGATCAAAATGCGCCCACAACTCCGGCCCCTCGACGATGGTGACTTCGGTATCCCAACCCGTGGCCTTCATGGTTTCCGCGAGCCAGCCACGAACCGGCAGCCGCTCCTTCTTCACGGCGGGAACGACAAACGAATTCTTGATCTCATTCACCGATGACATGCAGCGGTTTGCAAACAGAGCGAGAGCATCCACCAACCCGGTGGCCTGCGGATAGCGCCGGGCGAAGCCTCGAAAACGCGAAACCAGTGCGTTGGCGGCAACCAACCGCGCACCAACCTCGTGAGCAGTGTCGGCGATTGCGCGTTCTGAGGCTGCTTTGATGTGACGGCTCTCCAATAGCGAGGACAGGCATACACCGATCAACTTGGCCATGCGGTCCAAATCGTTGAGATTTCGGGGCCGAAAGTCCTTGGGTACATCCATGCTAAGCATTCCGATCATTTTCCCCTCGATGCCACGCAGAGGAAAATTGATCCACCGGTGACCGGGCTGGCGCTTGAAAGCTACGGAACACGGAGGATCCAAAAACGGCGTGATGGGAAGCCCGGCTTCGTCCACATAAGGCTCTTCTTTTTTTGTCGTCATCTCGTAGATGACGACTTTGCCTTCCCGCATAGCACGAGCAGACTCTGCATCGTTGAGATTGAAACCTCCGGGAGTAGTAAAAATGGCGTCCAACTCGGGATCATCGAGATGATAGCTCTTCTTGCCGATGAAGCGGCTCTGGCTGAGATCCGCTCTTGAAGGGTCATCGCTATTGAATCCCGGCGTGAACCAAAGTCTGGCCCACCGATGTCCAAGAGCCTTCGGAAGTTCAAGCAGTCGATACACATACGCGCGCACATTGATCTCGGAGTTCAAGCTGTTGATGACCTCGTAGCCAGTCTGCATGTAATGATGGTCGCGGAAATGCAGCATTACACCGATCACGGCCTTGGAGTTTCTGTCGCCCCGAACAATGGGTGAGTGAATCGGCTGTGCTACCACGGTCATTTGCCTTTTCCTCCGCCCGACCTCTTGAATGGGCAAGACAGAGCGCCTGCCCTCCGCAATAGCAGGTGTGATCAGCGCCAAAACTTCTTCGTCATCCTTGAACACATGACGCGTCGTCTCGGCACTTTGCTTGTCCTGCCAGCCTTCGCGCACATTGAACTCCGACTTAGCGACTGAATTGGCGAAACGAACTCGATTCAAATTGTCCACGATGACAATAGCGTCACGAAGCAATTGCAACGCAGGTTGGTATAGTGTCACCCGCTCGCATCGCTCAACGACCTGGCTCAGGCGGCGTCCGAATGAAATCAGATCATCAACTTCATCCTCAGTTGGTAGTGAGCCATCCTCGCGCTCCACATGAAGCGTCCCAAGCGCCTCACCGTTCTGACCAAGCAAAGGAAGCAGGGCGAAAGGGCCGATGTTGGCTGCCTGCACAATTTGGTAATTGACCCCAGGCTCTTTCAACGGCTCTGAAACTCGACGTGGCTCCCGATGATGCACTACCCATGCTTGAATGTCGGAGTCCGGCCGGTTAACCGGGTAATTGGTGGCCTCCGCCACGTTCACCGTGGTGTTCCAGCTCTTATCCACCTCGCCTCTGATATGAGTTCCCCCAGGGTCTACGAGACTGAAAAGCAAACGGCGGTACCCAAGCGGCATGAGGTCAGCGGCCACTTTTTCGAGAATTTTCCGTGGCGTTTGGATCGCCTCCACGCCGATAAGCGCGTCAGCGGCGATCTCCTCGAATCTCTCTCGCTGCTGGGCCGCCTGGATGGCTCGTGCCACGGATGAAAGGTGGTCGTAGGCTCTCAGGAACACTTCTCCCAAGTCGCGGATGAGTTGCCGGCGTTCGCGCGTGAGCACATGGCCTGAACCGATCTCACTGATGACGAGCGCCTCCGGCTGATCGTCGCGCTCTGGCGACATAAGCGCCACGAGGCATCCCAAATCCTCTGGCGATGGAACTGAGAGCCAGCCTGGGCGCAGCCGCCTGTCCGACGGAGAGTGTCGTTGGGGAAGGAATAGAGTGGCTTGTTCCGCCATGCTCGGGCTGGGAGGCTCCATAGGAGCAAGGCTCACCCATGTGCCGCCTTCTCCCCGGCACCAGAAGCTCACACTCCGCACCCCCAAGATGAGCTGCATGCCGCGCTGAAAAGCCGTCCGCAAATGCAACCGCTGCTGAGGAGCCTTCTCCGCCGGTTGTGAGGCCAGGGAGTAAATGTGCCTGCCAAACTCGCGAATCAGCTCCCAAACCACAGGTCTGTCATCTGGTCCGGACGGTCGCAGCCGCAGCGCAGGGTCGATTCCTTCATAGGCGGCCAATGCCTTCTCCCACATGCCGAGCTGAGCATACCAGTCACCCCAGCGGCGCGGATTGAAATATCGTTGAACACTGCGCCGGATGAGCGGAGAGCAGAATCGGAGGCGATTCTGCTCATCCCTCACCGCCAAACCGGCGAACTCGAGCGGCCCTGGATTGTTGAGTCCAGCGGAAGTCTCCTCTCCCTGGATCAAGCGCTCTAGCCGCGGCCACTCAGCCGGGTATTGCTTGATGAGATCGGCGGCGTGATGAAGCAGTTCAAGGCCATGCGTTCCAAGCTCGCGCAGCTTAAAGACTTCTTTGCGCGCTTGCGCTGGATTTTCCCGCACGGCGTGGCTGCCCACAATTCCTTGCCAGGCATGAAGCAGAGGATCGAGCAGGTGATATTGACCCCCAGTATATTGAAACAGTCGTTGGTTGGCCTCGGGAGTGATCTCAAGGTTTATGACTCGCGCCCTCGATGCGGCTACCTTGGCAAACTCATCCTCGTCGTAGCCTTGGATCACGATCTGCCTCGCACAGTTCTCAAATGCCGAGCCAGGTCCATGCACGAGATCTTGGAAATTTACCTCGCCGGTCAAAACCACAATCAATGCGGGATTAGCTGTCTGCACGAAGCTGCGCGCCACCTGTAGGAAGAGAAGCGAAAGATGTGGACCGAGTTCATCGACACCGGATGCAAGCAGCACCAAGCCGGGGGCAACGGCAGTCGCCGCCTTAAGGCACTGCACCAGGGAACCTTCTCCGAGTGTCTTGCAGCTAGGCGCTGGTCCGAGCATGGGAGTGAAGCATTCAAACAAGCGATGTGCCAGCTCCTGCTCAGTCTGCCAGGGCAAAAGCCGGTGAAAATCGACAGACACCACCCGGGTGGCACCGGCCGCTCGGAGCCGCTCGGGCAGGCGGTGCATGATATATCGCTTGCCCGCATTCCGGGCGCCGAGCAGGACATGGCTCCGGCGTTTGTTCATCACGGCCTCGACGATCTCGTGAAAGAGGCTGTCTCCGACTCTACGGTAATCGAACTGTGATTCCAACATCATGGTCTGCGCGTCAGATAAGGTTTGAAACCGAGGTCAGGGTGCTGCCGCCACACTTCCAGAGCCTCACGCAAGTCCGCCTTCAAGAACCCGTGCCGCTGGGCGGAAGCTATCAAGGAACCGGTGGCGATGCGATACTCGCCTTTCTCCATCGCCAGAAAATTGTGAATGTGCATGGAGATGAGGCTTTCCATGGCGGTGTCCGCACCTAGCGGCAATCCATGTTTCTGAGCCATTTGCTGTAAAAACGGAATAGATACGCTTTGAGGCTGCGCCTCAAGAATGAGCAGTGCGAGAGCGCGCGAAACCGGATCGAGTTCCTTGAGGGCACCGCGAAGGAACTGCTGCGACAGCACGCTGTCACGAATGGTTTCAATGTCGCCAGGAGTCACCGTACTCAGGTTGCGTCGGGCCGCGCTCTCGAGAAACTGCGAAGCGTAAAACTGCAATTGATGCGGCAGGCAGCCGGTCAAATTCAGAACCATCTCCAGCGCGGCGGCCTCGACCTGAATGCCCAAATCATGAAGTGGTGCGATGAAGAGGCGGCGGGCATCCTCGCGCGACAATGGCTCGGGACGAAGCAAACCCAACCGAAGCGCAAGGGGAGAGCGGCCTACCAGCATGGCATGAAGGAGGTTGGCTTTGCCGCATAAGAGCAGACGACAGTGCTGATGCTTCGAGCTTTCAGCCAGCATGGCAAAGACCGGGGTGTGACACACTCCGTCCACCTCATCGATTATCAATTCCAACGGGCCGCCCATTTGATGGCGCTGGTATCTGATAAAGGCAGGGAAGTCTTCCGAACTCATCTGGCTGGCGCGGCGGCCTTTTTCGATCTCACCGGCGATGAAGCGCAGCAAGGCCGTCTCATTGACCGTTGAGGCCATGTGCAAGCAATCCATGAACCGGACGCGATCCGCGCGAGGATCACGATCTCGTTTGAGGGCGTCGCGATAAGCCAGGGCTAGTGATGTCTTGCCGATGCGTCCCGGTCCAGCGATGGCGAAGGATTGCGTCTCCTTCTCGCGCAGCAGACGCAGTTCGTGCTCCCTGCCGTAGAACATGTTGCCCTGCGCTGGCACCTGGAAATCAAACGGGTCCAGCCGGCCCGTGGAGATGCGGGCGCGAAACTGGTCCCGCAGCGCCGAGGAGGGATCAGGCGCGGTGAATACGCTGATGATCTGCTCTGGCCCCAGAATGAGAATGCCCTGGCTGGAAAGCGCCAGCCGCCAGCCCGCCAAGGCCGATGCCGCAGGCACCAGCAGAATGGGGGTTCGTCCCGGCTGGATCATCAGGCGCGCGGCAGCGAGCGTGATCGCTGAAAACGCGGGGCCGCTGGCGAGCATGATCTGCACGTCGTTCATCCCCCGGAAGCGGATCTTCGGGAACGCGCTGGACCATCTCACCGCGCACTCGTTGAGATGGACCAGCGGCTCGTGCGCGCCGAAAGCAGCCTCCCAGCGACGGAATAGTTCCGACGCGCACAAGTCCTCCCCGACAGGCCGGGCACGACCCAGCTCATCGAGCAGCGCAGGCAGAGCCAGATCACGCGGCTTCATGACTGTGAGGGTGCCATCGCGGCGCTCACCCCATCCAACCACTGGCAGAACTTTGCCCGATCATGTGCTGGCAGCGCGTCCCGCTTTCGAGTCAGCTCCTCGTCGGCTTCCCGGAAACCTGGAGCCGAAGCGTCGTGCTTCCCGTCACGTCTGCCCATGGGCGGGCCGCCGCATGCCGCCGTCTGGCATTGGAACCACTCCAGGCCGAGAAGCACACGGGTCTTCACGGGATCAAGGCCGATGGCCGCCAGGAAACGCCCCAGGCTATCCGCAGGCCATTGCGAAAAGCTCGCGGCCTGCTGAGGTGCGAATAGAGACATAGCATCGGCCAATGCCACACCCGCGCGACCCGCGAGCATGAGCAACCATGCGGTCAGAGTTATTGCTTCAACCGGTGTTCGCCGCGCCTCCGCCTTGAGTCGGTGAAGACTCCAGGCGTGAAGCGCCGTCTGGCGGCAGCGAGTCAGGAATTCCTCATCGGGTTCCTGCAACGGTGGGATCAACAGCGGGGCGTTGGATGCTTCCCGGATCGGTTCGATGAGGTGGTCGATCCAGGCTTCGTCATTGTCGTGGTCTTGAGTTTGCACGAGTGCTTTGTTTTGTGGCTTTGTTTTCATGGTGTTTGTTGAGCAGGCCGCCTTTGGGCACCACCGCTCACGCGGCGGCATCCGTGGGCGGCTTAATTGGGTTACACCGCACACCAGCGCCCGACGGGAGGCGGGGCTGGAAGCGGACATCTTTTTCCAGCAGTTCGCGGAAACGCTTTCGTGCGAGTTGCAGCCGTTTGCGCGCTGCACTGTGGGTGATCTCTAACTGAACCGCGATCTCGGTATCCTTCATCTCCCACCAGTGCGAGGCGCGCAGAATGAGGCGATCTCCCTCGGACAACAGGTCCAGCGCCCCATTCACACATTGTGACAGCAAGCTTGGCGGGTCATTGTCCTCAGCTTCATTCGCCGACGAGAGGGAATTCTCCGCCAGCATGGCTGCCTCCTCGAACGCGACGTGTTCTTTTTTCATTTTTTTGAAAAACTCCAGTCGCACAAACTTTCCGATCCCGAGGATCCACGAAATCAACGCTGCGGCTGGCGAGTCCTCCGGGGCGGAGAAAAGTCCGCAGCCTAGTTTGGCGAAGGCGCGTTGAAGCGTTTCCTGCGTCATATCCTCGGCATCACTGAGAGAGGGGCTTCGCGGAGTGAAAAAGTAAACCAACCGGTATGTCGCAACGGTGGCGAGACGGTTGAGTGCCGGGAGTTCGCCGCGGAGCGCGGCGCGGGCATCGCTGTCAGAGAGATTATCATCGTCGTTCATGGCGTTTGGAGGATTCGGATTGGTTCGCTTGATGGGTGACAGGATACGCCTTGGGCGTCCATGGACGTTCCAAAGTGAGTCTCTACCATAATGGTCGGCTTGTGACATGGCCGCGCGAAACCGCCCTCTCGGCAGCCCGTCCCGGCAGCTTGGATAACGGCCAAAAAATCATGCGCGCCCCCTGAAAAAGCAGGCCACTGCCGTCACGGCTGCGGTCAGATGGATGCGAATATCAGCGACGGTAAGCCCTTTCTCCTCGGCGAACACCTTGAGCGCCTCCCGCGGATTCTCGGAAACCAGCGCATGAAGCAAATGCCGCCGCCTGCTGTCCATGCGACGCACCACTTCGAGCAGGCGACGCACACTTGGTGTGCCCATGATCTCGTCACGATCCCCGCTCTCGCTACGCTGCTCTCCATAGGCCATCTGCGGGAAAAAGTGGTCGCGACGGTGACGACGGAGCCAATTCAGCGCCCCGTCGGCACGCAATGCGGCGACCTCCTTGTCCGTCGTCAAGGCCACCATGATCCCCTCCACATACCTGCACGCGCGGTGCTGTGCTTCTTGCGGCGCATGTCCAAGATATGTCTGGAGCCAAGCCTGTGTCGATGAGGTCAGGGCGAGCACGAATGGTTCATAAGCTTCCTGGCGGCAATCAAGCACACTGTCGAGAAGGACGGAGAGTGAGTCGGTATCCATGGTAGATCGGGGTTTGGGGTGTGATGCGGGCAAGCATTGAGCTGCCCAATCAATTAATGTCATCCTGTGACACCCCGAGTGGCTTCATGACCGACATCGCTGTGAATGCTCACACCACGAGAGTGCCATCACCGAAATGGTGATGATCGCGATCTTCCTGAGCCGACGAGCTTCTTCTCGACCGAATGCGAATGGATAGGGACTATCAGCCTGCGACTTTCACCACATTCTCCGTCGTCATGCCCAGCTCTTTCATCACGGTGTTGCCGGGGGCGCTAATGCCGAAGCGGTCGATGCCGATGACTTTGCCGTTGGTGCCGACGTATTTCCACCACAGCGCGGTGACGCCGGCTTCGATGGCGATGCGGTGGGTGGATGCTGCGGGGAGGACTTCGGCGCGGTAGTTGGCGGACTGGCGGTCGAAGATTTCGGTGCAGGGCATCGACACGACTCTTGTGCCGGTTCCGAGTTGTTTGGCGGCTTCGACGGCGTGTTGCAGCTCGGAGCCGGTGGCGATGAGGATGGTTTCTAACGCGCTGGTTTCCTGGATGAGAACGTAGCCGCCTTTGAGCGTGCCTTCGCGGCGCGCGGTGGCGGAGACGGTGCCTTGATGCGGGATGTCCTGGCGCGTGAGGGCGAGGAGCGTGGGGCCGTCTTTGCGCGAGAATGCGAGCGCGAATGCTGCGGCGGTTTCCTCGGCATCGCCGGGGCGGATCACGTCGAGATTCGGGATGACGCGCAGGCCGCTGACGGTCTCGACGGGCTGGTGCGTGGGGCCGTCCTCACCGACGCCTACGCTGTCGTGCGTGAAGATGTATGTGACTGGCAGTTTTGCCAAAGCGGCGAGGCGGATACTCGGGCGGCAGTAATCCGCGAAGACGAGGAACGTGGCGCCGGAGCCGCGAAAGATGCCGTCATAGGCGATGCCGTTGCAGATCGCGCCCATGGCGTGCTCGCGGATGCCGAACCAGATGTTTCTGCCGGTTGGATTCGCGGCGGAGAAATCGCCACCATCTTTGATGTAGTTTTTTGTCGAGCCGTACAAATCCGCGCTGCCGGTGATGACGTGCGGCAGGGCTTTGGCGATGTGATTGAAAATCTCGCCGCCGCAATTGCGCGTCGCGGCTTTGCCCTCGGCGGGATATTCGGGGACGAGCTTCAGCAGATCGTCGGCGCTGTAGTTGTGAGCGAGCGCGGCGTCCAGCTCGGCGGCGAGCGCGGGATTCGCGGCGGCCCAGGCGGCGCGGGTTTTGTTCCAGCGTTTGTGGATGCGCGTGCGGCGTGATTTGAGGTCGGCGAAGTAAGCGCGCACGTCGTCGCTGACATGGAAGTGCGTGCCTTCGGGAATGCCGAGCGCTTTCTTCGCGGCATCGACAAACTTTGCGCCGCCCTCGCCGTGCGCCTTCGCGGTGCCGGCGACTTCGGAGATGCCTTTGCCGATGAGTGTGCGGGCGATGATGATCTTGGGCTTGCCGTTGTCCTGCTTCTTTGCTCGCACCACGGCTTTGGTGATCGCGTCGATGTCGTGGCCGTCGATGGTCAAGGCATCCCAGCCGAGCGCGCGGAAGAGTTTCTGCGTGTCCTCGCTCTGCGTGAGCTTGGCCATTGCGTCGAGAGTGACGTCGTTGGAATCGAAAATGAGGATCAGGTTGTCGAGTCCGTTGTGCGCTGCGAATGCGGTGGCCTCGCGCGCGACGCCTTCTTGCAGGCAGCCGTCGCCGGCGAGCGCGATGATGTGGTTGTCGATGATCTTGTGCTCGGCGGTGTTGAATTTCGCGGCGGCCATCTTGCCGCTGAGCGCAAAGCCCACGGCGTTTGCGACGCCTTGACCGAGCGGGCCGGTGGTGCATTCCACGCCCACGGTTTCAAAGGACTCGGGATGGCCCGGTGTGTGACTGCCGAGCTGCCTGAAATTCACCAACTCCTTCATCGGCAAGTCGTATCCGGCGAGGTGCAGCCAGCCATAGAGAAACATGGAGCCGTGACCTGCGGAGAGGATGAAGCGGTCGCGGTTCAGCCATTTCGGGTCAGCAGGATCGCATTGCAGCGCGTGACCGAACAGCACCGCGCCGACCTCCGCCGCGCCGAGAGGCAGACCGAGGTGGCCGGACGAGCATTTATGCACGGCGTCCATGGCGAGACCACGGGCTTCATTGGCGGCTTTGGCGAGGATGTCTTTATTGAGAGCAGGCATGGGATGGAAATGTGGATTTGATGAAATGAGGGGGTCGGGAAAAGGGACGCGCATCATGGAGGCGCGAGGCGGTGATTCAAGGGCGGATTGTAGCTGAACCGCGTGGGAGTTCAGTCAGATAACCGAAGGCTGCGCGTTACGGCGCCGCCAGTTTCCCGACGATGCTGCTGAGGTAGGGGAAGAGCTGTTTCTTGCGGCTCACGACGCCGGGCATTTCATAAGCGTGACGGCGCAGCTCGTGGTGGTCGATCTCGGCGATGATTTTTTCTTCGCCGGCCACGAGCAAGATGCTGTCGTTCTCCGTGATGTCGGTGACCATGAGGCAGGCGAAGTGGAGCGCGTGTTTCTCGAGCAGACACTCAAGCGCGGCATGCAGCTCGGCTTCGCGCTGCCAGAAGAGGTCGAGGCCGAGTTCCTCGATCTGGCTGATGCTGATGCGCCAGCCGTTTTCCTCGAAGACTTTGCGGTCGCTCTCCAGCGCCTTCTCGGGCGTGGCCTCGCGCAGCATGGAACCGGCGGCGAAGAAATCCTGCACGAATTTCTCGCGCTCGTGTCCTGCGATGCTGATGAGCCAGGCCAGAATCTCGCGATCCGTGTTTGTCGTGGTGGGCGAGGTGAGATGGAGTGTGTCGCTGATGATGCCGGCGCAGAGGCAGGTGGCGGTGGCTTTATCCGGCGCGGCATCGCGGAGCTGATACATGATGCCGACAATGGTGCTGGTGCTGCCGACGGGTTCATTGATGAAGCGGATCGGCTCCTTGGTGCGAAGGTTGCCGCTCAGCCGATGATGATCGATGACCTCGACGATCTCCGCCTCGTCCGCGCCAGCCACGGCTTGGGAGAATTCGTTGTGATCCACGAGCACGAGCTTCATGCGCGGCACCTCCACAAGATCACTTTTTGAAAACACACCATAGAGTTTCCCAGTCTCCTCCTCAATCACGGGAAACAGCGGTTGGTGAGAGTCGTGAACGCTGTGCATGACCTCGCGCATCGGCGTCTTCGTGCCGAAGGAGAGAAAGCCATCGTGCAGTGCCTCGCGGATGGGCCGCGAGAAACGCACGAGCTGCGAGGCGCTGGCCGTGTCCTGCGGCACGGAGATGATGGCCACATTCTTCTTCGCGGCGGTGGCCTCGATTTCGACGGATGCTTTGAAGCCGCCAGTGATGATGAGACAGCGCGCGCCGAGATCGACTGCCATCTGGTGGATGTCGGGCCTGTCGCCGCAGATGATGACGATCTGGCTCGCGGGAAAATCACGCGCGCGGGCTAGCGATGTCTCCACACTGGAAGCGGCGACGACGAGTGTCAGCTCCTCCACCGCAGATGGATTCGTGGCCTTGCCCGAGCGCGCGCCGTCGAGCGAGGCGACGATGTTGTGCAGGCTGGTGCGGACTTTGCGATACTCATTCGCGCGCATTGTCTCCGGCGGCAGGAAAAGCTGCGCCAGCTCCTGGATGGACGGGATGCCGAGGAGTTTCCCTTCCGCATCCACGACGGGAATGCTGCGGAATCCATGCTTCAACATTTTGCGATACACGGAGAGAAACGTCTCGTCCGCCGAAGCCGTGACAACATCGCGCCGCGAGATCGAGCTGGCCGTGGGCCGCACATCAAGAATGAGCTTCGGCGCCGGAAGCCCCGCGAGCTTGAGCACCCAGGCCGTGCGCACATTCACCTCCCCGCAACACGCCGCGCGCGCATCCATGCCACGCACATCACGCAGATACGCGGCGTAACCGATGGCCGAGCAGATCGCGTCGGTGTCAGGATTGCGGTGGCCGATGACGTGAATGGGTTCGTCGGGTTTCATTGGGGGAGGAAAGTCCTGGAGTCTGGCAAGCGAGAGGCCAACTGCGAATCAAGTTTTGGGAAACGGACTCCGAGTGCGTTGATGAGCGCGGCAAGCACTGGGAGCATGTCCGGCAAATGTCTGAACCACGATGATTTGGAGAACGCGCGGAGGTTGAGGTTGATCATGGCAAGATAGACGTGGGATCCATGATGGCGGGGATTGCGCGCGTGGTCGCGAATGAGGCGGCGGCATTTCATCAGCCAGCCAAAGGTGCGCTCCACCACCCAGCGCTTGGGATGAGCATGGAATGCCGACGAGTCGTCGGGCGACAGGTTCTTGGAGTTTCTGACGGCCGACGAGTCGTCGGCGTTCCATGACCGGGAAGGATCTCACTCAATGCGCTTGAGCGATCCGATGCGGTACATGCCGCCCACGAGTTTCAGGTTGTCGCGCTCGGCTGCGATGGCGTCGATATGGAGGAGCTTGGGGAAATCGGCCAGTTCGATGGTGTGGATGCCGTTCTTGGGTTCCTTGAACGCGGAGTCGAGGTCTTTGAGGTCGTTGATCTTTTTGCCGTTCACCTGGTTGATGATCTGGCCGCCCATGCGCTCGTAGCCCTGAGTGCTGGGGGTGGGGATGACGGCGCTGAGGAAGACAATGCGCTTGCGGCCTTCCTTTTCGTATTCATCGGAATGATCAGCGATGCGCGCGAGGCGGAGGATGGGGCCGGAGCGTTGATCCTCGCCGAAGGCGTCGAGGTAGGTGTGCGATAGTTCCTGGAAGAGCAGGCCGCCGACCATGAGATAATTCGGGCCGCGATCGAAGCGATACGGCGGCACGAGGTAATCACCGGGTTCTTTGCGCGTTAGCGTGCCGCTGAGCATGACTTCTTTGTGGTCGCGCAGGATTTTCATTTCGATCTTGTCGCCGACAAAGGCGCGGCCGCGCACGATGTGGGAGATGCTCAGCGCGCCGTATTGCGGGTCCTGGTAATCTCCGCGTGAATCGACGGCGTGGCCGTTGATGGTGAGGATGATGTCGCCTTTCTTCACGCCGAGTTTTTCCGCGGTGGCGTCTTTGGAAACGCCGCTGACAAACATGCCCATGCCGTCGTTCTTGAGGCCGAGGTATTCGCGGAACTGCTCGTCGAGCGTCGCCTGAAACTCCGCTCCGAGGCTGGGAAAGCCTTCGTATTTTCCGTCGGCGGTGTCTTTGAGGAAGTGCTCGATAATCGGCCCTGGCAGCACGGTGGCGGTTTGATTTTTCGAGTCGTAACGCAGGAGCAATCCGGCGAGCTTGCCGCCTTTGACAACGGGCAGGGTGAAGCTGTTGCCCTCGGTGCGGATGATGCCGTCGGCCTCATAGACGATGAAGCTGGCGTTCTCGACGAAGTAACGCTGCGTCACCACCTTGCTCACGCGGAGCGGTGTGACGATGAGATTGCCCACGCGACCGCTCTGCCAGACGTTGAGGGTCTCGCCGATGCGCGCGGAGGTGTCGATCTCCATGGGCTTGAGCGTGGAAAAGAAATCCTTCTCCTTGGACGCCACACCGGCGCCGAGCAGCGCGACGTTGGCCTCGTAATCGACGGCGATCACCTTGGCGGGAATCTTTTGCAGGCTCTCGGGAAGCTCCAGCTCAATGTAAGTGGCATCGGCCACCATGTTGGCGGTGACGAGGATGCGATTCTGCGGCAGCACGACCCCGAGGCCGCGCCGCTCGCCGGGCGATTGTTTCTGCCACGGGATGTGCGGGTTGTATGCCTGCGCGGTGCAGTTCACTTTCACCAGCGCGTTGGTGCGGATAATGGGTTCGCGCTGCGCCACCTGTCCTGCCTGCTTCAGTGCATCCAGTTTGCCGAAAGCGGATTCGATTTTTTTGCGCGCCTCGTCGCTTCTGTCGGCGCTTTCCTCTATGTTATTCCGGCCCGATTTGACCTTCTTTCGGTCCATGATCGCACCTATTGGTTTCTTCGGCTGATCTTTTCCGGGTGCGTCGGGCTGCTGCGCGTTGGCGCATGACAAAGCGAGTGAGACTAGGGTGAAAGTGAGGATGGTTTTCATGTCCGTGGAAATCGTGTGAAGTTGCTTCGCGGGTTATTCGTCTCCGAGATAAGAATCCTCGCCGATGTTGTAGGTCTTCATGATGCGCGGGTGCGCTTCCTCGGCCAGGTCGCGGCGGAGCACGAGCGGGCGGCCTTTCTCCAGCAGCTTGATGGTGATGAATTTCTCGTTGTCGCCCTTCGCGGCGAGCGCGGTCTGCACATCCTTCATCGTCTTGATCTTCACGCCGTTGATCTCATCGACGATGCTATGCACAAAGCCGGCGAGATAGGTGTTCACTTCGTCCCGCAGCACGTTGGTGAGGATGATGACCTCCGGGCGCTCCTCGTAGATCTTCTGCGTCATGTAGTTGTCGAAGACGAAATTGGTCTGCGGATCGCGGATGTTATGCGCGTCCATGAGATTGCGGTCCATAGGCTGGAAGACGAGTCCGGCGTGGACGATGAAGCGCGGGCGCTGGTTGTATTGCTGGCCGAGTTTCAGATAGGGCAGGAAGCGCGTCAGCACGACCTCGGCGCTCTGCTTTTTGCCGTCGCGCTGATAGTCGATCTTGATCTTGTCGCCGGCGAACCTGCGTTCGACGATCTCATTCATATCAACCAGCTCGCCGTCCACGCGGATGAGGCCGTTGTTGAAAACAGGGTTGCCGTCGATGGCGAGGATCACATCGCCGATCTTGAGGGTCTTGCCCGCGGCGCCCGCTGGCTCGACATCCGCGACGATGACTCCGCGTCCGTTGTTCTCGAGGCCGAGCGCTTTGATCTGCGCGGGATTCTCGATGGAGAAATCGCTCACGGCGAGATCGACGTAGTGGTCGTAGTGGCCGTCCTCAACATCTTTGAGGAAGCGCGAGATTACCGGCACGGGGATCATGTAACCGACGTTCTGCGCGACGCGCCCGCTGTAACCCTGGAAGGCAACGCCCACGACCTTGCCGCCCTGCATCACAGGGCCGCCGGAGTTGCCGGGATTGATCGCGGCATCGACCTGGATGGCGAGGTGATTGTCCACGCCCGTGTGGCTGAAGGGACGAAAGTCGATGCGCGAGACGACGCCGCGCGTGACCGAGATGCGCTCGCCGCCGATGGGATAGCCGACGGCGATGACCTCGGTGTTGAGTTTCGGAATGCCGCCGATGACGAGCGGCTTGAGCTTTTCAAAGTGCGATCCGTCCTCCGCCTCGATGATCGCGAGATCGCAATCGTGCGCGATGTGGACGATGCGCGCGGGATGCGGCTCGGGATCACTCATGGTGCGGATGACGATCTTTGTCGCATTGCTCACGACGTGCGCATTCGTGAGGAAACGGTTTTTGCTGATGAGGAATCCGGTGCCAGATCCGCCCGCTGGGTTGCCCGCATTCCAAGGCTCGCGGAAATCTGGGACGAGCGAGGAGACCTCAATGTTCACGATGCCCTCCCACTCGCCCGTCGTGGTGTCGATCACCTCGGCGACGACAGCGGGTGCGTCCTCGGCTCGGAGTGTTGCGGTGACAAGAAAGACAGCGGCGAGAGCGAGGTGCGAGCGGTGAGGTTTCATGCGTCAGTGTGGAGGAATTAAAGCGCAAACTTTCGCAGAGCGTCCGCGAAAGACAAGGGCGGTGAGAAGAACGCACCAGCAGCAGCGATCACGCCGGGCTAATGAAGTATTTTCTTCCGCACCCTGAATAGCTGCACGGGTGCCGCGTCGAAAGCTGCCGTTACCCAAATCACACCCATGAATAACACACGTTCCTTCCTCGCGATCCTGGGCACGCTCAGCCTCGCCACTGTCACCACCGCAAAGGCTGATCCGCATCATCACGGCGCGCAACGCGTCGGCGGCGCCGTGCTCGGCGCGCTACTCACACCGTCGCCGCCACCGGTCGTCGTGCGGCAGCCGATGATCCATCGTCCGGGATGCCCTTGCCCGTCCTGTGCGCGGTATCGACACGCTCCACCGCCTCCCCCGCGTGGTCCATTCGGTCCGCATGGCGGCTACGGCGGCGGCCCGCGCTTTCAAGGCGGCGGCCAGCAAATCTCGCCCCAAGGACCGCAAGGTGGCGGGCAGCAACGTCCGCAACAAGGCGGCCAGCAGGGCGGTGGTCAACAACGTCCGCAGCAAGGCGGCCAGCAGGGCGGCGGCCAGCAACGTCCGAATCGCTGATGTGCGGACGTAGCCGCTGGCGTGGGCCTGCGGTCAACTGACTGAACTTCTCACGCGGTTCAGCTACACATTAAGGAGCGGCTCTTTCTCACGGGGGAGCCGCTCAGAGTTTCGAGGGATAGCGCTCATCGCAAGCATCCAGTCGCGGCACCCGTTTTTCGTTTTTGCCATGAAACTCCATCTTCTTCTCACCGCCATCGTGTTAGCTATTCCAGTCGCAAACGCAGCGGATGCTCCGCCGGCGATCTGGAAAGCCGCCGCAGTCTCCGTGAAGATCACGCCGGAGAAACCGATGTGGATGGCGGGATACGCGAGCCGTGACAAACCGTCCGAGGGCGTGGCGCAGGATTTGTTTGCGAAGACAATTGTGATCGAGGACGCGGCGCGGAACCGCCTCGCCATCGTCACGCTCGATCTTATCGGCGTGCCGCGGACGATGCGCGCCGCCATCGCGGATCGTGTGCAGAAGGAGCATGGCATCGCGCCGTCGCATCTTTTGCTGAACGCCTCGCACACGCATTGCGGCCCGGAGTTGCGCGCCACGCGTTTTCCACCGTCTGACGAAATGAATCAAAAGGCCGATGAAGCGGAGGCTTACACGAAAGCTCTTCAAGACAAGATCGTCGCGGCCATCGGCGGCTGCATCGCGCGGCTCGCGCCTGTCAGCCTCGCTTACAGCCACGCGCGTTGCGGCTTTGCCATGAACCGGCGCACACCTGACGGCAAGGGCGGCTGGAGCAATTTTCCCAATCCCGAAGGTCCGGTCGATCACAACGTGCCGGTGCTGCGCGTCGCGAGCGCAGAGGGCAAGGACATGGCGATCCTCTTTGGCTACAACTGCCACGCCACTACGCTGAGCTTCTTCCAATTCTGTGGCGACTACGCGGGCTACGCTCAAGAGTACCTGCAAGCCGCGCATCCTGATGCTGTCGCGATGTTTGTGAATGGCGCGAGCGGCGATCAAAATCCGTACCCGCGCGGCAAGCTCGAGCTGGCGCAAACGCACGGTCGCTCCCTAGCCACTGCGGTAGAGGCCGCGCTCACCACGAAACTCGTGCCGCTCACTGGAAGCATCGCCGCGAGTTACAAGGAGATCACGCTGCGCTACGAGAAAGCGCCGACGCGCGAGGAGCTGGAGGCGCAGAAGGCGGCGGCGGGCAAAGACAAATACGCGCTTGGTTATTCAACGCGCCTGCTCAGCATCCTCGCCGAGCGCGGCAGCCTGCCGACGGAGTATCCGTATCCCGTGCAGGTGATCCGCCTTGGCGCCGACTTCACGATGGTCACGCTCGGCGGCGAAGTCGTCATCGATTACTCGCTGCGACTGAAGCGCGAGATCAAAGACAAGATCGTGTGGCTGGCCGGCTACTCGAACGATGTGATGGCCTACATCCCCAGCCTGCGCATCTGGCAGGAAGGCGGCTACGAAGGCGGCGGCGCGATGCGCTACGGCTCGCATCCCTCGCGGTGGAATGACCAAGTGGAGGCGAGCATCATCGAGACCGTGCATGAGCTGCGTGGTGCGATGAAATGAGGAGCGCCATTCTAGTCTTGCCTTTCCTTGTCATTTCGGACAAAACTTTCTGCATGAAAACAAACCACGCCTTTATTTTCCTCGCCGCGCTTGGTGTTGCGTCGGCTCTTTACTCTGAATCGGTCAAAGATCGCGAGGGCGCGGTGCGGCAGGACAAGGCGAAGCTGGAGAACAGCGACCGGTGGATTTACGACAACTACGAGAAGGGATTCGCGGAGGCGAAGCGCTCGGGGAAGCCGTTGCTTGTGGTGTTGCGCTGCGTGCCATGTCTGGCCTGCATGGGGATCGATGCGCAGATTTTGCTGGAGGAGGCGGAAATGGCAAAGCTGCTCGATCAGTTCGTGTGTGTGCGGCTGATCAATGCCAACGCGCTGGACCTTTCCATCTTCCAGTTCGACTACGACCTCTCGTTCACGACGATGTTTTTCAACGCGGACCGCACGATCTACGGGCGCTACGGATCGTGGAAGCACCAGAAGAACTCGCAGGAGACGGCGACTACGGGCTACAAAAAAGCTCTGGCTGCGGCGCTGGCGGTGCATCGTGGGTATCCTGGAAACAAGTCGGCGCTCGCAGGCAAGCAGGGAACGCCGCAGCCTTTCAGCGCGCCGACGCAGATCCCGCAACTGGCGGCGAAGTACAAGCCGCAGCTTGATTGGGAGGGCAAGGTGGTCGGCAGTTGCGTCCATTGCCACATGATCGGCTCGGCGTATCAGGCGTGGTACCGGCAGCAACGCAAGCCGATGCCGGACGAGTGGCTGCATCCTTGGCCGGAGCCGGAGACGATTGGTCTTTCGCTGGCCTCGGAGGAGATAGCGCGCGTGAGCGAGGTGGCTGCGGGGACGGTGGCTGCCGCCGCAGGCTTGCAGGCGGGTGATGACATCGTGACGCTGGGCGGTGAGCCGCTGGTGTCGATCGCGGATGTGAGCTGGGCGTTGCATCGCGCTCCTGCGACGACTTCGATGTCGGTGGAGGTGAGGCGTGGCGGGGAAAGCAAGACGCTCACGCTTGCGCTGGCAGATGGATGGCGCAGAAAATCGCAGGTGGCGCTGCGTGCGGCGGTGTGGCCGATGCGCGGGATGGCGCTGGGTGGTTTGAAGATCGAGGATTTGAATGACGAGGAGCGGACGAAGCGGAGCATCGGCGCTGATTCACTGGCGCTGCTGATAAGTGGAGTGGGCCAATACGGGATGCACGGCGCGGCGAAGAAAGCGGGCTTTCTGAAGGACGACGTGATCGTGGAGATCGACGGCAAGACTGCGCGCATGGGAGAGGCCGGTCTGCTGGATCATCTGCTGACGAAACGCTTTCCAGGCGAGAGCGTGAAGGCCGTGGTGATGCGCGGCGGCCAGCGCAAGGAGCTGATGCTGCCGATGCAGTAGCGGAAGAACGGGCCAGCGTGTCGCTATTCCGTGAGCGAGGTGAAGATGACGGCGTTCTTGTCATACACCGCCTTGCAGCCGCTGAGCTGCGCGATGTAGTCGATCACATCGGTCATCGGCACATTGGTGAGCGTGAGAGTGACGCGTTTGGCGCCGATGTCGGGATGCTTGATGATGAAGTTCGGCATCACCTTGCCCGCGCTGGAGTTCTTTGACATGAGCGCGAGACCTTGTGTGGCCTCGGCGACCGTGATCTCGAAGAACTCCACCTTGGGGATGGTCACCCCGGCATACGTCGTCTTGACCGATGGAGTGGGCGGATTGTGCGCGGCGATACTCGCGAGCATGGAGCGAGTCTCGGCGTGGTCGGGACGCGCGGCGGCGACTTTCGTGAGCAGCGTCTTCGCGGTTGCCATGTCGCCTTTGTAATAAGCGGCGCGGCCTTGCTGGAAGAGCATGGCGAGGTTGTTGCTGTTCGCGTCAGCGCAGAGCGCGGGCGCGACGAGTATTGCGGCGGCCAGTCCGATGATGGCCGCGATTGCGATGCGACGGATGACGAATGTTTTCATGGCTTTGGTGGCTTGTGCCTGCGCATGATCACACCAAATCGCGCGTGAAACGTCAATCCGCGTTCTGCGAGTATTGAGAATAGGGGTTTGAACGAAGCCCCTCAGCTCAAACCTCAGCCGGCAGCCACGCTCCGCTCACGCAGCCGTGATTCGCCTGCGTGACGGTGGCGCAGAAGTCCGCAAGGTAACCACGCCCCTGGGGACGCGAGTTTGTAACTCGCTCATGTTGCCGCGTCGTCAGGTCCGCATGAACAGTGATTTCACCCTTCAGCAGATCGAACTCGATCTCATCCCCATCGCGCACCGCGCCAATCGGCCCGCCGACCGCTGCTTCTGGTGCGCAATGCACACCGACCGCGCCGCTCGACACACCGGACACGCGTGTGTCGGAGATGAGCGCCACCTTCCCGTAAAGCTCCGGCACGGCGAGCGCCGCGCTGGCGACGTGCAGCTCCGGCATCCCGCACGCGACAGGACCGCAGCCGCGCACGACGACGAAGTGCCCGGCTTTGATCTTCCCCGCCGCTGCGGCGTCGGACACACCTTTCGAGTCGTGAAAACAAATCGCCGTGCCACGGAAATGCGGCTGCTCCATCGACGACACTTTGAAGACCACGCCATCAGGCGCGATGTTGCCGAAGCACACTTGGATGTCGGCGAACGCTTTGAACGGCGCGGCAATGGGCGCGATGAGTTCGTTCGGTTGCGGCACATCGCGCGCGCCAGAAACATTTTCCGCCAGTGTGTTTCCCGTGACTGTGAGGCACGATCCATCAAGCAGACCCGCTTTGAGCAAATGCCGCAGCAGCATCGACGTGCCGCCGAGACGATGGAGATCGACCATCGTGCCCGGACCGCGTGGAGCGAAATTGCACAGCACCGGTGTGCGCCGGCAGATGGCCTGCACATCGCGCAGAGAAAAATCCAGACCAGCCTCGCGCGCGACAGCGAGAATGTGCAGCACGCCATTCGTCGAGCCACCGATCGCGGCGATGGCTGTCATCGCGGTAGTGATCGCCGCTTTCGTGATGAAGTCGCGGGGTCGGATGTTTTTTTCCAGCAGCACACGCACCGCCGCTCCCACGCGTTTGCATTCGTCACGCTCGCCGCTCTCGATGGCAGGCATGGACGACGTGTCCGGCAGGCTCAGGCCCATCGCCTCCAGCGCGATGCCCCAGGTGTTGAATGACGCCGCGATGCCGCAGCCGCCTGGCCCCGGACATGCGGTGGCGATGATCTGCTCCGACTCCTCGCGCGTCATCGTGCCCTGGTTCGCTTTCGCGGCGGAGTCGTACACATCGAGGATCGTGGTCGGCTTTCCTTTGTGGCACCCCGGCATGATGCTGCCGCCGTTCACGATGAGGCCGGGGACGTTCAATCGCGCGAGCGCCATCGCAAAGCCGGGCCCGTTTTTGTCGCAATGATGCAGGCCGATGAGCGCATCGTAGCAATGCGAGCTGCACACCATTTCGGCTCCGTTCGCGATGAGATTGCGCGAGGGCAGCGACGCGTTCCCGCCCTCGTGCCCCTGCGTGATGTTGTCGCTCACACCCGTGACGCCGAAGGGAAATCCAATCAGTCCCGCATCACGACATCCATCTTGAATCAGCTTCGCCAGCTCATGCGCGTGGACGTTGCAGAGATTTCCATCCAAGAGCGGTGTGCCGATCCCGATCTGCGCCTTGTCGAAATCCTCCGGCTTGAATCCCAATCCCCAAAAGAAAGCGGTGACACCACGCTGCCAGCCGTGGGTGAGTTGAGTGGAGTTCCAGTTCAGAAGTTCAGACACCATGGAAATTTATCGTGTGATGCCCTGCCAGCGCAACAGGGCGTTCTCGACTTGTGCCATCTGAGCTGGTGTCAGCATTCCAAGCCGACGAAGGAAATACTTTGGTGGCAACGCCTGAATTCCCTGGATTAGAAATGCTCCGGGAAGCGAGCATCGCAGGGGAACAACCTCTTCAAATTGGGAATCTCGTGTGGCCGTGGTGTGAGGAATCACGCCAATGAGCGCTCGATGAGCATCACCGTATGGAATACTGATAACAAAAGCCGGGCGGACTTTCTGAGTGATTCCAAAGTCCACCTGCCAGACCTCGCCGCGTCTAGGGAACATGCGCGGCCTCCTCATCATCAAGCGCACGAAAAGAGGCAGCAGCCAGCGCTGCAAAATCATCATCAGTCAGATCGTCACTCATCTCCACAGTCTCGGCTATGGCGTGATGAATTTCGAGCCGCTCGGGCACGGAGAGCTGTTTCACTATGTTGAGGACGTTCAGGACGGCGGCGGACATGCGCGGAGATTAGCCCGAGGTTTTTGTCGCTGCAAGCTGGCTGGTTGCCTGTGGTGCTCATCCGTGGTTTGATCGCCCGTATGAAAAGCATGACAGGATTTGGCAGGGGCGAGGCGCGCGATGGAGCGGTGAGCTGGCACGTCGAGTGCGGGTCGGTGAACCGCAAGGCGCTGGAGATCGCGGCGAGCGTGCCGCGCGAGCTTGTGGAGCTGGAGGGCGCGGTGCGGACGAAGGTTGGCTTGCTCGTTTCGCGAGGTCGCGTGAACGTTACGATCAAGGCGGACACCGCAGGCGGCAGCGGCGCGGTTTTGAAAGTGGATGAGGCTCTCGCCGCGCAGTATCTCGGCGCGCTCGCGAGCATCGCGAAGAAGCACGGGCTGGATGACAAACAGGAAGTGTCGGTGCTGGCGCGGTTGCAGGGCGTTTTTCAGATCGAGCAGTCCGAGGTCGCTGCCGAGAGCGCGTGGCCGATGATCGAGAAGGCGCTCGAAGCGGCGCTGAAGCAGATGATCGCGATGCGTGTGGCCGAGGGGGCGCATTTGAGGACGGACATCGAGGCGCGGTTGCGATCGCTGGCGGGCTTGCTCGATGCGATCACGAGCCTCGCGCCGCTGGTGCCGGAGCAGCAGCGCAAGAATTTACGGCAACGGCTCGAGGAGGCCGGGCTGCCTTTGCTGCTCGATGATGAGCGCCTGGTCAAAGAGATCGCGCTTTTTGCGGACCGCTGCGACATCAGCGAGGAGATCACGCGCGCGCGCAGCCATTTGAAGCAGTTCCACAACTACCTCGCATCCGCTGACGCGATGGGACGCAGCATGGATTTTTTGAGTCAGGAGCTTTTCCGTGAGTTCAACACCATCGGCTCAAAGGCCAACAACGCGGAGCTGTCGCACCTCGTCGTGACGGCGAAGACAGAGATCGAGAAGGTGAGGGAGCAGGTGCAGAATGTCGAATGACGAATGCAAAATGACGAATGGCTGAAGTGCTCCACACGGCTCCTCATTCGTCATTCTGCATTCGTCATTCGGATTTCATCACCGCACGTCCTTGATGTGCTTGTCTGGGGCGGCGGTGAACTTTGATTTGCAATCGCCGGAGCAAAAGGCGACCTGGCGTTTGTAGGTCACATTGACCGGTGAGGTGATGGCTTTTTTGCTCATCGGGCACTGGCCGGCGTGGGCGGTGAGGATCGCGTTGAGCCAGGACTTTGGCGTGGCGTCAAACTGCGCCTTGCACTTGTTGCAACAGAGTGCAGCGGTCTTGCTGTAGAGGGTCTGGTGCGCGGCGACGGCGGGCTTGCCGTCCATAGGGCACGAGGTGTTGAGCGCGGCGTTCTGCGCGGCGGCGGTGAGAAAACCAAGGGCGGCGAGGATGAGGACGAGAGGTTTCATGGTGGTGCGCTTGTTTGGGGAAAGTGCCAACGGGGTTACGATTTCGCGCTGGATTTGGCAACTGGAAATTCGGGGAATGAAAAACGGAAACGCGTGAAATTAGCTATTGCCCAAAACCCGGCGCGGCAGATAAGCTGGCGGGACTATGGCATCACTGAACAAAGTCATTCTTATCGGGAATCTCACGCGCGATCCTGAAATTAAATTCACACCCAAAGGCAGCGCCGTGTGCGACATGGGGCTGGCGGTGAACCGTCGCTGGACCACGGACAGCGGCGAGAAGCAGGACGAAGTCACTTTCCTTGACATTGTTTTGTGGGGAAAAACGGCGGAACTTGCGGGGCAGTATCTCAAAAAAGGCCGTTCCGTGTGCATCGAAGGCCGCCTGCAAATGGACTCTTGGGAGGATAAAACCAGCGGCCAGAAGCGCAGCAAGATCAAGATTGTCGGTGAGAATTTGATCTTCCTCGACAGCAAGCCCGGCGGCGGCGGGCCGCGTGGCGGTGATGAAGAAGGCGGCGGTGGCGGTGATGATTATCGTCCTGCCGCACGTCCCGCGCCACGCCCGGCGGCAGGAGCCGCACGTCCGCCCCAGCAGCGCCCGGCAACGGCTGCGCCGGATGAATTCGGCGAAGGCCCGATCACCGAGGGGATGGAAGAGGATGACATTCCGTTTTGATGCGGGAGCGCAGTCGTGATGCACCTGCTTCTCACCGACGATGGCGGAGAGGATTTTCTGTCGGACGAACTCCGTTGTCTATTTCCGGACGCGAAGTGTGTCGTCGAATCTCCCCGCTGGATCAGCACGGACGCGCCGCTTGATTCTGCTTCGAGGCCGCTGCTCGCGTTTTGCAGGCAGGCCCTGCCGGATGCGACAAGGGAACGCGCCGCGTCCATCAATCAGTGGGCCGATCTCATCGCGGCGACGTTGATCGAAAAGCTGCCGGCCGAACAGCCGTGGCGGTTGCACATCTGGCCGGACTATGGAGAGGGCAGGGCAGGGGAGAATCGCTGCAAACTCATCCGCGCCGCATTGGTGGAGCGGCTGCAACGGCGGCGGAAACAATTGCTGCGTGCTTTGTCCGATGCGGAGACGCCGCTCGATGCGCGGACTTCGTTTGTGCAGCTCGTGCTCACATCGCCGGAGGATGGATTTTTTTCCACTGTCATCGCGCTGCGAGCCTGGGAGCTGCGCACCATTCTGTCTCCATTCCCGCGCGGCGAGGTGCCAGTGGCGGTGGACAAGAGCGCGCCATCGCGTGCGTTTGCCAAGCTCGTCGAGGCGGAGCTGCGGCTCGGCGTGAGCATTGCTGGTGGCGAGACGTGCGTGGATCTCGGCGCGTCGCCCGGGAGCTGGAGCTACGTCGCTATCCAGCGCGGCGCGCGCGTGATCGCGGTGGATCGCTCGGAGCTGCGCGATGATTTGATGCGCCATTCGCGGCTGGAGTTTCATCGGGGCGATGCTTTCAAATTCGTGCCGGAGAACAAAGTGGACTGGCTGATTTGCGATGTCATCGCCGCGCCGCAACGGAGCATCGACTTGCTGCTCGAATGGTTGCGCGCGAGCCGCATGTCGCGCTTTGTCGTATCGATCAAGTTCAAGGGCTCAGAGGAGTATGCGCTGATCGACCAGCTCAAAACCACCGCCGCGCCGCTGTGCCGCGAGTTTTACCTCACGCGGCTGTGCGCGAACAAAAACGAGGTGTGTGCGTTTGGGTTGAGCGCGCTCAACCAAACAGATTCGTGAGCGGCTTGCCTTTGTCGGCGACGGTGAAGGGGCGCTTGCTGGGGCTGTAGAGCACTTGATCGAGCGGGAGGCCCATGGCGTAGCCGATGGTGGCGTTGAGATCGGGAACGGAAACCTGGCCTTCGGCGACCTTGTCACCCTTCTCGTCAGTGGCGCCATGCACCTGGCCGCCGCGGACGCCGCCGCCGGCGAGCACGCAGGAGAATCCGGCAGGATGGTGATCACGTCCGTCATTGGCGTTGATGTCGGGCGTGCGTCCGAACTCGGTGGCGAGAACGACGAGCGTGTCGTTCAACATGCCGCGAGATTGCAGGTCGCTGAGCAGCGTGCTCATCGCGCCGTCCAGCTCGTCGCACAGCTCGGGCACGCGGGTGAAGTTGGCGTTATGCGTGTCCCAGTTGCCGAAGGTGACCTCGACAAAGCGCACGCCATGCTCGACGAGCCGGCGCGCGAGCAGGCAGCCCTGGCCGAAGCGGTCCTGGCCGTATTTGTTGCGCAGCGCCATTGGCTCGGCTTCGAGATCGAAGGCTTTCAGCTCCTCGCTCTTCATCATCTTCACCGCGTCATCGTACATGTCACTGTAGGCGCGCACGTTTTTGAGATCGTAGGTGGAGGCAAATTTCGCGTCGAGCTTCTTCGAGATGGAGAGGCGGTCGGCGAAGCGCTCCTCGCCGAGCCATTGATTGACGCGCACATTCGAGATGCCGCTCTCGGGATCGTTGATCATGAGCGGGGCAAAGCGGCTCTCAAAGAATCCCGCTCCTGGATGACGGCTGTCATTGCCGATCATGACGGTGCCGGGCAGAGTCGGATTGCCCTTGTCCTGAAACTTCTGCAACCACGCGCCCATCGTGGGGTGGCGGATGGAGCTGCGCTGCGTGTAGCTGGTGCGCATGTAGTACTGCCCCTGCTCGTGCGCGCCTTGTGTGGACAACATGCCGCGAACGATCGCGAGCTTGTCGGCCTGACGCGCGAGGAGCGGGAGGTTGTCTCCCAGACGGATGCCATCGACGTTGGTGTTAATGACCTGGGTGAGTCCCATCACATCCTTGTTCTCCGGTTTCGGATCCCAGGTGTCCAGGTGGCTCATGCCGCCTGTCATGTACAAATAGATGACGTTGCGCGCGGTCGGCACCTGCTTGAGCGGCGAGGTGTTCTCTCCCGGCACGGCAAAGGCGCGTCCGCCGAGCTGCGAGGCCGCGGTCACGCCGAGGAATGTCTTGGCCGCGCCTGTGATGAATTGACGGCGCGTGGCATCGCTGCGCAGGTCGGATGCGGAGGAATGGAAGAAGGAAGTCATGGCAGTTTTTGGGGGTGGGCCGCTGGAAACGGGAAGGTCCGCATGATCTTGCACGGGAATCATGCGCAAGATGAGGGGGCGCCGCCCGCAGACGTGCTAAGTTTTTAGCACATTAAGCTTGCCGGGACCCGGCCGACATGCTAAAAAACCAGCATGTCACAAAAACGCGAACATCACAGCCGCCGGGAGCGGCAGATCATGGACATCATTTACGCGAAGGGCGAGGCCACCGCCGCCGAGGTGGAGGCCGCGCTGCCGGACGCGCCGAGCTACTCCGCCGTGCGCGCGCTGCTGCGCATCCTGGAGGAGAAAAGCGTGCTCAAGCACCGCGAGGATGGCCTGCGCTACGTCTATCTGCCAGTCGAGCCGCGCGACAAAGTCAGGCGCTCCGCTC
Source organism: Verrucomicrobiaceae bacterium (assembly GCA_031425215.1). Classification (GTDB taxonomy): domain Bacteria; phylum Verrucomicrobiota; class Verrucomicrobiia; order Verrucomicrobiales; family Verrucomicrobiaceae; genus JANPIW01. Next base: position 32,555 of record JANPIW010000115.1, read on the forward strand.
TGCAAAAGGTGCTGCACACTTTTTTTGAAGGCTCCGTCGCCAACGCCGTCGCCGCGCTCGTCGATGCAAAGGACGGCAAGCTTTCCGCCGAGGAGCTCAAGCGCCTCGATTCCATCATCAAGCAAGCCCGCAAATCCTGAACCATCACTCTTATGAACACGAATACGCTCACTCTCCTCGATCTGCTGGCGAAAGGCACGGCGGTTTTGCTTCTTGGCTTTGGCTGCATCACGTTTTTGCGGCGACACTCCGCCGCGCAGCGGTCAATGGCATGGCTCGCGGTGTTCGCCGTGATGCTGGTGCTGCCGCTCGCGGTTTTCGTGCGGCCTGTGTGGACGGTGCCGGTGGAGATCGTGAAAGCGAGCGCGCCGCTGGAACACGTCGCGCCAGCGCAGGTGATCGAAACCAGCATGCTCGCTCCATCCATCGCCAATGAAAGCGCCGCACCTGAGTCTCCGCCATGGACGAGCTGGCAATGGCTCGTTGCGGTTTACCTCACGGGCATCGCTGCCGTGCTCGCGTTTCGCCTCATCGGCTCGTGGCAGCTCTTGAAGCTCCGAGGCGGAGCAACCGGCCCGGGTGCTCGGATTCTTGAGATCGTTGCTGAACTGAATCCACCTCGGGGCGGCGGGCTACGTTGCCTCGTCTCACCTCACGTCGCCGTCCCGATGACCTGGGGCGTTTTCAAACGCGTGCTCATGTTGCCCGCGAGCATTGTGGAATGGAGCGATGCGGATCTTCGCGCGGCGTTGGAGCACGAGCTTGCCCACATCCGCCATCGCGATGCCGCGCGGCGCTGGCTTGGCACGCTTGTCTCCGCGCTTTGGTGGCCGCATCCGCTGGTGTGGATCGCCAGCAAAGCATGGCGGCTCGAGCAAGAGCGCGCCTGCGATGACGCTGTGGTGCGCTCTGGTTCCGATCCAGAGCAATACGCCGCGCAACTCATCGACGCGGCAAGGGCGGTGCGCCTCGGTGGTTTTCAAAGCGCGGCGGCGCTCGTGATGGCAATGCCCTCGGGACTGGAGACGCGATTGCGCGCAGTCGTCGGCACTGGTGTGAATCGCGCCGCCGCTGGTCGCGCTGGCTTTTTCTTTTCGGGCGCGGCAGCGATGCTTGTCATTACCGCGTGCGCCCTTTGCCGGGCGCAATCCGCGCCTGAGGCGAAACCTGATGGCCGGATGATTCACATCACGACCAAGTTTGTTGAAGCCGCTCCCGATGCGATCGCTGTCACGCATCCGGCCTTGAAGCAGGCAATGGAAGGCGGCACGGTCAGCCTGACGGATGCGGAGATGCAGGAGCTCATGCGCCAGCTCTCGCAGCAGAAGGGCGTGGACTTGATGTCGGCCCCGAGCGTGACCACGAGGCCGGGGCAGAAAGCCGCAGTCGAGGTGGTGCGAGAGTTCATCTACCCCGTCGAGTTCGAGAAGGACAAGGACGAGCTAAAGCCCGTGAAGTTCGACATGATGCCCATCGGTGTGATCGTGGATGTCGAGCCGTCGTTTGGTTCTGACGGGGCGATCCGATTGCATCCCGTCGCCTCGACGGTGAATGAGTTCCTCGGTTTCGTGACCGGCGGTCGAGAGAACCTGGTGTCGAAGAAAGAACGCGGAATTGCGACGGCCTCCGATTTTGCCAAACGCACGGAAAAGCTGATGAAGCAGGACCCGCCCAAGAAAGGCGAGGTGTCGCAGCCTGTGTTTTCGACGAGGACTTGGACGGGCGATGTGACACTCAAGCCAGGCGCCTGGCTGCTCTCGTGCCTGAAGGAAGAAGGCAAGCCGCGCCAGGAGGCGGAGAAAAAGATTTGGTTTTTTGTCAGCGGGAAGGAGGTGGTTCCCGAAGCGATTGTGAAGCCCGCCGCGAAAGCAAACGCGAAAACTGGAGCGCGCGCCATCACGCTGCTCGGCGCGGTGCTGCGGCAGGGGCATTACGAATTCAAAGAGGGCATGACCGTCAATGATGCGCTGGAGCTAGGACAAGGGATCAGCGAGAAAGCGGCGCCAGGGCGCGTCGTGGTCACGCGCAAGGAGGATGGCAAGGAGCGATCCCACGTCCTCGACATGCTTTCGCATGGCTCTTGGAAGCTGATGCCTGGTGACCAGGTGAACGTGCCGCTCGCGAACGAGTGGCAGAGGGTGATGCTTGAGAAGGCGCAGAAGATCATCATCCCGCAGGTAGAACTCTCCGGCGCGAGCATCGAGGAGGCGCTGGATTTTTTGCGCGCGAAGTCCCGTGAACTCGATCCCGACAAGCAGGGCATCAACATCATCGTCAAGGACGGAGGAGTGCCAGCAGATAAAAGGATCACGCTTAGTTTGCGCGATGTTCCGCTACCCGAAGCGTTACACTATTTGGCAGAGCTTTCCCATATGGTGGCAGTGTATGAACCATATGCTGTCGTAGTGCGTCACATTGGTCCTCCGGGCGGCTTGAAGTTTGATAAGCGGAGTGTGGGAGCCAAGGCCTCCGAGCCAGCCCGGTCGCCCGTCATCGAAAGAGCTGCGCAAATAATCATCCCCAAACTCAATTTCAACGGAGTCAGCTTGTCTGAAGCGATTGATTTCCTGCGTGTGAAATCCAGGGATATCGATCCGCAGAAGCTAGGGGTGAACATCATCGTCAACGACGACGAAGGGCCATCAATGGTTAAGCTCACTCTGAACCTTACCAACATTCCGCTGACCGAGGCGCTGCGTTATGTGACGGAGCTCGCAGGGATGCGGCTGGTGGCGGGAGAGAACGGCTATGTGGTACAACCGCTCGACGCCGGTCCCTCGCAAACAAAGGCCGTCGAATGACGGGCGGTCACACGGAGCCGCCACGTTTGTTGGACGCCACGTTTGTTGGTTTGACGCTTCCGCGCCTTCCCGGTAACATGGCGGCCTTATGTGTTTGAGACGACTCCCCTCTTTGAGCCATGCGGTGCTGCCGCTGATCCTTGCTGTCACGTCCGGCGTGTCCGCCTTCGGACAAACCCTGGATCCAAGCCGCCGCGTGGAGAGTGTGCCCAGCGGATTTGCTCCGACGCTCAATGACGCGGAGGATTTGTATCAACGGAACCTCGGTGATGACGAGCTTTTCGCGCCGATGACTCCGGGCGATCCCGATCTTGGCGACCAGCTCATTTTGAAGTCGCTGCCGAAGGAGCGGCCTTTCCGTGCTTATGCGGACGCGTTCATGTTCTGGACAAACAACGCGGGCAATTCCCCGGCGAACGAGCAGGATGATTCTTTCTGGGGTGCGCGGCTCGGCGCGGGGTTCCAGCCGCGTCTGGGAAAGAAGCTCTTCGCGGACATCAACGCCTCCCAGCAAATCTTCCGCTACAACGAGTTTGAGGTGCTGGATTTTGAATCCCTCGATCTGAGCGCGGGCCTGATCTATGTGGAGCCGCGTCTGGCTGACACGCTGTTCTTCGCGCAGTACAACTTCAACCGCATCACGGGGGATGACTTCGGCGACGAGCTGCTCAACAGCCACTCCATCCGCGCGGGCGTGCAGAAGGCTTTCATTCTGAACCGCCGCAGCAGCATCCACGTCTCGCTGATGGGTGACTGGGACATCGACACGGATCTGGAGCAGCTCGATCGTCACGAGTATCTCACGGATGTTTCCTGGCGCTTCAAGATCATGCGCGATCTCGTGCTGGCGCTGAACTACCGCTACACCTGGCTGGACTACAACGAGGTGGACCGTGGCGACTCATTGCACGTCGCCGGCGCGAGCCTGACGTGGTCACCGAAAAGCTGGCTCGATGTTTATCTCTCGGCCAATTTCAGTTTGAACGAATCCGACATCGACGTGTTCGACTACGAGTCCGCCAACCTCGGCGGCGGCCTCGGCGTGAAAGTGCGCTTCTAAACCCCAAGCCTCATTACAGACATGAATGCATTCTCGATTTCTCCAACCGCCCGCCGCCTCGCGGTTTGCGTTTCAATGATGATCACGCAAACCCATGCCGCATCGCTCAAGCAGGCCTCCGTCACGCATGTGGTGAACGATGTGCGCATCGTCGCCCCGCAGCAGACCGCGCGCACGGCAGGTGTCGGCGATAAAATCTCCGGCTCCATGGGCGTGGCCACGGGTGTGCAATCGCGCGCCGAGCTGGAGTTCCCCGACATGACGCTCACGCGTCTCGGAGCGAACTCGGTCTTCCGTCTCGACCAGGCGGAGCGCACGCTGAATCTCGACAAGGGCGTGATTTTTCTTCAGGTGCCCAAGCAGATCGGCGGCGCGAAAATCCGCACAGCCGCCGTCACCGCCGCCGTCACGGGCACCTCGGTGCTCTTCGAGGCGCTGCCCGGCGGCTATGTGAAGATCATCGTGCTCGAGGGCGAGGTGGATGTGTTTCTCACCGACAACCCCAAAGTGTTCCGCACCCTGCATGAAGGCGACATGGTCATCATGAAATGGGACGCCGACAGCATCCCGATGGCTGTGCAGGTGGATCTGGAGCGGTTGCGCGCCACATCGTTGTTGCTCGATGAGAAGGAGTTCCGCCCGCTCATCAATGAAAAGCATCTGGCCGACGCGCTGGCCGATCAGAACAAAAAGAAACTCGATGGCGAGCTGATCAAGACCGCCTTCGTCATTCCCGGACGCGGCACGCTCGTGACGCTGACCAATGAGGCGCGGCAGGACATCTTCAAAAACATCGCCATCCGCGATGCTGTTGCTGGCAACACGCCCGGAGGCAACGGAAACAACATCAACGGACCTGGCGGAGGTAATGCTGGAGCCAACACTACCGACGGCAACAATGGCGGCGGCAATGCAAACACCCCCGGCGGCACTCCTGGGGGCGGTGGTTCTGGTTTCACGCCCGGATCACCCATCTTCCATCCCGGCTCCACCGTGCTCGACAACAGCGCGAGCATCAGCACCAACCCGCATCTCTTCGCCTTCAACTCGTTGCGGGATGACTTCGTCACCATGGTGGGCACGATTTACCGGCCGGGCATCGACGGTCCCTATGACCGCTACATCAATGGCGACGCGCAGAGCTTTCCGCAGATGGACGAGTTTCTCTCCAGCCACGGAAACTGGTTTGTCTTCAAGGGCCAGGACCTTTACATCGCAGGAGACATACCTGTGAACAGCAGCGGCGGACCGCGCAATGTCATCCTAGCCGCGCGCGACAGCGTTACGCTCTCATACAATGAGGCGGACAGCCTCTTCGGCGGCGGCGTCTTGTCCGACAGCGTCGATGAAACCGGCGGCTTCAATTTCAGCACGGTGTGGAATCTGCCCTCCAGCCTGGACGCCCTCGCCATCACCGCGCGCAACGGCAGCATGACCATGGACTCTTCATTCAGCATCCTCGGCACCACGCAAGATGTCGTCTTTTACGCCTCCGGCCCGAACTCCGACATCAGCATCGCCGGCGACTACGAGTCCATCAATCCATCCATCAATCTCCCGGACGGCAATTTTAAAATGTACGCGGGCCGCGACATCTATCTCAACAACGCGCAGATCAGCGCCAGCACCATCAAGGGCTACTCGCGCCGCGACCTCCAGTTGGACAACAGCACCAAGCTCAAGGCCAAAACCGAGATCAAGCTCGAATCCGTCGGCAGCATCCGTGTCGAAAACTCCTCCCAGCTCCTCGCCCTCTCGCTCACCGACCCGCTCAGCATCAGCCTTGAGGCGCAGAACGGCCACATCACCATCAACAGCGCCAACATCGTCGATGCGAATCAGGTGTTGATGAAAACCCACGGCGGCAACATCTCCATCAACAACTCCTTCATCGGCGCAGACGTGATCAAGGCCGGCGTCTTCTCCCCGGCTGGCGAGCTGCTCATCAGCAACAGCACCCTCGGCGGGCGCGGCACCGCAGCGGCCTCGCTCATCAATCTTTTCAGCGAGGGCAGCGCCGGTGTGCGTTTCTCCGGCACCACTTCGCTCAACGGCAACACGGTGAACATCGCCGGCCAGACCGTCACCATTGACGCGGGCGGCCAGGTGCGGCTGCTGAATCCCGGCGGCACCACCGTTTATCGCGACAATGCGAACTACAACAACGCTGGTCAGGGCAACTTCACCAACTCAGGCGGAACGCCCGTGAGCGTGAACGGCCAGCCTTTCTCGGGCCGCCCGTCGTTTTGATCGCGCGCGGCGTGGCTCACTTCCCGCTCACACAGTAAAGAAACCGCTCCGAGCGCAGCAGCAGCCTGTTACCAGACACGGCGGGCGTGGCGTTGAACTGGCTCGTGTCGGACGCGATCACATTGGTCGCGAGCTTTTCAAAGCTCGTGCCGGTGCCGATCACGATGGTGCCGCTCCGGCGCGAGACACAGTAAAGCTTTCCATTCACCATCACCGGCGATGCATAAAACGGCTTGTCACCGCCGCCACCGCGCCGGCCACGACCACCGCCGCCATCATCCGCCGCGCCTGCGAGCGCCCGCTCGCGGTAAACTTCCGCGCCCGTTTTTGCATCGAGGCAGAATGCAAATCCCTTGTCATTGATCACATGCAGACGGCCCTCATGCAGAATGGGCGTGGGCACATAGGAATTGCTGGCTGACTCCCAGAGCTTGTTCGCGGCGGTCACATCACCCTTGCCGCCAGCGCGACTGAAGGCCGCGGTGCCGCTGGTGGGGAATCCGCCCGTGACGTAGAGCGCATCGGCGCCCACGATCACGCCAGGCGAGATGTTTCCCGGCAGGCCATGCACCGCATACCAGCGCAGCTTTCCCGTGTCAGGATTCAGCGCCCAAAGCTCAGACGGCACCGCGAGGACGAGATCGAGCATGTCATCACGCGGTACCAGCACTGGCGTCGAGTACGCGAGCTGCAGCGTGTCACCACCCTCCGCTTTCCACACCTGGCTGCCGGTTTTTTTGTCCAGCGCATAGATCGCGCGGCTCTCATCCGACGCGTTCACGATCACCATGTCTTTGTGCAGCACAGGACTCGCGGCCGATCCCCACCTCATGCGCGCCGACATTTTTCCGAGATCAGTCTGCCAGAGCTGTTTCCCATCGAAGTCAAAAGCCAGCGCCCCGCTCTTGCCAAAGAAAGCATAAACCCGCTCTCCATCCGTCACCGGCGTGCTGCTCGCGTAGCCGTGCTCGGTGATGTAGCCTTGATATGGATCCTCCGGCTGCGCGGCGGGCACGGTTTTGTCCCAGATGATCTTCCCGTCTGCGAGGCTCAGGCAGACGAGATGCCGCTGCAACTTTGTCATGTCCTGCGCCTCCGGTTTGTCGCCATAGCCCGACCAGCAGATCACGAAAACCTTGTCGCCCCACACAATCGGACTCGACGATCCCGGCCCCGGCAGCGCCGTCTTCCACGCCATGTTCTCCGTGTCGCTCCATGTCAGTGGGATGTCCGCCCTCTTCGCGATCCCGTCCGCATCAGCGCCGCGCAGCCGCGGCCAGTTCGTGTCAGCGTGAGAGATTGAAAAAGCGGTGACAGCAAAGACCGCGACGAGGATGAGTTTGAGTTTCATGGCCGGTGTGAAACCGCAGGTCATCGCGAAGGTTGCTCGACGAAACTCCAGAATACACGCGCGCATATCCGGTTGGAACCCTCGTACTCGACCGCAAGCTCTGTCGATTGCCGCAACACGGAATGGCCTTTCCGTGGCCAAGCTCGCGGCGCTTCTGAGGCTGGTCAATCGTTCCGCCCCCTTCTGAAGAAACTACTACCATCGAACTATATGGCGCTGGTGCGGCGGCTGATACCCTTTGATCCCGACAAGAGGCAGCATGACAGCCGCGCGAAAATCACCGAACCATCAGCCCATGTCCCCCGGCATGACCTTTCCCGTCCAGACGATGATCGCGGCTCTTGCTCTCATCGTGACTCTCGCGCCCCGCGTCAGCCAGGGGCAGGAGGCAGCGCGCAGGGTCAGCGTCGCGGAGGCGCTCACGCTCATCGGAAAGAATGAGCGGGTGACTCTCACAGGCACGCTGCTCTTCGAGGTGTGGCCAGGGCACTTTTATCTGCACGACGGGACGGGGACCATTCGCGGGCAGATCGTGAAGCCTTTGCCCATGAAACCGGGAGACCGCATCGAGGTCACAGGCGTGCCGATGCGCTACGCGCTCGCTCCCGGCGAGCAGCTCACTGCGGTGCCGGGCGTGCCGTGGATGGATCGCTGCACCGCTGTGCGCCTCGGGTCGGGCAGGCTTCCCGAGCCGGTCGCTTTCGACAGCACGGAGGCTTACCGGGACGAAGCTTCGCGCCAGCGGATCGACGGGCAGCTCGTGCGTGTGCGCGGGCGGGTGACGTGTTTCGATGGATACAGGACGACCTACATTGTGGATGAGACAAGGGTGGTCATCAGCTTTGGCGTGCTCGTGATCACGGACGAGAAGCGCACGATGCGCGTGCTCTACAAGCCCAAGGCCCTCGCCCCGGCCGCCTTCCATATTGGCGCGCAGTGTGAGTTCACGGGCGTGTGCCGGCTGGAGGGGAAGCTGCCCGCAAAAGGAGGACGCCAGGGTACCATCGAGATCTTTTTGCCGGAGGGCCATCTGGCACGTGTGCTGGATCAGGCGCCCCTGTGGGAGCGGCGGGATTTGAGACAGCAGATTCTGATCGGGGCGGCGTCCCTCGGAGTCGTCGCGCTGGGCATTCTGGCATGGATGTGGCGGCAGCGGCTCAAAGTGACGAACCTGCGCAAGATGAACATCGAGCTGGAGCAGCGCGTCGCGGCGCGCACGGCGGAGCTTGAGCGCGCGCTCGCGCAGCAGACGGAGCTGGCGAGCCTGAAGACAAACTTTGTCTCGCTCGTCTCGCACGAGTTCCGCACACCGCTAGGCGTCATCATGTCCGCCACCGACGTGCTGCGCCGTTACTTCGACCGTCTGCCGCAGGATAAACGCGAGCGGCACCTCGACATGATCTTCCGCAGCACGAAAAACCTCGCGCTGCTCATCGACGAGGTGCTGCTCGTGGGCCGTGTCGAGGAAGGCCGCGTCAGCTTCACTCCACAGCCAGTTGATCTCGACAAATTCCTCCCCGCCCTCACTGACGAGCTGCGCTCCGCCACGGGCGCGGCGTGTCACATCAGCTTTCGCGCGCTCACACCCCTGGGCGGAGCGGTGAGTGATGAAGGACTGCTGCGCCACATCATTTCCAATCTGCTCTCCAACGCAGTGAAGTACAGCGAGCCAGGCACGCCCGTCGAGTTCACCGCCGCGCGCGAAGCCGGCGAACTCATCCTCACCGTTCGCGATCACGGCATCGGCATCCCGAAAGAAGACCAGTCGCGTCTCTTCACCTCCTTCACCCGAGGCAGCAATGTGGGCGAGCGCCAGGGCACCGGCCTCGGTCTCGTCGTCGTGCAGCGCTGCGTCGAACTGCACGGCGGGACGATCATCCTGCAAAGCAAAGCCGGGGACGGCACCACCGTCACTGTGCGGATTCCCGTTTTTGCTGAGGGATGAGTGCGACTCCCCAATTCAAGCATCATATTCCAGGCGCACTGCGTCAGCTCTCAACTCCGCCATGAAAACCATCCTCATCATCGAAGACCATCCCGACATGCGCGAGAACATCGCCACCATCCTCGAAATGGAAGACCACACCGTGCTCGAAGCCGCCAATGGCCGCACCGGCATCGCCATGGCGCGCGAGGAGAAACCCGACCTCATCCTCTGTGACGTGATGATGCCCGAGCTGGACGGCCACGGTGTGCTGCAAGCACTGCGCAACGACCGCACCATCTCCGGCACACCATTTATTTTTCTCACCGCCAGAGGAGAGAAGTGCGACCAGCGCGAAGGCATGAAACTCGGCGCGGACGATTACCTCACCAAGCCCGTGAGCGCAGCCGACCTCCTCTCTGCCGTGGAAGCGCGTCTCGAGCGCGAAAACAAACGCAACGCCGACTTCAATCCCAACTTCAACAGCGCCGCTCCACTCGAAGCGCTCGGCCTCACACCGCGTGAGGCCGAGGTGCTGCTCTGGGTCGCGCAGGGAAAATCCAATCCCGAGATCAGCGCCATCATCGGCTGCGCCACCACCACCATCAAAGTCCACCTCGCCCACATCTTCGAAAAACTCGGCGCCGACAATCGCCACACCGCCATGCTCATCGCGCTGGAGAAGCTGCCTTGTCTCAAGTGACTACTACCATAGTCGTATTTATCTCTCCAGCCTCCGGGCGATGGTCTGCGCATCATGCATCCGTCGTCCATCATCGCGTCGCTCGTACTCATCCTCCTGCTCTCGACGGGCCGTGCATCCGGCGCGAATGCCCGGGGCATCGGGGAGAAGCAAATCGATCGATCCCTGGAGCGCGCCTGGAAAAGCGCGCACGCCACGACGCCGAACGACAAGCCCGCGAACAAGAAGCGCGAATGGAAAATGTGCCTCACCACCTGGCTGCCGGATCAGTGGCCGCCCACGAGCAGGACCGTGTGGGCACGCTATGGCTACGGCCTTGATGTTTCGATGGACGGCGCGTCGGACGTGAGCGCGCCGTTTGCCAAGGTGGAACGGCGCGCTGGGGCGGAGCTGACCTTTGTGCCGCTGGCGGACAGCCTCAAGATCATCGCCGTGCATCCCGTGCGGCCGCATGGCGGATGGCGTTACACGCTCGAGGATGAGAAGCGCATGCTTGACATCGCCCTCGCCCTCACCAGCGCCCCACCCTCAGACTCGCGGGGCGGCATCGGCGTGAAATCTTATTTTCAAAGCTGGCGGCTCGGAAACGCGGAAATCGCGGGTCATGTCAAGCCGGCACATCGCGCGTTCTTCAACTGGCTGGATCAGAAATGAGTGGAAAATTTCGGACATTAATGGGACGCCGGCCATGAGAACTCTCACTCTTTCTTCACAAACCCGTTCATTCCTTCTGCTGCTGGCAGGACTGGGCATCGTCGTTCCAAACGGAGTCTTTTTGTGGTGTCTGTTCGCTGACTTCGATCTGGTGCTCGCAGCTTTGCGCAATCCCGTGGCACTGGTCTTCATCGCCGAGGCTTTCCTGGTCATGGGTTTGCTCGCCTGGCTGGCTCGTCGAAGCGGACGCGGACCCGGCGCAGGAGCATTCATCGTGATGTCACTCCTCGGCAGCCTTGCCTTCAGCGTGCCCGCATGGCTTTGGCTGGCCTCGCGCGAAAAACCATCCTGATAATCTCAAACCCATCCGACTTATGCGACACATGCAATCCATCTTACTGGCGCTGCTGCTCAGCGCCGCATCGCTGCCTGCGCTCGACCAAAACGCCAACCTGCAAAGCGACATCTGGGAAGTGCATTACGGCGCCATCGGACTCATCGCCACGGCTGACACCGATCGCGATGGCTTTACCAATGCCACCGAGAACGCCGCAGGCACCAATCCCCTTGATTCCACTTCCCGTCCGCTGATGGAGATGCTGCCCGGCTCCGCAGGAAATGTGAATGCATCATGGCCAAGCGAGCCCGGAAAACTCTACGGCCTCTACGGCAGCCAGGCTCTCGCTCCAGGAAGCTGGACGCTTCTCGGCACCACATCAGGTGATGGCACGACGATGCTCGAAGACGTCGCGACGAATGGGGCGGACCAGTGGTTCTTCAAACTCCAGTCGCAAGATCAGGACAGCGACGGCGACCTGCTCAGCGACTGGGAGGAATACCGCATCGGCTTCAATCCCTTCAGCCAGCACTCTGACCGCAACGACACCATCGACCTGACCCGCGTGACCAGCGGCATGAACGCAAACGCGGCGAGCACCGTGATCACCGTCGGCCTCATCGACGGCGACATGCGCGAAGACTGGCCGGACAAAGGCGTCATCGCCATCCGCCGCACGGGCAACTTCAAGCCGATGTGGATCAGCTTCACCGCAACCGGCACCGCGACACCCGGCACGGATTACACACTGACAAACAGCAGCCAGGTTTATTTTCCCTTCGGCGCGCGCGAGACGTGGATCGAACTCGCACCCGTGAATGATGCCAGCGTCGAAGGCCCCGAGACCGCGATTATCACCGTCACTGCTGGAACGGGCTATACTGTGGGAGTTCCAAACTCAGCGACCGCGACAATGAACGACGCATCCGCGCTGCCCTCCGCAAAAGCATCCGCGCGTTTCCTGCTCCAGGCCGGCTTTGGCCCCGATCAGGACAGCGCGGGCGATGCCGACATCATTCCCGAGAACGTCGAGGAAGTGATGGCCGTGGGTTTTGATGCGTGGATCAATGACCAGTTCACGCGCCCGCTCGGACTGCTCCAGCCCTTCACGGCCTGGGCTGAGACGTTTGGGAACGGCATTGGCCTCTACGGCAACTACAAGGAGTTCTCCTGGTGGCATCGCGCCATGGGTGTGCCGAAGCTGCGGCCCGATGACGTGGGCACACAGCTCCCCGATATTTTGCGTCAGCGCGTGGCCTTCGCGCTCAGCGAGATACTCGTCGCGGCAGACCGGCCCGAGGCGCTCGCCGTCGAGGGCCAAGGCATGGCAAACTATTATGACAAGCTCGTCACGCACGCCTTCGGGAATTACAAAAACCTGCTCTACGACGTGGCCACGCATCCCGTCATGGGCGTGTACCTCAGCCATCTCAACAACCAGAAGGCTGATCCGGTGAACAAAATTTACCCAGATGAAAACTTCGCCCGCGAGATCATGCAACTCTTCAGCATCGGCCTCTGGGAGCTGGAGGACAACGGCACGCGCAAAACCCATCCGGTCGGTCATCCGCAGGCGGGCCAGCTCATCCCCACTTACACGAATGCCGACATCACCGAGCTGGCCCGCGTCTTCACCGGCATGACTTTTGCCGATAAAAATTTCCCCGGAACCAACGGCGATTACAAGCTGCAGATGAAAATGTGGGACGCGAATCACGACTGCAACGCCAAGACACTCCTTGGCGGCCTCGCGCTCCCTGCGCGCACGCCCAGTCCAGGGAACACGGGCACGGCAGGCCTGCTCGATGTCGATGCCGCAGTGACCAATCTTTTCAATCATCCCAGCGTCGGCCCCTTTGTCGGCAGGCAGCTCATCCAGCGCCTCGTCACCTCCAATCCCAGCGCCGCCTACATCGGCCGCGTCACCGCCGCATTCAATGGCACAAACCCCGTGGGACCGCGCGGCGACATGAAGGCCGTGGTGAAAGCCATCCTCCTCGACCCTGAGGCGCGTGACCCCGCGATGATGGAGCAGCCGACGTGGGGCAAATTGCGCGAGCCATTCCTGCGCGTGGTGAATTTCGCGCGCGCCTTCAATGCCTACTCCACCTCGGGCTACTATCCGCTCGACCAGTTCACGCTCGATCACATGCAGGACCCGATGAACGCGCCGAGCGTGTTCAACTTCTTCATGCCAGGCCACAGCCCGCCCGGCCCCGTCACACAGGCCGGCCTCGTCGCGCCCGAGTTTCAGATCATCAATGCCAGCACCGCCATCACAGGGCCGAACTATTTCTGGAACGCCATCGGCGGCAACAACCTGCATCGCTGGGGATCAACAGCCCAATACGCCGTGCGGCTTAACAGCGATGTCGAGCTGGCCATGGTCGTGCCTGCCGCGAACATCAATCAGACCACACCATCCGAGAGCTTGCTCATGGACTCTGATCCACTCCTCCGCCGCCTCGACATGACGCTCACCGGCGGCACGCTCACGCCGCGCCAGTTTCAAATCATCCGTGAATCCATCGACCGCGTGAGACCATCCGGCGGCACCTCTCACAACTGGCATCGCGAGCGTCTGCGGCTCGCGATCTATCTCATCGTCACCTCGGCGGAGTTCAATGTGCAGAGGTGAAAAGACAAAATGCTCAGTCCAAAGCGCTCCGCGCCTTTTCGCACTTCGCACTGAGCACTGAAATCGGAACACGAGCTAACCATCAAACCATTATGAATCCCAAATCTAGCCTCACCCGCCGCCAGTTCCTCGGCCGCGCAAACTGCGCTGCCGTCAGCTCCGTCTCGGTGCTGAACACCATTCTGAATCTCCGCCTCGCCGAGAACCTCGCCGCCGTCACCGCGCCAGCCGCTGGTGAGTATCGCGCGCTCGTCTGCCTTTTCCTCGCTGGAGGAAACGACAGTTACAACATGCTCGTGCCGCGTGAGCCCGCCGCGTATGCGCAGTATCAGGCTTCGCGCTCCAATCTCGCGCTCGCGCCGGCCAGCCTCATCGACATCAATCCCATCGGGCTGCCAAACTTCGGCGTGCATTACGGCATGCCCGAAGTCGCGGACTTGTTCCAAAACAGCAAGGCATCCTTTGTCGCCAACGTCGGCACCCTCATCGAGCCAGTGATGAACCGCACCGAGGTGAATCAAAACCTCAAGCTGCTGCCGCTCGGCCTGTATTCACACAGCGACCAGATCGAGCAATGGCAGACGAGCATCCCGCACTCGCGCAGCGGCATCGGCTGGGCGGGGCGTATGGCGGACATTTTGAAAAGCGTGAACCCGAACCAGATCGTGCCGATGAACGTCTCCCTCGATGGTGGCAACGTGTGGCAGACGGGCGACACCGTGAGCGAGTACTCGATCACCACCGAGGGTGCCGTGGGCCTCACGAACTACAACGCCGTGTGGCAAAACAACCAGACGCTCACACAAGCGCTCAGCCAAGGTGTGGACAGCCAGCTCGGCCAGCAATACGCCAACATCCTCGCGCAGACCTTTAACTCGCGAAAAAAACAAGCGCTCGATGCTTACAACATCTTCGCCACCGCCACCGCGCCCGCGCTACCCGCAGGCATCACATTTCCAAACACGCACATCGGCAATCGATTGAAAATGATCGCCAAGACCATCCAGGGCCGCACCGGCATCGGCGCGCTGCGCCAGACGTTCTTCGTGCAGCGCAGCGGATGGGATCACCACAGCGGCGTGCTCGGATTCCAGGCAGGCATGTTGCCCGAGGTCAGCGAGGCCATTGGTGCGTTCAATGACGCAATGGTCGCCATCGGCATGGCAAACCAAGTCACGCTTTTCACCGCGTCCGACTTTGGCCGCACGCTCACCAGCAACGGCCAGGGCAGCGATCACGCCTGGGGCGGCAATCAGCTCGTCGTCGGTGGCTCCGTCATCGGCAAAAGAATCTTCGGCACTTATCCCAATCTCGCCGTGAATCCCGACTCCGGCGCCGAGGTCAATCCGCTCGACACCGGCCGCGGCCGCCTCATCCCCACCACCAGCTGCGATCTCTTCTTTGCCGAACTCGCGCTCTGGCTCGGTGTCGCAAAGAGCGACCTGCCCGCGATCCTGCCCAACATCGGCGAGTTCTACAGCACCAGCAGCAGCGCCCCGCCGCTCGGGTTCATGGCATAGTAGCCATCATCGCTCCGCGTGATGAGCATGGTGCATACGCCAGCCGGAAAACCGCCCGGACTTCAGCGCTGCTTCAAACTGTGGCGCCCGGCGCGTCGTCGAGAAACACGCCCCAACACCTCGCCCCCGCTATTCCGAAGCGGCCCCGCGACGCATTTCCCGCTTTCATCCTGCCCGCGCCCGTCCATCCTCCGCCGCGCCAAAACATTCCGCCTCCCCATGACCTGGATCACACGCCTCATCATCATCGCCGCGCTCGTCGCGGGTGTGTGGGGATTTGATGCGCTGCGCAAAACGCGGCCCGAGCGCGTCAAGCTCGCGGATGAAAATGGCGTCCTCCTCGTGGGCATCGGCACGGACATCGAGACGCTGGACCCGCACATCGCCACGGGGCAGCCGGAGCATTTTGTCATCGTCTCGCTCTTTGAGGGACTCGTCGCGCCGGGCGTGAACGATCCAGATGCGAACGAACCGGGTGTGGCGCTCTCCTGGGAGTCGCAGGACCAGGTGACGTGGCGCTTCAAGCTGCGCCCCGAGGCGAAGTGGAGCGATGGCACTCCGATCACGTCGCATGATTTTCTTTATGCCTGGCAGCGCATCCTCTCGCCGGAGCTGGCATCGAAGTATGGCGAGATGCTGCATCTGCTCAAAGGCGCCGCTGCCTTCAACAAAGGCGAGACGAAGGACTTCTCGACCGTGGGCGTGAAAGCGCCAGACGATCACACGCTCGAGATCGTGCTCGAAGGACCGGCGCCGTATTTTCCGGGGATGCTGAAGCATTACACCTGGTTCCCAGTGCCGCGGCAGACGATTGAGAAATTTGGCGGCATGACGAAGCGCGACACCGAGTGGGCGCGGCCCGGCAACCTCGTGTGCAACGGCCCCTTCACGCTCAAGGACTGGCGCATCAACCACTTCATCGCAGTGAAAAAGAATGCGCACTACTGGGACGCCGCTCGTTGCGCGTTGCGCGAGATTCATTTCTTCCCCATCGACAACTACGAGTCCGAGGAGCGCTCCTTCCTCGACGGCCAGCTTCACATCACCTACACCGTGCCGCTGGCGAAGGTGCCGCTGTATCGCCAGACCAAGCCGCCGTTCTTCAAGCAGTCGCTGGAGATGACGTGCGAGTTCTACCGCTGCAACACCACGCGCGCGCCGTTTAACGACAAGCGCGTGCGCAACGCCCTCTCCCTCGCGGTGGATCGCGTTGCGCTGCTCGACCAGGTCATCCGCAGCGGCCACCGCCCCGCCACGGGCCTCACACCGCCGGGCGCGCATCCCGATTACCCGCCGCTGGAAAAAGTGCGCTTCGATCCGAAGGAAGCAAAGCGGCTGCTCACCGAGGCTGGTTTTCCCGACGGCAAAGGTTTTCGGAAGATCGACATCCTCACCAACACCAGCCCCAACGCGCGCACGGTGGCTGAGTTTTTCCAGGAGAGCTGGCGCAAGCACCTCGGCATCGAAGTGAGCATCCGGCAGATGGACTGGCAGGTGTACCTCGACGCGCAGCACCGGCTCGATTACGACGTCGCGCGCGCCGGCTGGGTGGGCGACTACACCGACCCCTTCACCTTTCTGGGCATCTTCCGCTCCTTCGATGGCAACAACGACACTGGCTGGAAAAACCCGCGCTACGACGAGCTGATGCTCGCCTCCACGCGCGAGCCGGATGTGAGCAAGCGCCTCGCCCTCATGCGCCAGGGCGAGGAAATGCTGCTCGACGAGATGCCGATGATCCCGGTTTTCTGGCGAATGAACTCCAGTCTCGAACGCCCGGAGGTGCGGAACTGGAAGCACTCAATGATCAGCCACCGCTGTTACAAAGCAGTGAGCCTCGGCCCGTATCAACCGCTGATGCCAAAGCCATGATCCGTTTCATTCTCAGCCGCGCCGTGCAAGGTATGATCGTCATCGTGGCGGTGATCTCCATCACTTACACGCTGATGTACTTGTCGCCGGGCAGCCCCTTCGCCAGCGAGCGCGAGATGCCAGAGAACGTGCGCGAAAGTTTGAACCGTATCTACGGCCTCGACCAGCCGCTGCGTGTGCAGCTCTGGCGGAATGTGAAGAGCTTCGCCACCTTTGACCTTCCTGTCTCATACCGCCTCAAGGGCTGGAACTCGGGCGACATCATCGCGCAGGCCGCGCCCGTTTCATTCACCGTCGGCGGCATGGCGTTCCTCATCGCGGTGGCGCTGGGCATCCCGGCGGGAGCGCTCGCGGCGTTGCGCGCGGGAAAATTTGTCGATCGCGCGACGATGGCCGCCGCCACGCTCGGCGTGTGTTTGCCCAGCCTTGTGCTGGGACCGCTCATCGCGCTGCTCTTCGGCATGAAAATGAAATGGTTCAACGTCGCAGGCTGGTATGACAGCGATGACTGGGTGCTGCCCGCCGTGACGCTCGGCCTCATCAGCGCGGCGGCGGTGGCGAGGCTCACACGCGGCGGATTGCGCGAGACGCTCGCCGCCGATCACATCCGCACCGCGCGCGCGAAGGGTCTCGATGAGAAAACCATCATCGCGCGCCACGCCTTCCGTCTCGCCTGCCTGCCGCTCATCAATTACCTCGGCCCGCTCGCCGCCGGACTCTTGAGCGGCGCGTTCGTGACGGAAACGGTGTTTCAGCTTCCAGGGCTGGGCCGGCATTTCATCAGCTCGGCGGTTCACAAGGATTTCACGGTGGCGATGACGCTGGCCGCGCTTTTTGCCGCGCTGATCGTGATCTTCAATCTGCTGGTGGACATCCTCCAGGCCTGGCTCAACCCGCGCATTCGTCTGACTGAGAAATGAGCGAGACGAATTCAAAACCAAGTCAGCCTTCCAGGTTTTCAGGCGCGCAAGCTGGAAGCTCGCACCACTCTCGCGGCCCGTGGCGTGAAGCCTGGGCGCGTCTCTGCCGCAACCGCGCGGCCATGGTCTCGCTCATCGTGCTCGTTCTCATCGCAGCGGCCTGCGTCGTCGGGGCGTTTGCTTTTCACGAGACGCAAAAACTTCAAAACACCGATCTCGTGACGCAGCCGCCCGGCCCAGGACATTGGTTCGGCACGGATGCGCTCGGGCGCTCAGTTTTCCAGCGCGTGCTCACTGGCGGCGCGATCAGCCTGCTCGTCGGCATCGTCGCCACCGTCGTGGCGATGGTCATCGGCACCGGCTACG